>NZ_CAMLHO010000011.1 GCF_946479765.1 uncultured Aliivibrio sp.
ACATAATAGCGCCGATGGTAGTGTGGGGTCTCCCCATGTGAGAGTAGGACATCGCTAGACTCAAATTTTAAAAGGCTTCCCATTGGGAAGCCTTTTTTCGTTTCTAGTCTTTAAATAAATATGTTTTCTGCTACTTGCCATAAAGCTTGTATTACAGAGTCATTAAGTTTTGATTTTTTACAGCATAAGCCTAGTTTAAATGGAGTAATAGGTGCAGTGTTCAAGCGTTGAACTTTATCTTTTACTGGGCTGTTATTAATAACCACATCTGGCGCGATGCCTATTCCGCAACCTAATGCAACCATACTTACAATGGCTTCATGGCCTGATACTTGAGCGTAAATTGTTGGTTTTATCTTTTGTTCTTTAAACCATTGATTTGCTCTATTCCTTGCTGTGCCTGATTCTGGAAGAATAAAAGGTAATGAACCCCAATTTGTATTTTGTTTATTTATTTCGCCAATGAATTGATTATTACCTACGGGAGCGATAACAGATAAGGGTATTTCACTGATAATTTCAAAAGCTAACTTGCTTGATATTTTCTCAGGGATAGCAGATATAGCAATATCAACCTCAGAGCTTTCGATCTTATCGATTGCTTGTGCGGGATCGCCTGTCGATAGCTTAATGTCAATATGAGGGTAATTCACTTTAAAATCATTTAATAATTTAGGTAAGTGGCTATAGCTAGCAGTCACAGAGCAAAATAATTTCAATTGCCCCTTTAATGCATTATTCACAACATTTGAATTTGCCTTATAGCTTGTCCATTCTGCGCATATATTCATTGCTACAGGGATTAATTGCTTTGCGGCACTGGTTAATTCTACACTTCTGTTATCTCTTATAAATAAAGGGTGACCTACATCATCTTCAAGTTTTTGAATTTGTCGACTTAAAGCGGAAGGGCTTAGATGCATTGCCTTAGACGTATAGGTGAAGCTATGGCTCTCACATAGATGTAAAAAATTTTGTAATAATTTTATATTCATGGTGTTGTCATTTTTGCAATCATGTGTTGCTAATATATCACTTTTGACAATGTTAATCTTTCGTTATTATCTTGGTGTACACAGAATTATCCTAATGGATTAAATGATATTTATGGAGTTTTATCATGTCTAACTACTTTAATACACTGAACTTACGTGAGCAATTGGATCAACTTGGTCGTTGTCGCTTTATGGACCGCACAGAGTTTGCAACTGAAGCTGATTACTTAAAAGGTAAGAAGATAGTAATTGTTGGTTGTGGTGCTCAAGGGCTTAACCAAGGCCTTAATATGCGAGATTCAGGCTTAGATGTTGCTTATGCATTACGTCAAGTTGCTATTGATGAACAACGTCAATCATATAAAAATGCGAAAGAAAATGGTTTTGAAGTTGCTAGCTATGAAAAATTAATCCCTAAGGCAGATCTTGTTGTTAACTTAACTCCAGATAAGCAACATACAAATGTTGTTGAAACTGTAATGCCATTAATGAAAGAAGGTGCAGCATTAGGTTATTCTCACGGGTTTAATGTTGTTGAAGAAGGCATGCAGATCCGCAAAGATATCACTGTTGTTATGGTTGCACCTAAGTGTCCTGGTACAGAGGTTCGTGAAGAATATAAGCGTGGTTTTGGTGTGCCTACACTGATTGCTGTTCACCCTGAAAATGATCCAAAAGGTGAAGGTTGGGATATTGCAAAAGCATGGGCTGCTGGCACTGGTGGCCATAGAGCTGGCTGTCTTGAATCTTCTTTTGTTGCAGAAGTTAAATCTGATTTAATGGGCGAGCAAACAATTTTGTGTGGCATGCTACAAGCGGGTTCAATTGTATCTTATGAGAAAATGATTGCTGATGGCATTGAACCTGGTTACGCAGGTAAATTGCTACAGTTTGGTTGGGAAACGATCACCGAAGCACTTAAGTTCGGTGGTGTTACTCACATGATGGACCGTCTATCTAATCCTGCAAAAGTGAAGGCATTCGAACTATCTGAAGAACTAAAAGAGTTAATGCGTCCTCTATATAACAAACATATGGATGACATTATACAAGGTGAGTTTTCTCGCACAATGATGGCTGATTGGGCCAATGATGATGTGAATCTATTAGGCTGGCGTGAAGAGACTGGCCAAACTGCATTTGAAAATTACCCTGAGTCAGACGTAGAGATTTCAGAGCAAGAATATTTTGATAACGGTATTCTACTTGTAGCAATGGTTCGTGCTGGTGTTGAACTAGCGTTTGAAGCAATGACAGCATCAGGTATTGTTGATGAGTCCGCCTACTATGAATCACTACATGAACTACCATTAATTGCAAATACAGTTGCTCGTAAGCGTCTATATGAAATGAATGTAGTAATTTCAGACACCGCTGAGTACGGTAATTACTTATTTGCCAATGTAGCAACACCATTACTTCGTGAAAAGTTTATGCCATCAGTTGAGACTAATGTTATCGGTCGTGGATTGGGTGAGACATCAAATCAAGTAGATAATGCAACGCTAATAGCTGTTAATGAGGCAATTCGTAATCATCCAGTAGAATACGTTGGTGAAGAGTTACGTAGCTACATGAGTGATATGAAGCGTATCGCTGTTGGTGGTTAATTTATACTAGATATAAAAAATGGCTTAATCAGTGATGATTAAGCCATTTTTGTATGTGAGATTTAAACTTTCAATTATTTAGTTGAAAGCTTTTCTTCTAGTTCTGCTAGTTTTTGTTCCATTGCTGTTAGTTTCTGACGAGTACGAAGTAATACTTGAGTTTGAACATCGAACTCTTCTCTTCCTACAACATCAAGCTTATTCAATTGACCTTGAATTACTTGACGAACTTTCTGTTCAACATCGCTTCCTAGCTCTTTTACTGGTTGTGGCATTGAGTCATGAATTTGTTTTGCTATTTGCTCTAATTTTTTTGGATCAAACATCATTTACCCTTAATTGAATATTTTCTTTATTTTAAGTAAAGCCTTGTCAATTGTCGTTATTCAAATAGAAAAAAGGCCACCGAAGTAGCCTTAATTTTATTTTACCATTAAGATTCTTTAATCTCTCTACCTTCTTCAAAAACAGGTAGTGGCTTATGTTCACTTGCTAAGTAGCTGTAAATTACCGGCAGTACAAATAAAGTAAACAAGGTACCAATCGCAAGGCCAGCAACGATTACGATACCAATACTGAAACGTTGGGCTGCACCTGCACCACTTGCATACAGTAATGGAATTAGACCAGCGATCATGGCTGCGGTTGTCATTAGGATTGGACGAAGACGAACTTTAGCTGCCTCTGTCACTGCTTCCATACGATTCTTAAGGTGATGAAGCTGTTCTTCTTTTGCCACTTCACAAATAAGAATACCATGTTTAGTAATCAAGCCGACAAGTGTGATCAAACCAACTTGAGAGTAGATATTCATAGTTGCTGCACCCCAAGCAAGCGCGATTAAAGCACCACAAATTGCTAGTGGAACAGAAACCATGATTACTAATGGATCTCGAACTGACTCAAATTGAATCGCAAGAACCAAAAAGATGATTGCCAGTGCTAAACCAAACGTAGCATATAGAGCGCTACCTTCAGTTACGTATTGGCGAGCTTCACCCATATAGTCATGTCTATAGCCACTTGGTAAGGTGCTAGTTGCTAAATCTTCAAACCATATGATTGCATCACCCATAGCAACACCTGGTGATGGTACTGCACCAATAGTCGCTGAGTTCAATTGGTTGAAGTGAGGCAGTGATCTAGGTTCAGCAACAACATCAATCGATATTAGGCTTCCTAGAGGAACCGCTTCACCACTGGTAGAACGAACGTAATAGTGATTCATTGATTCAGGATTTAAACGGAACTTACGTTCTACTTGAGGGATAACCTCATATGAACGACCACTTAAATCGATACGGTTAACATAGCCATCAGCCATCATTGTACTTAATGTGATACCAATATCTTGCATGGTAATACCGTAAGCACCCGCTTTATCTTTATCTATATTGATTTTCATTGTTGCTGAATCAAAATTCAAATCAAGATCAGAATAGACAAACAGTGGGCTACCGCTAACACTAGTCAGTACTTCAGTTGCTATTTGGAACAAGCTTTCAAAACTATTTGGTGTAGTAATAACAAATTGAATTGGAAGACCAGAGCCTGCACCTGGAAGTTCAGGCATTTGGAAAGCCGTCACTGCCATACCTGGAATATCTTTAACTAGTTCACCAACACGTTTAGCTACTTCAGCTTGGCTTGTATCACGCTGACTCCAAGGAACCATTGAAGCAATACCAAATGCTTGGTTTGCATTTGGAATCCCAGTGAATACTTGGGCAAAAGCAACTTCTGGCTGACTTGAGAGGATCTTATTCACGTCATTCATCGTATTTTGCATGTAATCAAGGTTGGCGGTAGATGGGGCTGTACCCATCAACATGATTACGCCTTTATCTTCCGATGGTGCAAGTTCGCTTGGAATGAATTTAAATAACAATGGAAGAATAGCAAAAACAATTACAGAGAAACCAATAACAACAGGGCGACGCGTCATGATGACATTCAATATGCGCTCATAACTATTACTCATATTATCTAAAATATGATGTACTTTTTTCTCAAAGCGATTTGGTTCTTCATTTGCAATAAGCATTTTAGAACACATCATCGGTGATAACGTTAATGCTACGATACCAGAAACAAATACCGCTCCTGCGAGAGTTAATGCGAACTCTTTAAATAGAGAGCCAGTAATACCACCCATCATTGCAATCGGAGCATATACAGCACCAAGTGTTAGAGTCATAGCAATAACTGGGACTGCAATTTCTCGTGTACCAATAATGGCGGCTCGGAATGGAGTTTCTCCTAACTTGATGTGACGGTCCACGTTTTCAAGAACAACAATGGCGTCATCAACAACTAAGCCAATAGCAAGAACCATTGCCAATAGTGTCATCAAGTTCCATGAAAAACCCATCGCTTGCATAACCATTGCCACACCAACAAGTGATAATGGAATAGTAACTATTGGAATGATTACCGCTCTGAATGAACCCAAGAATAAGGTAATTACTACAAGTACGATTAATGCTGCTTCGATAATGGTTTTAATTACTTCATGTATAGATTCATTGATAGCAATCGTAGAGTCATACATGATGTTCATCTTGATATTAGTTGGTAAGTTTTTCTCTAATTGAGGAAGTATTTTTAGAACATCAGCGGCAATATTAATTGGGTTAGCACTTGGTGCAGCATTGATGGCTGCAACAACGGCTTCTTGTCCATTAGCACTTGCTCGATAGACATCATGGCTTTTTTCAAGAGAAACTTTCGCAATGTCACTTAAGCGAATAATTTCCCCATTCGTGGTTCTGATAACAAGGTTTTCTAGTTCTTCAACATTAGAAACTTGAGTATTAGCACTGCCGTTATAAAGAACAAACTCACCGGTAGCTTGACCTGCTGCTGATTGGAAGTTATTCGCACTAAGAACCCCCATAACATCAGTTGCTGTCATATCAATAGCAGCCATACGTGCTGGATCTAACCAGATACGTAACGCGTACTTCATACCACCGAAAAGATCTACTTTTGAAACACCATTAACAGTGAATAGCTGAGGATTAACCACTCGCTCTAAGTAATCGGTAATTTGGCTTGATACTAATTCATCACTGGTAAAACCAATATAAAGTACCGCGGTTGTTGAGCCTGTAGACATGGTTACTGTTGGATCTTCAGATTCTTTTGGTAACTGAGAGCGAACAGAGTTTGTCTTAGCCAAGATATCAGACAAGGCTGCATTTGGATCGGTATTTAACTTCATCGTCACAGTAATGGTTGATTTACCCATTACAGATTGTGAGGTCATAAAGTCAATATTATCGGCTTGAGCCACCGCTTGCTCTAAAGGTTGAGTAATGAAACCTTGGATCAGGTCTGCACTCGCTCCATAGTAGCTAGTTGTTACCGTTACAACGGTATTCGTCATTTCAGGGTATTCACGAACCTGCATTTTGAAAATAGCTTGGATACCAAGCAAAGCAATCAAAAAGCTGATCGATACCGCTAAAACTGGACGTTTAATAAAAACATCAGTAAAGCGCATAGTTCCTCCGATTACAGCATTGGTGTTTCAGCAGGTGGTGTTGTTGCATCGCTTTCCACAATGCGAACTTTCGCATCATTACTTAGACGAACCTGACCTGTGGTTACAACCACATCGCCAGCTTTAACACCTTCAAGGATATGAGCAATAGCTTCTGAACGCTCACCTACTTTTACAACATGTTGTTGAACACGTTTTACACCATCTTTTTCTGTTACAAGATAAACATTATCACCATAAAGAGTATAGGTGATTGATGTTTGAGGAATAACAACTTGGTTTTCTAATGTGGGTAGAATGATTTCAGCACGAGCGAACATGCCGCTACGTAATTTGCCACCATTATTAGGGATATCAGCTTGAACCTCGATTAAGCCACTTTGGATGTTTACAGCAGGTTCAATAGCGCTAATCGATCCTTTGAAGACATCAGCAGGGTAAGAATCAATTGAGATATCGATCTCTTGTCCAATATTGATGCGCGAGATGTCAGTTTGAGGAACAGTAAAGCGTAAGCGCATAACACTTGTGTCTTCTAGACGAACGATATCAGTGCTTGGTTGTAGGTATTGACCTAGATAAACATTACGAATACCGATAACACCAGAGAATGGCGCCTTGATTTCACGACGATCGATTGATGCTTTCATGCCTTCAATATCAGCAGAAAGAGAGAAAAAATTTGCTTCTGCCTCGTCATATGCTTCTTTTGAAATAGATCCTTTTTTATATAGGCCTTTATAGCGTTTATACTTTGCTTCAGCAGCAGGTAGGCGAGCTTGAGTACTCTTTAAGTTTGCCTTTTCGACTTTAGAATCAAGTGAAAGTAATAGTTGGCCTTTCTTAACTTGGCTACCAGAATCAAATGAAATGTTATCAATGATGCCGTTCACTTCAGTTGTTAACGTGACACCTTGGTTAGGTTCAATAAAACCAATGGCTTGGATTGTTGGAGTCCAATGAGATGAAGAAATAGTTTCAACCGTAACAGGGAACTCAGGTTCTGGTCGGTTAGCCATATATTCAGCGATTTTTTGTTGTTTAAACATGTTAAAACCAATCACACTACCGAAAAGAAGTAGTGCAAGAAGCAACATAAAGAAAGTCCACTTTTTCATTCTGATTAGAACTCCAAATTAGTGTTTAATAATAGCGTCCCAACTGGCTTCAATTGCCGCATTGAGATCATCGTTAGTTAAAGTAAAAAAACCTTGAGCATGTTTTCGAGCTAAGCAAACGCTCGCTTCCAAACTAAGGCCGGTTAGAATTTCTACACTGAGAGGTTTAAATACATCTTGCTCAAGTCCATCAATAAAGAGTTGATTTACTTGGGCAAACATTTCTTTTTCTAGTTCCCTAAATTTTGCTAAATCACCAGAAGGTAAAGATTCGTATTGATTACGATTCAAAAAAGTATTCTTTTCTGAAATAGCAAAGTGCCAAATATTTAACCACATAGTACGAAATCGAACTTTGATTGGATCTGAATCTTGTATATTTTCTTGAATGGCAAATGCAACACGTTGCATGACATTCAGTTTTATTTCTTGGATTAAGGCTTCTTTATCATCAAAGTAGCGATATATTGTGCCGGCAGCAACACCCGCTTGATTTGCTACTTTTTGCATAGATAAGCCACGAAATCCATCGGTAGCTAATAATTGCTCAGCAGATTCAAGAATGAGCTGACGCTTTTCTTTCATAAATTGGTCCTTATGAAATGAATGAACGTTCATTCATTATTTTAGGCTACGATGAATAAAATGTAATCTATTTTTGTGTCAAGAAACGTAAAGATCATATTTTTTGATTGATTGTTTACGTGGTATTCCCAAGTCGACCGCTTTATTATAGACACAAATAATTCATTATCGATTTTATAGGTGATTCATGAGACTTAATCCACAGCAAGATGAGGCAGTAAAATTTGTCTCTGGGCCATGTTTAGTATTGGCTGGCGCAGGGTCAGGTAAAACCCGTGTAATCACAAGTAAGATAGCTTACCTGGTTCAGCAGTGTGGTTATAAAGCGAGAAATATCGCAGCAGTTACATTTACCAATAAAGCCGCGCGTGAAATGAAAGAGCGTGTGGGGCAGACGTTAGGTAAGCAAGAATCTCGTGGGTTAATGGTCTCTACTTTTCATTCATTAGGTTTAGATATTATTCGTCGAGAATATAAAATTTTAGGCTTAAAAGCAGGTTTCTCTTTATTTGATGACCAAGACCAACTGGCTCTATTAAAAGAGCTAACAGAAAAACAAATTGATGGTGATAAAGATTTATTGCGTCAATTGTTAAGCTGTATTTCGAATTGGAAAAATGACATGCTGACGCCAGCACAAGTCAAAGGCATCGTTCGTTCAGAACAAGAGCAGTTATTTGCATTTTGTTATGAGATGTACCTCAATCAAATGAAAGCCTATAACGCATTAGATTTTGATGACTTAATTTCATTACCTGTTTTACTGCTTCGAACTAATCAAGAAGTGCGCGAACGCTGGCAAATGAAGCTTCGTTATTTATTAGTGGATGAGTATCAAGATACTAATACCAGTCAATACGAGTTGGTTAAATTGTTGGTTGGTGAAAGAGGTCGATTAACCGTTGTGGGTGATGATGATCAATCCATCTATTCATGGCGTGGTGCAAAACCTCAAAACTTGGTGTTGTTAAATGAAGACTATCCAAATTTGCGAGTGATTAAACTAGAACAAAACTATCGATCAACCAGTCGAATTTTACGCGCAGCAAATATTTTAATTGCTAACAACCCTCACGTCTTTGAAAAACGCCTTTTTTCAGAGATCCCTGATGGCGAGCAGATTAAGATCCTGACTGCAAAAGATGATGAGCACGAAGCAGAAAGAGTGGTGGGCGAAATTATTGGTCATCGTTTCTTAAATAGAACCGATTATAAAGACTATGCCGTGCTATACCGTGGTAATCATCAATCACGTTTGATCGAAAAATCTTTAATGCAAAACCGAGTGCCCTATAAAATATCAGGGGGAACCTCTTTTTTCTCTCGAGCTGAGATCAAAGATATCATGGCTTATTTACGCCTGCTGACGAACCCTGATGATGATAATGCATTTTTACGTGTTGTTAATACGCCTCGTCGTGAAATTGGTCCTGTAACATTAGAAAAGCTCGGTACCTATGCGAATATGCGTGGTAAAAGTCTGTTTGAAGCCAGTTTTGAAATGGGGTTAGAGCAAACACTATCAGGACGAGGGTTAGAATCATTACGTCGTTTTAGTCACTGGGTTGTTTCTATCTCTGAAAATGCAGAGCGTGGTAATACTGTGGATGCCGTTCGTTCTTTAGTGAAAGATATTCATTACGAAGATTGGTTGTATGAAACATCTACCAGTGCAAAAGCCGCTGAGATGAGGATGAAGAATGTCTCTGATCTATATTCATGGATTGTTGCTGATTTAGAAGGGGATAATTATGATAAGGAAGAAAAGACCTTAAAAGAAGTCGTTCAACGTCTAACCTTACGTGACATGATGGAACGTGGTGAAGATGAGGAAGGTGCAGATCAAGTTCAATTAATGACTTTACATGCCTCAAAGGGGCTGGAATTTCCTTATGTATTCTTAATTGGTGCAGAAGAAGGTATTTTACCTCACCAAGTGAGTATTGATGAAGATAATGTCGATGAAGAACGTCGTTTAGCTTATGTAGGGATAACAAGAGCCCAGAAAGAGCTAACATTTACTTTATGTAAAGAACGTCGTCAGTATGGTGAATTGATCCGCCCAGAGCCTAGCCGCTTTCTTGAAGAATTACCTCATGATGATTTAGATTGGGAAATGAAAAAACCAAAACCCACTCAAGAAGAAAGAATGGAGAAAGGGAAGAATAACATTGCCCATCTCAGAGCAATGCTTAAAAAATAAATAAAAATGCCCACTGTATAAATCAGTGGGCATTTTTTATGATTGCGTTAAATTAGAGAGTGATGCTATTACAACCCTTTAATTAAGTGCTCAACGGCTGCAATGACTTCATCATCAGAACAGTTCATACAAGTACCACGAGCAGGCATTGCATTAAATCCATTGATAGCATGATCTTTAAGTACATCCATGCCTTTCGCTATACGAGGGGCCCAGTCAGCTGCATTTTGTGTTTTTGGTGCACCAGCTGCGCCAGTTGAATGGCATGCAATACAGAAAGTATTATAAACTTGCTCTCCAGAGAGAGGTCCTGTTGGTTCTGCAACAACAGGGACATCACTTGCTAGATAAACTTGACCAACTGGCTTAATTCGTTCAGCAATTGCATCGTCAGAGTCACTTGCTGCAAAAGAAGTAGTTGAAAAAGTTAATGCAGCGACTGTTGCGATAATGATGTTACGAATCGATTTTTCCATAAAGCCCACTTTATACTCCCAGTTATTATTATCGGCCTAAGGCCATTTTATAGTATTTATCGATTTTAAAACGTGCTTTGAAATACAGCTGAGTTAATTTCGTGTAAATATTGAGTGAGTATATCTGCTTAAATTGTTGCAATAAACCACTAGGCCCAAAGAAAATGAGGATAAATAGCAAGGAATTGTCGAAAAAGAGACCAAACGATAAAAAAAGTAAAAAAAACACTAGACGGAGGTGGCTCATATCCGTATTATTCTTCTCCGCCGATAGGGTATACGCCCGTAGCTCAGTTGGATAGAGCGTTGGCCTCCGGAGCCAAAGGTCGAAGGTTCGAATCCTTTCGGGCGTGCCATCCGGAATAGAAATTAAAGGCACAGAAAAACGTAATAAAGTAGTGGTGGCTATAGCTCAGTTGGTAGAGCCCTGGATTGTGATTCCGGTGGTCGCGAGTTCGAATCTCGTTAGCCACCCCATTAATTTTAAGGTAACTTAGTAAATAAGGTTCCCTTTTTTGATTCAAGTAACATCCCAAGAATCAAATAAAAAACTCGGTGAATAGCGCAGCTTGGTAGCGCATCTGGTTTGGGACCAGAGGGTCGGGGGTTCGAATCCCTCTTCACCGACCACTATTTCAATAATCGCAATAGCGGTTATATAAAAAGTTAGTGGTGGCTATAGCTCAGTTGGTAGAGCCCTGGATTGTGATTCCGGTGGTCGCGAGTTCGAATCTCGTTAGCCACCCCATTAATTTTAAGGTAACTTAGTAAATAAGGTTCCCTTTTTTGATTCAAGTAACATCCCAAGAATCAAATAAAAAACTCGGTGAATAGCGCAGCTTGGTAGCGCATCTGGTTTGGGACCAGAGGGTCGGGGGTTCGAATCCCTCTTCACCGACCACCTTTAAAAGCCTCGTCAGAAATGACGAGGCTTTTTTCATTTCTGCGTTATATTATTCTAACCTTCATCACAGAATCGCTATTTTACGTTGTGATTTATTCCAGAATTCAACGCCACTTCTACAAGTCCCTATGACTTAGTTTTACGCTTCTTTTGATAGCTTATACTGGTTATTAATTAATTTGCTGTTATAAAACTCTGAGGTTAATCACATACTCCAATTAATGCATTACTTCAAATGTTAAAATAAGTTATGTCTATTTATCTAAAGTACCTGATATTTTAGATTGATATGTTATTTATTAAATTATTAGTAACTCTATGTTTTATTTTAATTTTATATTCTTATCTAATAGTAGAATATATTAATTGATGTTGCTCTAAGTGACTTTTTATTCAATTTAATTACATATATTAGTTTTATACTCTTTGATTGTTGCTTTTTTGTGAATAATTGACTACATTGGTGTCCTAATCAGGTTACAGTATTTATCGCTGTTTCGAATGGAATCAATATACAGACAGGGCAGGATGCTGCCGAGTAGTCGGAGTCTGATAATGTCACTTTTAGAAGTTAAAAATTTACGTATCGAGTATCCATCTCGTCATGGGGTACATGCCGCAGTTAAATCATTGTCGTTTTCGATAGAGCGCGGTGAGATTGTCGGTGTTGTTGGTGAATCTGGTGCTGGCAAGTCAACCGTCGGTAATGCGGTGATTGATTTATTAAGCCCCCCTGGTGTTATTGCTGGTGGTGAGGTTTTTCTTGATGGAGAGAAAGTATCAGGTCTAACCGCAGAGGAGATGCGTAAAGTTAGAGGTTCTAAAATTGGTTTTATTTTTCAAGATCCAATGACCTCGTTAAACCCTTTATTTACAGTTGAACAACAGTTAACAGAAACCATTCATGCTAACTTAAAAATGTCATCTCAAGAGGCCTACGATCGAGCATTGTCTTTGATGGAGCAAGTAGGTATTCCGCAACCAGAAAACCGCTTAAAACAATACCCACACCAATTTTCAGGCGGTATGAGGCAGCGTGTTGTTATTGCTATTGCATTAGCAGGTGAACCTGACCTTATTATTGCCGATGAGCCAACAACAGCGCTTGATGTTTCAATTCAAGATCAAATCTTAAGTCTTATTCGAGATCTTTGCGTTAAGAAAAACGTAGGGTGCATGCTTGTTACTCATGATATGGGTGTGGTATCGAACGTAACGGACAAAGTTGCCGTGATGTATCGTGGTGATTTGGTTGAGTTTGGTAAAACAGAGAAAGTGTTAGGCGACCCAGACCATTCATACACACGTAGCTTAATCTCAGCCGTTCCACGCTCAGACATTAAATTAGATCGCTTCCCATTAGTGAGTTATATCGAAGAAGCGGTTCAGCATGAGCCGATTGATGTAAAAAATCACTGGTTAGGCCAAAGCCAAGATCAACGAGAATATTCAGGTCCTTTATTAAAAGTAGATAATGTAAGCCTCCGCTTTGTGACCAAAGATTCAATGTTTGAAAGTCGTAGAGAGTATGTTCAGGCTTCAGATAATGTGAACTTTGAAATACATGAAGGGGAAACATTTGGTCTGGTAGGTGAGTCAGGCTCTGGTAAATCAACCATTGCTCGAATTATCACAGGGCTATACCCGCCGGATTCAGGCTCAATCACTTTTGAAGGTATTGATCTTACAGCACTTAAATCTGAAAAAGAACGTCGTCCGATGCGTCGTCAAATGCAAATGGTTTTCCAGAATCCATATACATCAATGAATCCACGCATGAAAATCTTCGATATTATTGCAGAGCCGATCCGTTTTCATAAATTAACGCGCTCAGAATCAGAAACGCAACAGATCGTTAATGATCTTTTGGATCATGTCGGTTTAGGCAGAATGGCCGCATTGAAATACCCTCATGAGTTTTCTGGTGGTCAGCGTCAGCGTATTTCAATTGCTCGTGCATTGGCAACACGTCCACGTCTATTAATTTGTGATGAGCCAACCTCTGCATTGGATGTGTCAGTTCAAGCACAAATCCTGAATCTATTGAAAGATTTACAAGATGAGTTAAATCTAACCATGTTGTTTATTAGTCACGATTTACCGGTTATTCGTCAAATGTGTGATCGTGTTGGTGTAATGAAGATGGGTCAATTATTAGAAGTCGCCCCTACAGAAAATCTGTATACCAACCCACAGCATGAATACAGCCAGAAATTAATTTCGCTTATGCCTGAATTTAAAGGCTTGAGAGATCACCTAACAGCGGTATAAACCGTCTAATAATAAATAAAATCCAACAAACTAGGGATTGATTCCCGCATAAGGAGTTATGCAATGAAAACCATAAAGACCAAATTGGCTATCGCGCTTATGGCTGCCGGCCTAAGTTTTAGTGCAGCAGCAGCTGACATTACCGTTGCTTATGATGCCGATCCAGTATCGCTTGATCCACATGAGCAATTGTCTGGCGGTACACTACAACTTTCTCATATGGTGTTTGATCCCCTAGTGCGTTATACGCAAGAGTTCGATTTTGAACCACGTCTTGCGGAAAAGTGGGAACGTATTGATGAAAAAACATTCCGTTTTAATTTACGTAAAGGCGTTAAATTTCATTCAGGTAATGAAATGACGGCTGACGATGTGGTTTGGACATTTGATCGCCTAAAAGACTCACCTGATTTTAAAGCGATTTTCGAACCGTATGAAAAACTAGTAAAAATTGATGATTACACAGTAGAACTTATCTCTAAAGGCGCTTATCCGCTTGTACTACAAACAGCAACATACCTTTTCCCAATGGACAGTAAGTTCTATTCTGGCAAAACGGAAGATGGCAAAAATAAATCTGAAATCGTAAAACACGGTAATTCATTCGCTTCAACGCACATCTCAGGTACTGGTCCATTTGTTGTTAAATCTCGTGAACAAGGCGTAAAAGTTGTTTTTGATCGCTTTGATGGTTACTGGGATAAAAATTCTCCAGGTAACGTCGATGAACTAACTCTTGTTCCAATTAAAGAAAATGCGACACGTGTTGCTGCACTTCTTTCTGGTGATGTAGATGTTATCGCTCCAGTGGCACCAAATGACCATAAGCGAGTGAAAAACACCAAAGGTATCGATTTAGTAACGCTACCAGGTACTCGTTTAATTTCGTTCCAAATGAATCAAACAAGTAACGAAGCATTGAAAGATGTTCGTGTTCGCCAAGCGATTGTTCATGCAATTAATAACGAAGGTATCGTTAAAAAAATCATGAAGGGTTTTGCTACAGCAGCTGGTCAACAAGGGCCGTCTGGCTATGCTGGTTATGATGCTGACTTAGTACCGCGTTACGATCTTAAGAAAGCAAAAGAGCTGATGAAAGAAGCGGGTTACGAGAATGGTTTCAAACTTAGCATGATGGCGCCAAACAACCGTTATGTAAATGATGCGAAGATTGCTCAAGCCGCCGCCGCAATGCTATCTAAAATCGGCATTAAAGTGGACCTGAAAACATTACCAAAAGCGCAATACTGGCCTGAGTTTGATCTGTGTTCAGCAGACATGATGATGATTGGTTGGCACTCAGATACAGAAGATTCAGCAAACTTCTCTGAGTTCCTAACAATGACTCGTAATGAAGAGACAGGTAAAGGTCAGTACAACTGTGGTCACTACTCAAACCCAGAAGTTGACCGTTTAGTAGAAGCGGCAAATGTAGAAACAGATCCTGCTAAACGTAGTCAAATGCTAAAAACAGTAGAAGACACGCTGTATAACGACGCGGCGTTTGTTCCACTGCATTGGCAAAACCTCGCATGGGGCGCGAAATCTAACATTGATATCAAACCAATCGTAAATGCAATGGAATACCCATACTTTGGCGATCTAGTTGTTAAGTAACTGTCTGTAAAAAGGTTGTCCTGACATTCAGGGCAACCTTGTATTTGTCATAAGAGCTCCATTGATAAAAAAGTAATACCAACAATTTGTTAGATATGGATATATTTTCTATATCATTTTTAGGATTAAGAGGGGACAAGGAATGTTTACGTTTCTGGTCAAGCGCCTGTTTCAGGCTCTGATAGTGATGTTTGTGATCAGTCTGGTTGCGTTTTCCATTCAAGATAACTTGGGTGACCCGTTACGTGAATTGGTTGGACAATCAGTGTCAGAAGCAGAGCGTCAAGCTCTGAGAGATGATTTAGGGTTAAATGACCCATTTGTCACAAAGTATACTCGTTTTATTACTAATGCGGTTCAAGGTGACTTGGGTACGTCTTATTTCTTTAAAAAACCAGCGGTTGAGGTCATTCTTGATAAGCTCGTTGCCACACTTGAATTGGTGTTGGGCTCAGCAATTATCATTATATTTCTCTCGATCCCTCTTGGCGTATATTCAGCGATTCATCCAAAAAGTTTTTTTACTAAAGCAATTATGGCGTTCAGCAGTATTGGTATTTCAATACCTGTCTTTTTAACAGCAATAATGCTGATGTATGTGTTTTCTATTGAGTTAAATTGGTTACCGTCTTATGGGCGAGGAGAGACCTATAATTTACTTGGTTGGGAATCTGGATTCTTTACTCTTGATGGCTTGGCGCATTTAGTATTGCCATGTGTTTCTCTTGCCTCAATTATGCTGCCTTTATTTATTCGTTTGGTTCGCTCAGAAATGATTGAAGTTTTGAGCTCTGAATACATTAAGTTTGCAAAAGCGAAAGGAATATCAAGCAATAAAATTTATTATCAACACGCGTTAAAAAATACAATGTTACCTGTTCTAACGGTAGGTGGGGTGCAGATTGGTACTATGGTCGCTTATACGATTTTGACTGAAACGGTATTCCAATGGCCGGGTACTGGTTTCTTATTTTTAGAAGCGATTAACCGTGTGGATACACCATTGATTACGGCTTACGTTATTTTTGTGGGATTGATTTTCGTTGTGACTAACACCATTGTCGATTTGTTATATGGATTAATTAACCCAACAGTAGATATAACAGGGAAAGGAGCGTAATCATGAATACTACAACTAACCACGTTCCAACACGTTGGGAGCGATTTAAGTCATCGGATTTTCTGTACTATTTTTTACGTGATAAAGTCGCAATGTTTAGCTTTGCTGTCTTTATGGTGTTTGTCTTAGGTGCGTTTTTATCACCAGTATTGGCACCAAGCAATCCATACGATTTAAGTGCTATTGATATTATGGATTCAGAGCTACCTCCATCTTGGATGGAAGAGGGCGATGAACGTTTTCTATTAGGTACAGATGACCAAGGACGTGATGTATTGTCGACCATTCTTTATGGTTCTCGTTTATCACTGACGATTGGTTTCTTAGCGGTGGCTGTACAGCTTACATTAGGTATCGTTATTGGTTTATCAGCGGGCTACTTTGGTGGTCGAATTGATAGTTTCTTAATGCGATTTGCCGATGTTCAATTATCTTTCTCTACCATGATGGTGGCGATTATTGTCTCTGCGATTTTTAAAGCCAGTTTTGGTACTGAGTTTTTTAGTCAGTACGCCGTTATCATGCTTGTGGTTATTATCGGGGTTGCAGAATGGCCACAGTATGCTCGTACTATTCGAGCTTCCGTATTAGCTGAGAAGCAGAAGGAGTATGTAGAAGCTGCAAAAGTGATGGGTTTCCGTTCACCACGTATTATGTTTCGTCATATTCTTCCTAATTGCTTATCGCCGATTTTGGTTATCTCAACGGTACAGATTGCGAATGCGATCATGTCAGAAGCTGCATTGTCTTTCTTAGGTTTAGGCCTACCGGTAGACCAACCTTCATTAGGGTCGTTAATCAGTATCGGGTTTAATTATATTTTCTCTGGTTCGTGGTGGATTACCGCATTCCCTGGGCTAGTTTTGGTTACTTTAGTCTTGGTAATTAATTTACTTGGTGATTGGTTAAGAGATGTATTTAATCCTAAAATCTATAAAGGTTAACCATAGCTAATTAATAAAAAGCGATGATTTAGTCATCGCTTTTTTTTCACCTGTGAAACATGAACAATGTCTTACAAAGGCGAGTATTTAGCTTGTTTTGTTGTTTTATGGGCTAATTTACTGCTTTTACTGCTTTTACTGCTTTTACTGCTTTTACTGCTTTTACTGCTTTTACTGCTTTTACTGGTAATAATTTGCTCAGTTGTTAGGATCATAGGGTGTGTTTAAATATTTTAAAGTGAGTATTTGAATTAAACCAAAACAGAGAGCTAAGGCTCGAAGTGAGGAATAATGAGTAGAAATAAGGACAAGTACAGTATAGATAACACCGATTATACTGTTGGACAGGATAACGTTCAAAAATGGGGATTGGATATTCATAATACCGTATTTGGTATTAGTGCTGGTTTAATTGCACTCTTCTTAATAGCGGTAGCAGTGACAGATCCAGAAACTGCGAAAACAGTGTTAAATGGTTTAAAATCACAAATTATCAATGCATTTGATGGTTTGTTTATGTGGTCTGCGAATATCTTTGTGATTTTCTGCTTAGCATTGATAGTGTCTCCATTTGGTAAGATCCGCCTTGGTGGTGATAAGGCAAAACCAGATTATTCTATGATCTCTTGGATTGCGATGCTATTTGCCGCAGGCATGGGTATCGGTCTTATGTTCTGGGGTGTAGCTGAACCGGTTGCTTACTTTACTGGTTGGTTTGGAACGCCATTAGGGGTTGAAGCTTATACTCCAGAAGCAAGACAACTGGCACTTGGTGCGACCATGTTCCACTGGGGTATTCATCCGTGGGCTATTTATGGTGTCGTCGCTTTATCTCTGGCCTTCTTTTCTTACAATAAAGGCTTACCGCTTTCTATGCGTTCAATCTTCTATCCAATTTTAGGGGATCGTACATGGGGGTGGCCTGGTCACATTGTTGATATTCTTGCCGTTCTTGCTACCTTATTTGGTCTTGCGACTTCTTTAGGTCTTGGTGCTCAACAAGCAGCAAGTGGTTTCCAGCATGTGTTTGGTATTGAAGGTGGCTTAGGTTTACAAGTCGCGATTATTTTCATTGTTACGTTACTTGCTGTTGTTTCGGTAATGCGTGGTATTGATGGTGGTGTAAAAATCATCAGTAATATTAATATGATCATTGCGATAGTGTTGGTTGCTTTTGTTGCTTTAGTTACCTTTGCGGTTTCTATGGGTACGATTCCAACAACGATCATCGGTTATATTGAAAATATTATTCCACTGAGTAATCCAAGTGGTCGTGATGATGAAGCGTGGATGCACGGTTGGACAGTGACTTACTGGGCGTGGTGGATTTCATGGTCTCCATTTGTCGGTATGTTCATTGCTCGTGTATCCCGTGGACGTACAGTTCGTGAATTCTTGATTGCGGTATTAGTCGTACCAACCGTCTTTACTGTGCTGTGGATGTCTACTTTTGGTGGCGTTGCGATTGATCAAATTATCAATAATGTTGGCACATTAGGGACTGATGGATTAACCGACGTCTCTCTTGCGATGTTCCAAATGTTTGATGCGCTTCCTATGGGCAACATTTTATCTATGATTGCTGTTGTTCTGGTGTTGGTGTTTTTTATTACCTCATCGGATTCAGGCTCGCTGGTTATCGATAGTATTACCGCTGGTGGTAAAGTTGATGCGCCAATTCCACAACGTGTTTTTTGGGCGTTTATGGAAGGGGCGATTGCCGTTGCTTTATTATGGGTTGGTGGAACACAAGCGGTTGAAGCGCTTCAGGCGGGTGCAATTTCTACCGCCCTGCCGTTTACTATTATTCTATTAGTGATGTGCGTCAGCTTGTTGATGGGCATGAGAACAGAGAAACATAATCGTTCTTAATGTTTGAGTCACTGATAAATAAAAAGCCGATGAGGATTATTATCTTCATCGGCTTTTTTATTGATTGCGGTTTGTATGCTTAATTATTGCCAGATTTTTCTGATCGGGTCATTTTCAGAGAAATGGTAGCTGATCTGAGCTTGAAACAGTTCAGCAGTTGCTATGGCATCGGTTAACGCATGGTGAGGAGCGTATGCCGGTAAACCATAGCGTAATCGACAGTTAGCTAATCGAATTGACTCTGGACGCTTTCCTTTAAGCCAGTTAATTATTCCTTTGGATTGCTCTTGTTGATAATCGCCTTCGATTTGCATGGTATCGACAACAGGAAAAACAATCCCCTCACCAATTAAGTTACGTAAGTTAGTATCAAAAAAATCGCGTTCTATTTTACGATAATGTACCACCACCACTTTTCCAGCTAAGGCATCGAGTACTCTTTCTAAGATACGACGTAGATCTGGTGCGCCTTGTAAATCAGAGTGAGTAATGCCGTGAATAACCACTGAATTTTCTTCTAAGTTGTCTTGCGCCTTCACAAACCAATGTTGTGATTCACGACAGCGAATACGTTGTAAAGTAAACGGCACTAAACCGATACTAATAATGCTGTTTTGATTGGCATCTAACCCTGTTGTTTCAAAATCCAGAGCAACAAATTCGATATCTTTGAGAGGCGTTTCTTCTTCGTAAGTCCCTGTTTGGTAAAATTTTCTAAGTCGCTTATCTTTACTATTTTCAAATTTATGAGTAAAGAAAGCAGGCCAATTTAAAATCTCTTGATGAGTGTTCGAAATCATCATTCACTCCTAAAATTTGTTGGCACTATAACGGAACTTAAGAAAGTTCTGTGCATTACTTAATACTTGAAACGCATCTTTTAGATTTCGACGTTCAAAATCAGACATATTCTCTGGTTCGATATTGTTATCCGGTTCAACGCCTGCTTCTACATCTAACGCTTGGTGGCGAAGACGTACTAATGAAATGAGCTCCATAGCATGATGTAAATCACGGCCTTTCGATTTAGGTAAAATACCCGCTTCAATAATGTCATCTAAACGTTCAAATGAATTCTGTGCTTGAGAGCCAATCGCCAAAGCGTGAACACGGATAAGATCGGCAAGTGGTGCTGTGCCGCGACGTTTTAGGTTAATCGAATTATTGTGTCGACCATCTTTTTCCATCACGAAATCTTTAAAGAAACCAAGTGGTGGGGTTCGGCGTAAGCCATTTCGAGCAAGACAAGCAAGAAAGCGATTATTTTTCTTTGCACGACGAACAATGAAACCATTTAATTGTTCAGCCCATTTAGTTCGGCCATACACCCCATTCAAATCAAAGAAAATAGAGCTATTTAGTAACGCTTGAGGCTCAGGATTATCTATCCAATCAGCAAAACATTCTTCCCATTCTGATTGAGTTTTACGCCACTCAGGATTGGTTGCCATGATGTCACCGGTACAATAAGTGTAACCACATGCCGCTAAGCCATCACAAACAAAAGCAGATAAGGCCTTAAAGTATTCACCATGATCTTGTTCGTTGTAGTCATTATCTAAAATAATTGCGTTGTCTTGGTCGGTAACAATTAATTGCTCATCACGAGCCATAGATCCCAGAGCTAAGAAGCAGTAAGGCACAGGTGGAGCCCCGAGTTCTTCTTCTGCTAATTCTAATAAGCGCTGCTTAAAGCTTCGGCCAATCTCAGACATTGCGCTGCCGACCATGTGTGAATTTGCATCTTCATTCACCATTCGGATAAAGCAATCTTTCAATTGAGTCGATAGAACAACTAAGTCTTCAATCGTTTGTTGTTGGAAAATACTGCTTACAAATAACAGGCTATTTTGAGACTCATAACGAACAATATCGGAGACTTCAAGGACACCAATTGGCTGCTTATTTCGCAATACTGGAAGGTGGTGGACGTTGTAGCGTAGCATCATCAGCATCGCTTCAAAGACATAAGCGTTGTGGTCTAATGAAATGAGTTCTGTTGACATGACTTCAGACACGGGAGTCTCAAAATCTAATCCGCAAGCAAGAACCTTAGTACATAAATCACGGTCAGTAATAATACCAACAAAGTTATTATCTTCTTCATCGGTGTCTATTTCAGGATCAGTAATTAAAACGGCGGAGACATTTTCTTCTGCCATCGTTTTTGCCGCAGATTGAATGGTTTCATATTTACTTATCATCACCGCTTCGCGCGTCAGTAATGTTTTTACTTTTGATGTGGTTAAATCATTCGCATCATCATGCTTACTTTCGACGGCTTGTTTTAATCGAGTGGTGTCTTCCACTTCAACAAAATCTGAAAATTCATCATAACGTTCACAGAAATCATCAAATACCGACTCAGGGATACAATACAATAGCGAATCGTTAAGAGCTTTTGCTGGGAAACGAACTTTATTGTTCATTAGTAGGCCCATTTGACCAAAGATACAGCCTTCATCAACTCGGTTGTACAGCTCACCATTACGACGGTAGATTTCAATAATCCCACTACGAACCATATAGAGATCTTTAATTTCATCGCCAAACCCAATCACCATGCTTTCTGCTCGGTAATAAGAAATTTCAACGCTTTGGGCCGCTTTTTTTATTTCCTCTTCAGGTAATAAATTAAACGGAGGATATTGCGATAAAAAGTGTTGGATCTCTAACAGTTCAACTTCCATGTGCCACTCGACATAAATATAAGGAGGATAAGTAATAATTTTAGTTTATCGCCTTAGGGATAGCCATTTTATTCTCTGAATTAGACTAATATAGAAACATTGAAAATAAGACGTCGGATAGGAAACCGCTCTTTTGCTATGCTAATAATAGAGATGAATTTGATTACTAAAGAGCAATGGCAAATGTTGGTTGATTCAACGATAATGACAAAAAGATAAATGGCTAATGCAACAGCCTTATTGGGGGGCTGATAATGTAGGGCTCTTTAAAGACGGTGCAATAAGACAATTAAAAAATGCATCCATACTAAATGTGATGTGTACGAAAAAAGCAGAGGATAAAATCGTTGGAAATCCAATTTAAAGGTCGTTGGGACAGTAAGTCTCTGGCAGAGAATTTACAAGAAGCATTAGAAACCCTAGAAGAAGAGTTTGGTGTAAAAGCGCTTTCAAACATCACGCTGAATATCTGTTTAGAAGATGAACATAAAGAAGAGTTAGCGTTATTAAGCCCAACGGGAAGATCGTTGGATTTTTTGGTTATTAATAATCCAAAAGATGTGAATGACGGTGAGAAGGCTCCGGTACTGGAGTTTAAGCCTCGTGGGTAGTTTTTAAATGTTCTAATGATATAAATCCTAACATTTAGTGTTGGGATTTTTTTAATGAAAACTTCATTATTACACTCACGTAATAGTCATTTTCTTTTTACTAGGATAGTTATTTTTCTGATACCGATTACACTTATCTCATCAAATTGAGCTAAAAATCACAAAGGTAATCATTATGGCTGAACACAACACTCCGCAATTTCAAGTTGGACAAACGTTTACAGATCACCCATTTCAAGAGGGTGATGGTGCAATGCTTGAGTTGTTCCGTAATGATTTACCAAATATGCTTTATATCGGCCTTGGTAATATCACTGCTGATGAACAAGCTATTTTAGGTCAAACTGGCGCGCAACTTGGTGTGATTACCTCTGACAATGGTGGCTGTTTAGTGGTGGTAAGTTTTGGTGATTTAGCGTTTGAAATGCAGTTGAACTCTGCGGCTATTCCTGAGGATTATTTCACACTAACAGAAGAGGAAATGCTGTCTGTTTCTATGATTGCAGTAGATACCACGACCAATTTATTATGCGCGATTTGTGAATTTACGTTACCAGAAGCGTTAAGCCGTCAGTTTATTGAAGTGGTTAATGTGCAGCGTGAGTTGAGTAATGTGGATGCGGTGAATATGGAAAATATGCAGTTAATAAACTCGTTAACGCCAGAAGCCCTGCAAGAAAAAATGGAGTTTCACCCTCTACAAAGTGTGATCGCTGCACCAATATGTGGTTGCGGTCATAACCATCACCATGATCACTCGCATTAAGTTTTAAGACGAAATAGAGAGCAAACAAAAACGCCGCCAATATTAACTATTGGCGGCGTTTTTTATAGTCAAAATAGTCTAAAAATAGACTATCTCATGGTGACAAATTCTTCAGAACCTGTTGGGTGGATAGCAACAACTGCATCGAAATCAGCCTTAGTTGCGCCCATCTTCATTGCTACTGCAAAACCTTGGATCATTTCATCAACCGTAAAACCGATACCGTGTAGGCCAACGACTTTTTCGTTTTCACCAGCGCAAACCAGTTTCATCTTACAAGGTTGACGGTGCTTAGTAACGGCTGTGTACATAGCGGTGAAGCCTGATGTGTACACTTTTACGTTGTCTTTGCCGTATTGCTCGTCTGCTTCTTGTTCAGTTAGACCAATCGTACCAATCGGTGGGTGGCTAAACACAACAGTAGGAACTAATGTGTAGTCCATTTTTGCGTTTGTTTGACCGTTGAATAAACGCTCAGACAGTAAACGACCCGCTTTAACTGCGATAGGAGTTAACTCAATGCCGCCTTCCATGATATCGCCAACACAGTAAATGCCTTTTACGTTTGTTGATTGGTATTCATCAACTTTGATGTAACCACGATCGTTAATCGCAACGCCCGTTTTCTCTAAGTTGATTGCGTCAGTCGCAGGGTGACGACCAATTGCCCAAATTAGCGTATCAACGTTTTGGCTTTCCCCGTTTTCTAGGTGAAGCGTTAGGCTACCATCGGCTTCTTTTACTACTTCTGTTGGTACAGAATGAGTATGAAGGGTTGGGCCTTCTGTGTTCATCACTTCAACTAGCGTATCGATGATCATTGGATCAAAGCTACGAAGTGGAGATTCTTTACGAACGAATAAATGAGTCTCTGTGCCTAGAGAGTGAAGTACACCTGCAATTTCTACTGCAATGTAACCTGCACCAATAATTGCAACGCGTTTTGGCTGTTCAGTGATCTCAAAGAAACCATTTGAATCAATACCGTGCTCTGCGCCTGGGATATTAGGGATCGTTGGACGACCACCAACAGCAATAAGGATATGATCCGCAGTGTAGTGTTCGCCATTGACTTCAACGGTGTTTGCATCGATAAACTTAGCGAAGCCTTTGATCACGTTTATTTTGTTGTTACCAAGAACGCGGTCGTAAGATTCGTGAATACGACCAATGTAAGCTTGGCGATTTTCAACCATTTTGCTCCAGTTGAATTTTTTCAGTTCAACATCAAAGCCATAATCTTCTGCGTATAAATTAATGGCTTCGGCAACTTGTGCACCATGCCACATCACTTTTTTAGGTACGCAGCCTACGTTTACACAGGTGCCACCAAGTTCTTGAGCTTCGATAAGAGCGACTTTTGCGCCATGCATAGCAGCACGATTTGCTGATGCAATACCACCAGAACCACCGCCGATACAGATATAATCAAAATGCGTAGCCATTGTTACTTCTCCATTTCATTGAGCAGAGTGAGCACACTCTGCTACTTAGTATTTATGCTTCTTTATTAGACGAGGCTAAATAGAAAAAGACGAATTTATTCAGGAACAATCCATTCCACTTTACAGTGACCTGTTGCAGGTGCAATCGCTTCTTTCAAGAAAGGCAAAATAGTGTTCATTTGGCTTTCTAGTTTCCAAGGTGGGTTGATAACTATCATGCCAGATGCCGTCATTCCACGCTCGTTAGTATCAGGGGATACACCTAATTCAATTTGAAGAATGTTACGGATATCTAATTTTTTAAGGCCTTTGATCATATCGTCGATGTCACAACGATTAACCACTGGGTACCAAATAGCATAAATACCGGTTGCCCAACGTTTGTGGCTTTGGCCAATTGCGTTTACGACATCATAATATTCTTTTGCAAGCTCATAAGGTGGGTCGATTAAGACTAATCCTCTGCGCTCTGGTGGCGGCAAGCTTGCTTTTAATCGAGCAAAACCGTCTTCTTTATAGATAGAGACTTGGCGATCGCTGTGGAATTCTTGCTCAAGCAATGGGTAATCTGATGGGTGAAGTTCAGTTAATACCATGCGGTCATAACAGCGTATATGCGCACGACCAACACAAGGAGACCCTGGGTAATAACGTAATTCACCGTCTTCATTTAATGCTTTTACGGCATCAAGGTAACTTGTGATTTCTTCTGGGATGTCTGTTTTATCCCAAATACGTTCGATACCTTGTTTGTATTCACCTGTTTTTTCAGACCATTCATGCGTTAAATCGTAACGACCAACCCCTGAGTGGGTGTCGTGATAAACAAATGGCTTATCTTTTTGAGTTAATGAATTAAGGATAAGGCTTTGTACAATGTGTTTAACTACGTCGGCATGGTTGCCTGCATGAAAACTGTGACGATAACTTAGCATGAATGAACTCTCACTATTTGAATGGGAATATTATACCCAAGTTTATAACGCAATGTGCACACTCTTGCATCACCCATTGAAATTTAATCCATTAAGCACCATCTTAAGTAGATAGCGACATCAAATCGAATAAGAAATAAAAAAGGAATGAATATGTCTAATCCGTTACTTACCTTTACTGACTTGCCTCTTTTTTCTCAAATTAAGCCAGAACACATTCAACCGGCAGTAGAACAAGCGATTGCAGATTGCCGAGCTAAAATAGAAGACGTATTGGCGTCTGATGCCGTACCAAGCTGGAACAGCATTATTGTTCCTCTTGCTGAAACGGATGATCGTCTAAGCCGTATTTGGTCACCAGTGAGCCATTTGAATTCAGTGCAAAACAGTGAGGCCCTGCGTGAAGCGTATGAAGCGTGTTTACCTGTGTTATCTGAATACGGAACTTGGGTTGGGCAGAACAAAGCGCTCTATCACGCCTATAAAGAGATTAAAGCGAGTGTAGATTTTGCTACGCTTTCTCAAGCTCAACAAAAAACCATTATTGATGAATTGCGTGATTTTGAATTATCAGGTATTGGTTTATCGGCAGATCAACAAAAGCGTTACGGTGATATCAGTAAGCGCACGTCAGAATTAAGCTCAAATTTCAGCAACAATGTGCTTGATGCAACGATGGGTTGGTCAAAACATATTACTGATGAAACTGAATTGTCAGGGTTACCTGAATCGGCGATGTCAGCGGCGAAAGCGGCGGCAGAAGCAAAAGAGTTAGACGGTTGGTTGCTGACATTAGAAATGCCATCGTACATTCCAATCATGACTTATTGTGACAACAAACCACTGCGTCGTGAAATTTATGAAGCGTTTGTCACTCGTGCATCGGATCGTGGTCCAAACGCAGGTAAGTGGGATAACAGCGATTTAATCTCTGAAACTCTACAGCTTCGTCATGAAGTATCTCGTTTGTTAGGCTTTGCTTCTTACAGTGAAAAATCACTAGCTACGAAAATGGCAGAAAGTCCAACTCAAGTATTGGGTTTTTTAAATGACTTAGCGGCTAAAGCGAAGCCACAAGGTGAACGTGAAGTTGAAGAGCTAAAAGCATTTGTAAAAGAAGAGTTTGATATTGATGAGTTGGATCTATGGGATGTAACTTATTACTCTGAAAAGCTAAAACAAAAACTGTACCAAATATCTGATGAAGAGCTACGTCCTTATTTCCCTGAATCAAAAGCCGTATCTGGCCTATTTGAAGTATTAAACCGTTTGTTTGGTATGACAGTGGTTGAGCGAGAAGGCGTTGATGTATGGCATGAATCAGTGCGTTTCTTCGATATCTTTGATTCTACTAATACATTGCGTGGTAGTTTCTACCTAGATTTATACGCGCGTGAGCACAAGCGTGGTGGCGCATGGATGGACGAGTGTCGTGTTCGTCGTGTTACTGAAAATGGTGAACTGCAAACGCCGGTGGCGTACCTAACATGTAACTTTAGTAAGCCTGTTGGTGGTAAGCCTGCGTTATTTACTCATGATGAAGTGGTGACGTTATTTCACGAATTTGGTCATGGTATCCACCACATGCTAACGCAAATTGATGTCGCGTCAGTGTCGGGTATAAATGGTGTTCCTTGGGATGCGGTTGAGCTACCAAGTCAGTTTCTAGAAAACTGGTGTTATGAAGAAGAGGCGTTGGCGTTTATTTCTGGTCACTATGAAACGGGTGAGCCTTTACCAAAAGAAATGCTAGATAAAATGTTAGCGGCGAAAAACTTCCAATCAGGGATGTTTATTTTGCGTCAGTTAGAATTTGGTATGTTCGATTTTACACTGCACACAAATTACGATCCTGATCTAGGTGCAAAAGTATTAGAAACCCTAGCAGAAGTAAAAGCGAAAGTAGCCGTATTACCAAGTGTTGAGTGGAACCGTTTCTCTCACAGTTTTAGTCATATTTTCGCGGGTGGTTACGGTGCTGGTTATTACAGTTACCTATGGGCTGAAGTATTATCGGCAGATGCGTTCTCGCGTTTTGAAGACGAAGGCATTTTCAATACGGAGACAGGCCAAAGTTTCTTGAATAATATTTTGGAAATGGGTGGCAGTGAAGAGCCAATGGAGTTATTCAAACGCTTCCGTGGTCGTGAGCCACAAGTGGATGCAATGTTACGTCATGCGGGAATTGGTAAATAAAGCTATACGCTGGCGCTAGCTAGAAACTAGACGCTTCGCTTCTATAAGAGCAGAAATTGCGGGTATGGATAAATAATTTATCAAGTTACCGTATTTTTGCTCTTATAGTTTCTAGACGCGAAGCGTTATAGTTAGCGATAGCGTATCGTAGATTTAAACCCACTCAATCTCTTCATCTGCGTGCTTTTGGCACTCTTCTTTTACCATTTCGATAAATTCCATGCCTGTTTTAGAACATGTCCATTTCTCATCAGTATAAGCAAAGTGGAAACCACCTGATTTTGACGCTAGCCAGATTTCGTGCATTGGTTCTTGTTTATTAATCACGATTTGGCTGCGGTTTTCAAATTCTAATGTCAGTACGTTACCCGTGATTATTGGCTCAATATCTGCACCAGAATCGTCAATCATATCTTCGAGTAATTGCAGTTTTGCATCAACTAATTCGTGAAATTCAGTGTTATTCATCTTATTTATCCTATTGCTTTTCTTGGCTGTGGTGCGATTATAGAGAGCATAACCAGATATTAACACTAATGGTAAAATCTTATGCAAAAAAGAGTGATGGCACTACTGTTATTAAGTGTCTTGGCACTGGCAGGTTGTGGTCAAACAGGATCGCTGTACATGCCTGGTGATGAGCAACCAAAAACAGAAACTGCTGAATAGTTTATTTGTAGCTAACTATTCATGTACTGAAATCTATAAAATAGAATAACTGAAAACTAGACAAGGAAGACGACATTGGATTATTTCAATTATAAGGATGATGGGCAGCTTTGGGCTGAAGACCTACCTGTAGCACAATTGGCGGAACAATATGGTACCCCATTGTATGTGTATTCTCGTGCGACATTAGAACGTCATTGGAATGCATTTGATAGCTCGGTAGGTGAGCACCCTCATCTTGTGTGTTACGCCGTTAAAGCAAATTCAAACATCGGAGTATTGAACGCACTTGCTCGTCTAGGTTCAGGTTTTGATATTGTTTCTCAAGGTGAACTGGAACGTGTTGTTGCAGCCGGTGGAGATCCAACAAAAGTGGTATTTTCTGGTGTTGGTAAAACAGCCGTTGAAATGCGTCGAGCATTAGAGCTAAAAATTAAATGTTTTAATGTTGAATCGGAGCCAGAGCTTGAGCGCTTAAATACCGTCGCTGCTGAAATGGGGGTGATTGCGCCAATTTCATTGCGAATTAACCCAGATGTTGATGCTAAAACACACCCATATATCTCGACAGGATTACGTGATAATAAATTTGGTATTGCGTTTGATCGCGCTCCTGAAGTGTATAAGTTTGCACAAACACTATCGAATTTAGACATCCAAGGTATCGATTGTCATATTGGTTCTCAGTTAACCGATCTTACACCATTTATTGATGCTACTGATCGTCTTCTTGCTTTGATAGATGATTTAAAAGCACAAGGTGTAAATATTCGACATCTTGATGTTGGTGGTGGTTTAGGGGTGGTTTATCGTGATGAATTACCGCCACAACCATCAGAATATGCGACTGCTTTATTAAGTCGTTTAGCGGGTTATGAAGAGCTTGAATTGATTTTCGAACCGGGCCGTGCGATTGCAGCGAATGCCGGTATTTTAGTAACGAAAGTAGAGTTTTTAAAACACACAGAACACAAAAACTTTGCCATTATTGATGCGGCGATGAACGATTTAATGCGTCCTGCGTTATATCAAGCATGGCAAGATATCGTGCCTGTAGCACCCCGTGAAGGCGAAGCTCAAAGCTATGATTTAGTTGGTCCTATTTGCGAAACGGGTGATTTCTTGGGTAAAGATCGTGATTTAGTTCTCGAAGCTGATGACTTGCTTGCAGTTCGTTCGTCTGGAGCCTATGGTTTTGTGATGTCATCAAACTATAATACGCGTACTCGCGCCGCAGAAATAATGGTTGATGGGGACCAAGTTCATCTCGTTCGTAAGCGAGAAGAGTTAAGTTCTTTATGGGAACTAGAATCCATCCTACCAAACTAACTTAAATTAAAGAGCAAGGATCTTAAGGTTACTTGCTCTTTTGGTCTTCAACCTAAAAATATAAAAAAGAAGAACAACTATGCACTTTCATTTTTCTAAAATGCACGGGCTTGGCAATGACTTTATGGTGGTTGACTGCTTAACTCAAAATATTTTCTTTTCACCGGATTTAATCCGTCGTTTAGCCGATCGTAACCGTGGGATTGGTTTTGATCAGCTATTGGTGGTTGAAGCCCCCTATGATCCTGAAACTGATTTTCACTACCGTATTTTTAATTCTGATGGCACAGAAGTAGAGCAATGTGGTAATGGCGCTCGTTGTTTTGCTCGTTTCGTACGAATGAAAGGTCTGACCAATAAAATCAGTATTTCGGTTAGTACCAAAAAAGGCAAAATGACATTAAAAGTGGAAGATGATGATCAAATTACGGTAAACATGGGTGAGCCAGTATTTGAACCAAATAAAATTCCATTTAAAGCAACCCAAGCTGAGAAAACCTATTTACTGCGTGCAGAAGATAGAACGCTTTTCTGTGGTGCGGTAAGTATGGGTAATCCACACTGTGTCACCGTGGTTGATGATATTGATAATTATGACGTTGATAAATACGGACCGTTAGTTGAGGGCCATGAACGTTTCCCTGAGCGTGTGAATGCAGGCTTTATGGAAATCGTATCGCCAAATGAAGTGAAATTACGTGTTTATGAACGTGGTGCTGGCGAAACTCAAGCGTGTGGCAGTGGTGCGTGTGGTGCGGTTGCTATTGGTATCATGCAAGAATTATTAGGTGAAGACGTAAAAGTCTATCTACCTGGTGGTGATTTACAGATTTCATGGAAAGGCCCTGGCTATCCGTTGTTTATGACTGGCCCTGCTACCCATGTTTATGATGGTCAATTATCAATATGAATGACGTAACACCAATCGAGCCGCTACCCACTCAGCTTACTGAAGACGTAGTTGCTCAATTTTTAATGGATCATCCTGATTTTTTTCAGCAGTATCCAGAACTACTTGGACGAATTAAAGTCGACACGCCTGAGCGAGGCGTGATTTCTTTAGTTGAAGTGCAGGTCAGTAAATTACGTGATCGTATCGGTGACTTAGAAGAGGAAATCACTCAACTCATGTCACTTGCAGCAAAGAATGATCGCCTATTTCATGATTTTGCTAATGTACAAAAACAATTGCTCGCGTGTGAGGGCTTTTCTCAAGCGGCAAAAATCATTGAGCAGAAAGCGCTTTCTCTAGATTTAACCGCACATATTAAAATCATTGATCATTCTCACCCTAAGTATCATGTAGATAAAACCGTACTCGATAATTTTATTAAAAAGTTTTTGAATGGACATTCTGCTTATTTAGGACGCTTGCGTAAAGCTGAGCGTGATAGCTTATTGGCCTATGGTGGGCTCGACCATTCAAGTGCAGAATTAGGCTCGTTTGCTATTCTTCCATTAGGTCAATCTCAACCTATCGGGGTTATGGCTTTTGCTAGCCGTGATGGTCGGCATTTTGAACCGAATATGGATACCTTATTTTTAGAACAGCTGGTTAGTGTGTTCCATTATTTATTAATGCAATGGTCGAAATTTTCTCATGAGTGATGTGCTTCCTCTTCAATATTCAAAACACCTTGATGCCTTTTATGAATTCTTACGTAATGAAAAAGGCTTAAGTATTTATACTCAACGCAGTTATAAACGCCAATTAACAACGATTGCAGAGCAATTGGTTGAGCTAGGTGTTGAGTCTTGGCAAGACGTAGATGCAGGCTGGGTGCGACAAATTACCAGTAAAGGTATGCGTTCAGGGTTGAAAGCGAGTAGCTTATCGACTCGATTATCCTCACTGCGCAGTTTTTTTGATTTTCTTGTATTACGTAATATATTAGCAGCAAATCCTGCTAAAGGCGTTTCTGCCCCTCGTAAATCTCGCCCATTACCAAAAAATATCGATGTGGATGAGATGGGGCAGTTATTAGAAATAAATGGAGATGATCCATTATCGATTCGAGACCGAGCGATGATGGAGTTGATGTACGGTGCGGGTTTGCGTTTGGCTGAATTAGTGGGCATTGATGTTCGTGATATTCAATTACGTCAGGGTGAACTACGAGTCATTGGTAAGGGCGATAAAGAACGTAAAGTCCCTTTTTCTGGCCAAGCCAAAGAATGGCTAGGGCATTGGCTACAAGTACGAAATCAATTAGCAAAACCAGAAGAGAAAGGATTGTTTGTTTCTAAACTTGGTGTTCGTATTTCTCACCGTAATGTGCAAAAACGAATGACAGAGTGGGGAATGAAACAGGGGGTAAATAGTCATATTAGCCCGCATAAATTACGTCACTCATTTGCAACGCATATGCTTGAATCAAGTGGTAATCTACGAGCAGTACAAGAGTTGTTAGGACATCAAAATATTTCAACGACGCAAATCTACACTCACTTAGATTTTCAACATCTTGCTCAAGCGTATGATAAAGCCCATCCAAGAGCGAAGAAAAAATAACAAAGTGATCGGATGGAAATAGAAAAAGCCAGATGAGTAAAATTACGCATCTGGCTTTTTTATGCCTGCTTACTTTTAATTTGATTTTTATGTTAACTACTTGTTTTTAAATAGTGGTTAACCAGTTGGCCTATGATAGGCCAACTAGTCGGTAAGCTTATTTTAACAATAGATCTTCTAAGTAATGAGCAACCGCTTCATCTGCAGATGAGCCGATAACTTCATTATTTGGCAGTGCTTTTTTTACTTTCTCATGCGATGTCCCCATCACAATCCCTTTGCCTGCCATGCTCAACATTTCATAGTCATTCATGCCATCACCAAAAGCGATGCAGTTCTCTAAGGTCTTACCTAATAATTTAGCAACGGCTTCTAATGCTGCGCCTTTTGATACTTCAGATGCCATTACTTCTAAACACCAAGGTGTAGAAAATGCCACCATGAGTTGGTCACCAAATTGCGCTTTTAATTGTGTTTCATATTGAACTAAATAGTCATGCTCTGGCATAGTCACAAAGATTTTTGCCATGTTTTCAACAGGTGGGTTTTCAACATCAAATAAAGTATAAGTAAAACCACTGTCATGGAATTTTTTTAATTCTTCGTCTTCTTTATGGATAAACCATTTATCATCTGAGTACATATGAATAGATAACAATTCATCATGTTTTAGTAGGTCCAATACTTGTGGAACTAAATTTTCAGGTAGGTTTTTGCTGTAAATAAGGGTGTCATCTGCATCATGAACACGCGCGCCATTAGAAGTGATCATGTAAGCAGGAATACCCACGTCATTACGAATATTGCCAACATCAATATGATGACGGCCAGTTGCAAAAATAAACGTGAATCCTTGTTGATGAAGTTTATTGAGTGTCTTTTTTGTGAAGTCAGCAATTTTGTGTTCTGGAGTAAGCAGGGTGCCGTCAAGATCAGATGCAACGATAGTAATCATAAAGCCTCAGGAATAAAGAATAGATTTAAAAATAACTGAGTTCAGTTTACGTCACTTTATAAAGAAAAAAGAGGGTAAAGATAACAATATTGCTTTTCCTCTTTTTACTTTAGTAAGGCATCACATTTCTGATGGTGAACTATGATGTTGGAAAAAATTGATGATTTCAGAGAGAGCTTGATTACGACAACTATCGGATTCAAACAGAATTTCATGCTTCGCATTTTTAATCGTGATGAGCTGGCAATTGGGCGCTTTTTTTTGAAAAGCGACATGAGCATTATTATCGACGATACGGTCATTATCTCCCTGTAATAATAGGGTTGGAATAACACAAGATGCCGCTTGCTCAATACAGCGCTTTGATCCTTTTAGCGCTTGAGCCACCCAATGATTACTCGGGCCACCAATTTGCAGTTCTGGTCTTGAAGCGTATAGATCTCTAAACCATTGATAACGGGTCTCACTAGTGGTAAGCGTATTATTTAGGAAAGGCTTCGCATGGTAAGGTTCTTGCCCTAATGCGTAAGTAGGCTGTGAAGCCCAACGACTTAAGTAGTGGCTTACAGTCCCTGCTATCGGCTTTAACCAAGGTTCAATATAAATGCCATGCATTGGAGCACTTAACGCTAATGCTGAATATGGATGCGAGTGAGTTTCTACGTATTGAGTGGCAATGGCTCCGCCCATGGAGTGGCCGAGTAAATAGCAATCTTGATAATTTTCAGGCGTAATGAGGTGTTGAGTCATGTTATTTAGATCCAACACATAATCATTAAAATCGTCGATATGACCAATATCGCGGTTTTCTGTTAATCGGTCAGATAAGCCTTGTCCACGATGATCAAATGAATAAATATCATAACCTTGGCAAAAAAGATCATAAAACAGTTCTTGGTATTTATAAACACTCTCTATACGCCCGTTAACAACCATAATGGCTTTATGATTAGTAGGACGAGTAAAAGAAACCCAATGAAGCTGAGTCTCTTTTTTACCTTGATAAAACCCATGTTGGCGTCTTTCCCAAAAAGGAGTAACGTGATTTTTCATTGTTTCAAAATAATGAGATTCTTGAGTAAAAATATTCTCTTTCATTGGGCTCACAACATGGCAATAAATAGTTGGTTAATATCAATTATATACTCAACCAACCATAAGATGCAGGTTTCAATCTTTATCGACTTACAGACAGACAGAATACATTGATTGTCCTTTTTCGGTTATTTGTCTGGAGTAATGGTATATCCTGAGGTTTTCTTGCGTGATAATTAACCAAATGTATATTTTTTTTTAGGTGATTCGATTATCATGCGTATAAATAAACTTACCATTTGCCGTTCTTTTCTTTAGGTGTAGGCGTTCATGCCGATATGGTTATAATGACACTTGTTCCTTTAACAGGATATCGCTTTTAAGTTATGTATGCATACGTTGCCCGACAACCGATACTTAATCGGAAAAAACAGACGATAGGGTATGAGTTACTTTTTCGTGATGGTGAGACTAATGCGTTTCCTAATATGGAAGCGAATCAGGCCACGTGCCGATTATTAGTTGAAAACTTTATGTCGGCGGGCAGTAATCCTGCATTAGAATCTCCTCGTAGTTTTATAAACTTCCCCCAAGAGTCTTTGATTTCTCTTATCCCTACGGCTTTTCCTAAGGGTAAAATTGTCGTTGAAGTATTAGAAAGCTGTATTCCTAATGATGAGCTTTTTAGTGCTATTAAGCACCTTCATCGAATGGGCTATATTATTGCTCTGGATGATTTTAGTTTGGATTCGGAGTGGGATCGTTTTTTACCTTATTCGCATATTATTAAATTAGATATTATGCAATTGGGAATAGACACTGCGTGTGAGTACGTTAAAACGCATAAGCAGCAAGGTTGTAAACGCCATTATTTAGCCGAGCGTGTTGAGACCAACGAAGAATTTCAGCAAGTATTTGAGGCGGGTTTTTATTTTTTCCAAGGTTACTTTTTTAGTAAGCCTGAGATAATTAAAAATCGCGTGGTAAAATCTGAAGAATTGCTAACGATGCAACTGTACCAGGAAGTGTGTCGCGAAGAGGTCAATTTTACTCGCATAGAGCAACTGATCTCTCAAGATGTTTCTTTGTCATATCAACTTCTTAAGTTTGTAAATACCGCTTCAGTTCGACTTGAACAGCCGATTTCGTCATTTAAACAAGCATTGGTGTATCTTGGTGAAGAACAGATAACAATATTTGTTACTTTAGTCGCGACAGCGCACGCTGCGATTAATAAACCTAAAGAGCTTTATAAGCAGTCTTTAATTAAAGGCCGCTTCTGTGAGTTAATGATCTGCCGTTGCCAAAATGGAACCCCAGGGCAACAAGCTTTTATTGTCGGATTATTTTCACTACTTGATGCGTTATTGGACCAAAAGCTTGATGACGTGTTAGAACACTTATCATTAACAAAAGAAATCGAACAAGCCATTTTACTTAGGCTCGGCTTGTTAGGCTCGATGTTGGAATTGTATGAAAGCATTGATACCGGTAATTGGGATAAGATAGATCAAATTAGCAGATTACTTGGTTTTTCACCTAAAACAGTAGAGAAAACGTATCAAGATGCAGAGCGGTGGTATCAAACTATTTTTAGCTAAGTCGCGATATTAATTTTAGTCGTTATCTGAAAAAGCCCCATCAATATTATGTTGTCAGAGACAGAATTGATGGGGCTTTTTTATTTTATCAAGGCCGTTTTTTACTACTGACAATAATTAATGATGGTCACTTCTTCTGAAAATAGTTTTTGCACTAATTGGTGGCACTCTTGAGTTATCGAGGTGATCGTTTTTGCGTCTCCAGGATTTACTAAGTCGTAATCACCTTCAACGTTGTAGTTAAAACCTTTCCCTGTCATCGTTATTGGCTGAATGGAAATACGTCCACGATTCGCGGTAATAGTAATAGGGTCGATATGTATTGGATATTGGGCCGCAGGGATTTTTTCTTGATCCTCATCTGGGATTAATCCCAGTTTATATTGCCATAACTCTTGAGCTGTCTTTGTGGTTATCATGTCTCTAGTATTGATGTTCAATTCGCCATTAAAGCTGTAATTAAAACTGTCTCTATTAGCGGCAAGGCCATTTGCATTAAGGGTGAATTCAGCTACACCATCGAGAGGTATGGTATTTGGGAAGAAGGTTGTCAGATAACTGATAGGCAATCCGTCTCCATAGGCTTCTAATTGCCAAGGCTGGCTGTCTTGAGTTAAATGAATGTTACCATTTAATCCGACAAGTCCTTCAGCCAAGGGAAATAGTGCGCGATCTATTGTCCATAATCCGTTTTCAGCGTTCATTTCTATCAATAGTTGCTGACTTAATAGGTAATTAAAACTGGCACTAGAGGCACTAAGAGATAACTTCCCATCCCACAGACCCCATTGATAATAACGCAATAAGTCGAGGTCATGACCTTCTGAATTTATTCCTGAAACTTGATAAGGGTGTTCATTATCCAGCTGAATCAGTTGGATGTTATTAACGTCAAGTTCCGCTATTTTAACTTGCTGAAGTTGCTTGATGTATTTTTGGATTGCAGCAACTTCTGTCTCATTAAGTAACCATTTTATTTGGCTTAACGTTAGTGATGTTAGATTAATCGCTGTCGGTGAAATTTTACCTGCAAGTTGAATATTGCCATCAAAAATATCAAAAGAAAGCGTTGAAATATTGGCCTCTTTACCATTCAATATTAGGTTAAATATAGGCATTTCAATAACGTGTTCATTCCAGACTAAGCTATCGGCATTGAAAGAAATATTAGCGTTACTTTGTTGCCATAAATGATAAGGCAGCAGTACGTTTTCAGCAGATAGACTTAAATTGTTTACTGAGAATTGAGGAAGTTCAACATTGATATCTAATAGATCAATTCGTTCAAATTGATAAGTAAAATGTTGTTGAGATAACCACGCTAATGGTTTGCCAATGATGTCGGCATTATCAGATTCTAAATTAAATTTACGCAAGGTAAATTGAGGGATAACCCATAACTTATTTTCTTTTAGTTCAGCTTGAGCGGTGATGGTGCTATCTCTCCATGTGAGAGAAATACCATGTAGTGCAGTGTAATCTTCACTGTAATAACCATCAATTAATACATCATCAAGCGCTTCGCCTTGCCAATATAATTGTTGAGTTGAGAACTGGAAATCACCTTCAAATGGTAATGTTTTTTCTTTCTCAATTGACCAATTAGTTAGCTGAGCCTGTGCGTCACGAATCACCAAATCGTCATTGGCAAAATCTAAATTAGAAATACTCAGTTGAGCGATTGAAATCCAATCGGCACGTTGTGTGTTTGGTAATCCATTTTGTAGGCTTAGGCCATCAATTTTGATGCTATCAAACGCCAACTTACCTTGTTGTATAGGGTGCTGAGAAAGCCAAAAATCAACGCGCTGTATTATTAATTCATTGTCAGTGTGAATGGTGATCTCTGAAATTGTGAGGTGCAGAGGATCTTGAATGGAGTAGTTTAGCTCCCCAAAAGATATTTTTTGGTCTGATAATTTTTCAACAAGTGGATTTAATAGTGGTTGAGCATAAGGTGTATGCAAAAGGGATAAAAATGTGACCACAGAGAGTAGACAGAAAGTGATAAGCCAGCCTAGGCTTTTCAGCGTGGTGTACATTGTTAACTCCAAAAAATAAATAGGAATAGAAAGAGTGGAGTAAAAGTGAGATGCAATCAAGCTATTGTGGTGGTTTACTCAGTAATAATCACTGTTTCTTTCTGACTTTCATTGAAAATATGGAGGGGTAATGAAAAAGCCCTACTGAAAAGTAAGGCTTAAATCTATCGATGGATTAACTTGGGCTAGTTAAGTTGAGGGCCTGCTTTTACTAAGGCCTTACCTTCATCGTTATCTGTGTATTGAGCAAAGTTTTTGATAAAACGCTGTGCAAGATCTTCGGCTTTGCTGTCCCATTGTAGGGGGTCAGTGTAAGTATCACGCGGATCTAAGATTGAGGTATCAACACCCGGTAGTGATGTTGGAACTTCAAGGTTAAATACTGGGATGTTTTTGGTTTCAGCATGGTCAATTGACCCATCTAAAATTGCATCAATGATTGCGCGAGTATCTTGGATTGAGATACGTTTACCTGTGCCATTCCAGCCAGTATTGATGATGTAAGCTTCTGCGCCTGCTGCTTCCATACGTTTAACTAATACTTCAGCGTATTGTGTTGGGTGCAGAGTTAGGAATGCTGCACCAAAAGCCGCAGAGAAGGTTGGTGTTGGTTCAGTAATCCCTCGTTCAGTACCAGCAAGTTTTGCAGTAAATCCTGAGAGGAAGTGATATTTCGTTTGTTCTGGCGTTAGTTTTGCTACAGGAGGTAGAACACCAAATGCATCTGCTGTTAAGAAAATAACTTTATTCGCATGGCCTGCTTTTGATACTGGCTTAACGATATTATCAATGTGATAAATAGGGTAAGAAACACGAGTGTTTTCTGTTTTTGAACTGTCATCAAAATCAATCGTGCCATCGTTACGAACGGTTACGTTCTCTAACAGCGCATCACGACGAATTGCGTTATAAATATCAGGTTCAGCTTCTTTTGATAGGCGAATTGTTTTAGCGTAACAGCCTCCTTCAAAGTTAAAGATGCCATCATCATCCCAGCCATGCTCATCATCACCAATTAGTTGGCGTTTTGGATCGGTTGATAGTGTGGTTTTACCTGTACCAGATAAACCAAAGAATACCGCTACATCCCCTTCTTTACCCACGTTTGCAGAGCAGTGCATTGAAGCAATGCCTTTGAGTGGAAGAAGGTAGTTCATCATTGCGAACATGCCTTTTTTCATTTCACCGCCGTACCAAGTACCACCGATGATTTGTACGCGCTCTGTTAAGTTGAACGCAACAAAGTTTTCTGAATTTAATCCATGCTCTACGTAATTCGGATTAGTGACTTTAGCACCGTTCATCACGACAAAATCAGGTTCAAAAGTAGCAAGTTCTTCTTCTGTTGGTCGAATGAACATGTTTTTTACAAAGTGAGCTTGCCATGCAACTTCAGTAATCACTCGAACACTCAAGCGAGTATCAGGGTTTGCACCACAATAACCATCAATGACAAACAGACGTTTACCTGATAGTTGTTCTGTTACTAAGGCTTTTAGATCATCCCAAACGGCTGGAGTGATGGCTTTATTGTCGTTTTTACCTTGATCAGACCACCAAAGTGTATTTTTAGTCGTGTCATCTTTAACAATGTATTTATCTTTTGGGGAGCGACCAGTAAAGATCCCTGTATCTACCGAAACCGAGCCAAGCTCTGTCATTACACCACGCTCATAGCCTTCTAGGTCTGGACGTGTTTCTTCTTCAAACAGTTGTTCATAACTTGGATTACGCAGTACGTCAGTAACACCAGTTAGACCATGTTTAGTCAGATCAAGCTGCGTCGCTTTTTTGTGTTCCATAACAGTCATAGGAGCTCCTTAAAGGAATTTTGTAGGGATTTTAATATTTTTAATATTTTTTAATTATTTATGTTCTGCTAAACATGCTAACAATGGGGTAAATTGAAAACAGCGAGATGAATCATAAAATAACCATAAAGTAGTAATGGTTGTTTAATCATCATCACAAAATAGCAATAGCCCTATTCTACTCTTAAAGAAATCGTTTGCGCTAGATGTAATTGATTATTATTTAAACAAAATTAAGTGTGGATAAGTGGAATAAAAAACGTGGTTTATATCAAATTTAGTTATAAAAAAAACCAACCTAATGGCTGGCTTTTGCAGTAAATAATTAACTTATTCTATGCGGCAAATTAATGAACGGTGTCATTACCTGTTGTTGCTTCTTCAAAAATATGAGCAACATCGATACTGTCAAAGTCGTAGCTGGTACCACAGTAGTCACAATGAAGAGAGACCTTACCTTCGGTTTTGACGATGTCATCAACCTCAGCTCTTTCAATGGTCACAATTGCACCGGCACTGCGTTCACGAGAACAGCCACAGAAGAACTCAACATGTTGAGGTTCAAACAACTGTACTTTATCTTGGTTGTATAAACGGTACAGTACGTCTTCGCCTTCTAGGCCAAACAGTTCTTCGTTTTTAATGGTATCTGTCAGTTGTTCTAAGTGCTCGAAGTCATCAGCAGAACCAGTACCGTCTGGCATAACTTGTAGCAACATACCTGCTGCATGAGGTTTGCCTTCAAATTCACCTAGGCGTAACCATAAGCGAGTTTTCAATTGTTCTGAACGCTCGAAATAACCTTCAAAACATGCCGCTAAATCTTTACCGTCAAGTGCAACAACACCTTGGTAACGCTCACCATCTTTTGGTGCGATAGTAATAACTAGGTAACCTTTACCCATTAACTGGTGCAGTGTGGCATCATCAGAAATTTCGCCATCAAAGCGAGCGACACCACGAACTTTTTGATCGTTATCGCCATTAATTACCACAAGAGAAACAGGACCGTCACCTTGAAGTTGAAGGGTAATCGAGCCTTCAAATTTTAATGTTGCAGTTAATAGTGTGGTTGCAACTAATAGCTCACCCAAAAGATTTTGTACTGCTTTTGGGTATTCCTTGCTAGAAATAATTTGTTGGTAAGCATCATCTAATTGAACCAATTCACCACGAACAGATAAATCTTCAAATAGGTAGCGATGCAATGTGTTATTTGCCATGAATACTCCAGCAATTGTATTAGAGGGGTTGTCGTTGTTTATAGTATAGCGAAGACAACCAATATAAATAAGGGATGAAACAGAAAGAGCGAGCTTACTGCTGCTTAAATCTCATAATATCACGTCGTTGTTTCTTATCTGGACGTTTATCTGGATGTGGGCTGCCTAGTGAATTGAGTTTGCGTAATTTTGCATTTTCTTCACGCTGTTTAATGCTGCTTTGTGTTTCTTTGTAAAGTGTTTGTGCAACTGGGGCACCACGGCGTTGATCAGACATAATCTCGATGATCACAATGATTTCTTCATTGTTGCCTTGACGAAGTTTTATTTCGGCTCCGACTTCAATCAATTTACTCGGTTTAGAACGTTGACCATTGTATTGAACTTTACCGCCATCAACCATATTGCGAGCAATGGAGCGGGTCTTATAAAAACGAGCTGCCCAGAGCCATTTATCGAGTCTTATTCCGTCGCTAGTATTGGATTTGGTACTCATTGTGTACACCTATTGTCCTATCTCTGTTTATTTAATGGTGTCTGGAATTTTTTTTTCAATCTTTTGGGGGGAATTAATCAAAATTCATATTCAACGAGAGTCATTAATGATAAATAGTGCTCTAATATAAATTTTTTTCAAATTACGTGATATGGCTACGAGTAATTTAATAAAGTTGCGCTATTTGCAGTAATAATACTGCGCTAACTTATAATAAATAGAGACATCAATTATCCTGTAAGTATTAAATACTTTAAGGAAAAAGAGGAAGATTAGGACTTAATGATAGCTAATATGAAAATCGATAAAATCCCTCAATATTGGTCAGTATATCAATCTACTATATCGAAAGGCCTAACCGTCGCTTTAGTGGCTTGCTTTGCATGGCTCTGTGGTTCTCTTTTTTGGTCGATATTAGCGCCACAGACCTCGGTATCCCAATGGTCACCAAAGGTTGTTGTTGTTAATTCATCAGCAAAGAAAAACAGTGATAATTCTTTATCTCCGTTATTAAACGGCCAAGTGTTCGGTCGTTTTAATGCTAAAAAAACAGTAGAACAACCAAAAGTTGTTGAAGTAAAAGAGGCACCTAAAACAAGATTGAATTTAACGTTGTCTGGTGTGGTGGCGAGTTCTAATCCTGCTTTAAGTTTGGCAGTTATTGGCAATCGAGGTAAGCAAAACACATACGGTATTGATGAAACCATTGATGATACAAGAGCAATGGTAAAGGCGATAAGTGCTGATCGTATTATTATTTCAAATAATGGTCGTGATGAAACCTTGATGCTTGAAGGGCTTGAGTACACCAAAGTATCGACTGAGAAAAATGCAACAGGCGGTTCAGGAACGGTCTTAGGGAATAATCGCCAAAATTCAAATCAAGATGAGTTAGATAAAATTCGAAAAGAAATGGCTGAAAACCCACAATCAGTATTGAAGTATATTCGCCTTTCTCAGGTGAGTAATGATGGGAAGGTTGAAGGCTACCGAGTTAATCCTGGTAAAGACAGGAAATTATTTGACTCAGTAGGTTTAAAACCTGGTGATATTGCAACAAGTTTAAATGGGATCGATTTAACCGATCCAGCAGCAATGAGTGCATTGTGGAAGAATATGTCAGAAATGACAGAGCTTAATTTAACCGTTCAACGTGACGGACAACTACATGACATCTTTATCGGTTTATAACGGGTAGATGAGAAAATGAATAAGGGTATATTGTGAAAAAGTGGACAGGCAAAGGAGCCTTATTACTTGCGGGTAGCATGATGTGGACATCGGCTATCGCAAATGACTTTAGTGCCAGCTTTAAAGGAACGGATATTCAAGAGTTCATCAATATTGTTGGTCGAAATCTAGAAAAGACCATCATTGTTGATCCATCAGTTCGAGGTAAAGTTGATGTTCGTAGTTATGATCTTTTAAATGAAGAGCAATATTACCAATTTTTTCTTAGCGTTTTAGAAGTCTATGGGTATGCCGTTGTAGAAATGGACAATGGCATTCTTAAAGTGATTAAAGATAAAGATGCAAAAACATCTGCGATTCCTGTGCTTGGCGCGAAAGACAATGTAACGGGTGACGCTGTGATCACGCGTGTTATTGCGGTTCGTAACGTCTCTGTTCGTGAACTTTCTCCTTTATTACGTCAACTTAATGATAATGCGGGTGCGGGTAACGTGGTTCATTATGATCCTGCCAATATCATCATGATCACAGGTCGCGCAGCGGTTGTTAATCGCTTGGCTGAAATTATTGAACGTGTTGACCAAGCGGGAGATAAAGGCGTTGAGGTGGTGGAACTGAAAAATGCTTCTGCCGCAGAAATGGTGCGTATTGTTGATGCGTTAAATAAAACTACCGACGCTAAAAATACCCCTGCTTTTTTACAACCTAAATTAGTGGCTGATGAGCGTACTAACTCTATTTTGATTTCGGGTGATCCAAAAGTTCGTAATCATCTTAAAAAATTAATTAAACAGCTTGATGTTGAAATGGCAACGAAAGGTAATAACCAAGTTGTCTATTTACGTTACGCCAAAGCCGAAGAGTTAGTCGATGTATTAAAAGGGGTTTCTGATAACCTAACCGCAGGCAAGGGGGGATCTCAAGGCGGAAGTTCAAGTAACCGTAGTGATGTGATGATCTCAGCTCACGTCGATACCAATGCGTTAGTAATCACTGCGCCGCCAGATGTTATGCGTGCAGTAAAAGACGTGATTGCTCAGCTAGACATTCGTCGTGCTCAAGTGCTGATAGAGGCGTTGATCGTTGAATTAGCAGAAGGCGATGGCGTAAACCTTGGTGTGCAATGGGGTAACCTAGAAACGGGTGCGATGGTCCAATACAGCAATACGGGCGCATCCATTGGTGCCACCATGGTAGGTTTGGAAGAAGCGAAGGATCAACAGAAAGTAGAGTATAAATTAGATAGTAATAATAATCCGGTGCCAGTCCAAACAACAACCGAAGGTGATTATACTGCACTTGCTTCGGCGTTAGGCGGCGTTCAAGGTGCTGCTGTTAGTATTATGATGGGCGATTGGGCGGCGTTGGTTACAGCGGTGTCTACTGATTCAAATTCAAACATTCTGTCGTCTCCAAGCATTACTGTAATGGATAACGGCGAAGCGTCATTTATTGTGGGTGAAGAAGTGCCAGTACTAACTGGCTCAACTTCTGGCGCAAATAATGACAACCCATTTCAAACCGTTGATCGTAAAGAAGTGGGTATCAAACTTAAAGTAGTACCACAAATTAACGAAGGTAACTCGGTTCGTTTAGATATCGAACAAGAAGTTTCTAACGTATTGGGTGCCAATGGTGCAGTTGATGTACGCTTTGCTAAGCGTCAGTTAAATACATCAGTCATGGTTGAAGACGGAAAAATGCTGGTACTTGGTGGTCTAATTGATGAACGTGCAATGGAAAGTGAATCGAAAGTCCCTTTCCTAGGTGATATTCCAATTTTAGGTTACTTATTCAAATCAACCAGTACTCAAGTTGAGAAGAAAAACCTAATGATATTCATCAAGCCAACCATTATTCGTGATGGCATGACGGCAGATGGTATTACTCAACGTAAATATAACTATATTCGTGCAGAGCAATTGTATAATGCAGAGAAAGGCTTGAAGTTAATGGATGATGCACATATTCCTGTACTTCCTAAGCTTGGAAAGGACATTCAACACCCTGCTGAGATCCAAGCTTTTTTTGAACAGTTTGATGATGAAGGTAAGGATAAGTAATGGCGAATCTGCTATTTCCTGACTCTACCGCTATCTTGCGTTTGCCTTTTACGTTTGCAAAAAGGCATTCCGTTGTTATTGAAGCCTGCGCTACGGGATGGGTGTTGTATTATGCAATTACCCCATCACCAATGGTGTTGTGTGAAATTCGTCGAGTATGTAAGGCGAGTTTTTCATTAATTCAGCTAACTAAAGATGAGTTTGATACTAAGGTGACCCAGGTGTATCAGCGTAATTCATCTGAAGCTCAGCAGTTGATGGAAGATATTGGTGCCGATAACGATGACTTCTTTTCTTTAGCGGAAGAGTTACCAGATAATGATGATTTATTAGAATCAGAAGACGATGCGCCTATTATTAAATTGATCAATGCCATGCTGGGTGAAGCGATCAAAGAAGGGGCGTCGGATATTCATATTGAGACGTTTGAAAAAGTATTGTCGATCCGCTTCCGAGTTGATGGTGTATTACGTGAGGTTATCAGCCCAAGTCGTAAATTAGCGCCACTATTGGTGTCACGTGTAAAAGTGATGTCAAAATTAGACATCGCGGAAAAACGTGTCCCACAAGATGGTCGTATTTCATTACGCATTGGTGGTCGAGCGGTCGATGTTCGTGTTTCCACCATGCCTTCTTCTCATGGTGAGCGTGTGGTAATGCGTTTATTGGATAAGAACGCGACACGCCTAGACTTAAACAGTTTAGGGATGGAAGCTAAGAACCATCAAAACTTTCAACATATTATTAAACGACCTCACGGTATTATTTTGGTTACTGGACCTACAGGTTCGGGTAAATCAACGACCTTATATGCGGGATTAGGGGAATTAGACAGTACTCAATCCAATATTTTAACGGTTGAGGACCCAATCGAATTTGATATTGATGGCATTGGGCAAACGCAAGTAAACCCAAAAGTAGACATGACATTTGCTCGTGGGTTACGTGCCATTCTTCGTCAAGATCCCGATGTGGTAATGATTGGTGAGATCCGTGATTTAGAAACCGCAGCAATTGCAGTTCAAGCCTCCTTAACGGGTCACTTAGTAATGTCGACACTTCACACCAATACTGCGGTTGGTGCGATAACTCGTCTTCGTGATATGGGAATTGAGCCTTTCTTAATTTCCTCTTCTTTATTGGGTGTTCTTGCTCAACGTCTGGTTCGTACCTTATGTAAGGAGTGTAAAACCCCTTCTCAAGCCGATGACGAGCAGAAAAAACTCTTTTCTTTATCACCATCCGATGATCTCGTGCTCTATAAACCAGTGGGTTGTGAACACTGTAATGGCAAAGGTTATCGTGGGCGTACCGGCATTCATGAATTACTGGTTGTCACTGAAAAAGTACAAGAACTAATTCATAAAGAAGCAGGCGAACAAGAGATCGAAAAAGAAGTGCGTAAGAATACGCGTGGTATTCAGCAAGATGGTTTATTAAAAGTACAACAAGGTATCACTACGTTAGAAGAGGTGATGCGAGTCACTCGGGAGGGATAAATGGCAGCATTTGAATACAAAGCCCTCGAAAAAAACGGCAAACAAAAAAAAGGCGTGATGGAAGGTGATAATGCTCGCCAAGTTCGTCAGCGTCTAAAAGAGCAAGGCCTTATTCCTGTTGAGGTGATTGAAACTAAATCTAAACAAAAGAAAAATGCATCTCAAGGGCTGAGCTTTAATCGTGGCATTAGCGTGAATGATTTATCGTTAATTACACGCCAATTAGCAACCTTAGTTCAAGCTGGTATGCCATTAGAAGAGTGTTTAAAAGCGGTCGCAGAGCAAGGCGAAAAAGCACACATTCGTAATATGATGATGGGCGTTCGTTCAAAAGTGATAGAAGGTTATCCATTAGCTGAAAGCTTTGGTGAATACCCTCATGTGTTTGATGATTTGTTTTGTTCCATGGTTGCTGCGGGTGAAAAATCGGGTCATTTGGATACGGTATTAAACCGCTTAGCTGATTACGCAGAGAACCGTCAAAAGATGCGCAGTAAATTACAACAAGCGATGATTTATCCAATCATGCTGACATTAATTGCGATAGCGGTTATCTCCTTTTTGCTTGCTACTGTGGTTCCTAAAATTGTCGATCAGTTTGTGAAAATGGGACAAGGGCTACCAACGGTGACTGAAATATTACTGGCTGCCAGTAATTTTGTTGTTCATTGGGGGCTTTTGGTTGTCGTTGCTGTTGTGCTGGTGATTGTTGGGGTGAAGTGGTTACTGACTAAGCCGCACTTACGTTTAGCGTGGGATAAAAAAGTATTACGACTTCCTGTTATTGGTAAAGTGGTTCGTGGTTTAAATACGTCTCGTTTTGCACGTACGCTATCGATCTGTACTTCTAGTGCCATTCCATTATTGGATGGCATGAAAGTCGCAGCAGACGTAATGAGTAATAAATATTTTAAACAGCAAGTGTTAGAAGCGGCCGATAATGTTCGTGAAGGGGCGAGTTTGCGAATTTCGCTTGAGCAAACAAAGTTGTTTCCACCAATGATGCTGCATATGATTGCCAGTGGTGAACAAAGTGGTGAGTTAGAGCAAATGTTAACGCGCTCGGCAGATAATCAAGATCGTGATTTTGAATCGTTAGTGAACATGGCTCTAGGTATTTTTGAACCATTGCTTATTGTTTTTATGGCTGGGATCGTTCTCTTCATTGTTGTTGCGACACTGATGCCAATTATCGAATTAAACAATTTAGTTGGGTAGCATTTGCTGCTATCTATTTTTGCTTTTATTTATATAGAATTTTTAACGTTAGGAGTTATTCCATGCAAGTCAATTCAGCTCACCGTAAACAAGGCGGCTTTACTCTTTTAGAAGTTATGGTTGTTATCGTTATTCTTGGTGTGTTAGCGAGCTTAGTTGTTCCAAACTTACTGGGTAACAAAGAGAAGGCCGATCAACAAAAAGCGGTCACCGATATAGTGGCACTAGAGAACTCATTAGATATGTACAAGCTAGATAACAGTGTGTACCCATCAACAGATCAAGGTTTAGATGCGTTAGTATCGAAACCATCAGCAACACCTGAGCCTCGTAATTACCGTGCTGATGGTTACATTCGTCGTTTACCAAATGATCCGTGGGACAACGAATACCAATATCTAAGTCCTGGCGATAACGGCACTATTGATATTTTCTCTCTAGGTGCTGATGGTCAAGAAGGCGGTGAAGGTGTAAATGCAGATATTGGCAACTGGAACATGCAAGACTTTTAATAAGTCGTAAGCTTATATTTAGATAAGAATAGTGATGAAAATAAAACGTGAGGTTGGGTTTACCCTAATCGAAATTATGTTGGTGTTGGTGCTGCTGTCGGTGAGTTCGATGGCGGTCATCATGAGTTTACCTGAAAGTAGTGACGATCAACTCGAAGAACAAGCCTCACGTTTTTATCAGTTAGTACAGCTTCTCAATGAGGATGCTTTACTCAACGGGATGGATTACGGCATCTATTTTAATCAAGAGCGACAAGAATATCGCTTTATGACATTGAAATCAGATGGTTGGCAGCCTCTTGAGGAAAGTCGCTTTTTTACCGAAGTGAAAATGGAAGATGAGATTACCTTTGAAATGGAACTCGGCGGCTCTGCATGGGCAGATGATGACCGCTTATTTGAACCTGGCTCTTTGTTTGATGAAGAGATGTTCGCTGATGTTGAAGAAAAGAAAAAACCTAAACCACCCCAAGTAATGGTGTTATCGAGCGGAGAGGTCACGCCATTTTTTATTCGTTTTTTACCTGCTAATGAGCGTGGCAATGTAGATGATAAAACGTGGTTAATTAAAGTAGATGAATCCGGTGTGATTACTCTGATCAAGCCAGGGGAAGAGATTGATGAGTAATCGTTCTTATCGTTCATTAAATAAGGGTATGACTCTACTTGAGGTGTTGGTTGCTCTGGCTATCTTTGCTACGGCTGCATTGAGCGTACTTCGCTCTGTAACTCAACACATTAATACCCTAAGTTATCTAGAAGAGAAGACCTTTGCTTCTATGGTGATTGACAATCAAATGGCACTAATGATGTTAGATAAGCCACCAACCTCGACTAAAAAAGGGGAAACCGAATTAGCGGGTCAAACATGGTATTGGACTATTGCACCAGTGAAAACGACCTCCGATATTTTAAAGTCGGTTGATGTGTCTGTTGCGACAACCAAAGATCAACAATCGCCCTTATTAACGGTAAGAACCTATGTTGCGCCGTAGTTCTAATTATCAGAAGTCACGAGGCTTCACGCTTATTGAAGTGATGGTCGCGATCTCAGTATTTGCCACCTTAAGTTTTTCTGCCTATCAAGTGCTAAACCAAGTGCAGCGCAGTAATGAGCAATCATTAGAGAAAAGTGAGCGGATTAAAGCCTTACAACGCAGTTTGGTTTTTTTAGACAATGATTTTCGTCAAATAGTCGCGCGACAATTTAGAACCAATGGAGAAAAAGCGGATGGCAAATTGGTGTCAGCTGATGAGTACTTATTGGATTCAGAATCGCAAGGCATTTTATTTGTTCGTTTGGGATGGAAAAACCCCCAGCAAGCGTTCCCTCGCGGTGAAATTACCAAAGTAGGTTATCGAGTTGTTGAAAATCAACTTGAACGATTATGGTGGCGCTATCCAGATACGCCAGTAGGACAAAAGCCAGTAGTGACGCCATTAATTGATGGTGTTGATGAGCTAAAGTTTGAGTTCTATGATGGTAAAAGCTGGCAAAAAAAATGGCAAATTAAAGATCAATTACCGCAAGCAACTAAGGTGATTGTGACGTTTAAAGATTATGGCGACATTGAACGAATTTATCTTACCTCTGGTTATAAACTGGATCAAAGTACTCAGAATAGTGATGACGTAGAGGGTGATGGTTGAGTATGAAAATCAACACTAAAATACAGAAACAGAAAGGTGTCGCATTAATCGTCGTCTTAATGTTGTTAGCCATAATGGCGACTATTGCAGCGCAAATGTCAGAGCGTTTATTTATTCAGTTTCACCGTGCCGAAAATCAGATAAATCATCAACAAGCCTATTGGTACACTATTGGTGTTGAAGCGTTAGCAAAAGCAGGAATAGAAGAAGCATACAAAGATGGTAACACCATCAATCTTAGCCAAATGTGGGCAACAGAAGAAACGACTTACCCACTTGATTATGGTGAAGCACTAGGTAGCGTTAAAGATAAGCAAGCTTGTTTTAATTTAAATGCACTGAGTAACATAGAGCCAGAGACTGATCCTTCTCAACGTCCATTTTTGGTCAAGGTTTGGATGAATTTATTAGAGTCTGTGGAGGTGGATAATTATTTAGCTGAAGTGATTGCCGATTCTAGTTGGGAGTTCATGGATAAAGATGATGTCGTCCGTTCAACGACAGGTGTTGAAGACAGTACTTATCAATCGTTTAAACCTGCGTATTTAGCACCAAATGGTTGGATTGCTGATGTCAGCGAATTACGAGCTATTAACGGGGTGACGGCGGATGTATTTACTGCCGTTTCGTCATTGGTATGTGCAATCCCAAGCGCAAATTGGTATTTGAATGTAAATACGTTACAGCCAGAGCAAGCAAAAATATTGGTGGCTTTATTCTCTCCTAATTTGAGTGACAGTGATGCACAAGAAGTATTAGAGAATCGGCCTTTTGATGGTTGGGCAAGTGTGGATGATTTTTTAGCAGAATCTGCGATCAGCCAAGTGGATGAAAAAACAATAAAAGAAGCTAAACCGTATTTATCAATAGATAGTCAGTTTTTTGAGTTAGATGCTCAAGTATTAGTAGAAGATTCGCGCGTACGTGTGCGTTCTTTATTGCATAGTAGTGATAAAAAAGTGGTGAACGTTATCCGTCGCCAATATGGAGGAATGAATGAGCGAACATCTGATAATAAGGCTGAATAATCAGTCGTCAGATCCCATTCAATGGATAGTCTGGTCACCAGAAAATAAAGCAGTGATTGCATCGGGAGAGTTGAGCTCTTCTGAAACGTTAGGGTCATTAACTCAGTACAGTGTGCAACGTAGTGTGTTAGTACTGTTACCAAGTAGCGATATATTATTGCGTGAAGTAACGATACCAGAAGGTGCTGCTCGACAGTTTCAGTCTATGTTGCCTTTTATTATTGAAGATGACTTAGCGCAAGATGTCGATGACTTACACATCGTTATTTTAAAGAAAGATAACAAAACAGCTCAAGTAGCGATTGTTGAACATCAAAAAATGGCGAAGTGGATCTCTTTGCTAGCAGATGCAGGTATTCACACTAAACGGTTACTTCCTGATGTATTGTCGCTGCCTTTTCACCAAGATGGTGTCGCAATGGTTGAACTTAATCAGCAATGGCTATTACGTTATGGTGAATATCAAGGTGCTATCGCGGAACCTGAATGGCTATCAATGCTCTTAGATGGTTTGGTGGCGCATGCTGTTCAAACGGCTGATGGCATTGTTGTTAAAGAAGAGAAGGAACAAGAAGAAAATGATGAGGTCGATGATGTGTCATGTTATGCACTTCATAGCTACTCTCCTTGCTCGATTGAAATTGAAAATACAAAGCATGTTCAAGAGACACCAGAGCTGGTTATGCAGCTGCTTGCAGAGGGGGCGTTAACGTCTAAAATTAACTTGCTAAATGGTCGCTATCGTCCTCAGTCTTCATGGCGTAAGCATTGGAGAATTTGGCAGAAAGTAATTTTAGCCTTTGGTTTAGTCATGATCGCTTTTGTTGCTCAACACGTTTCAGAAGTACAAAAGTTGGAACAACATAGCCTTGCGTTACGCGCTGAAAGTGAGCGTATTTTTAGAGATGTTTTTCCTGGTAAGCGTAAGATCCCAACGATGAGTTATTTAAAATCTCAAATGAAAAATGAAGAAGCACGCTTACAAGGTGGGTCTGGTGGAGATGATTTATTAGCATGGATGTCGGAGTTGACGCCATATTTAGTAAAAGTACCTCAAGTGAAATTGCAGAGCTTAAAATTTGATGGCAAACGCGATGAATTACGCCTACAAGCCAGTGCGTCAGATTTTCCATATTTTGAGCAATTAACGTCAGAGTTAAATACTAAGTTTGATGTTGAACAAGGGCAATTAAATAAAAATCAAGACCAAGTGTTTGGTGCGATTATTATTAGGAGAAAATAATGAAAGCCTTAATGACCTGGTGGCAAAGTATCTCACCGCGTGAGCGAGCATTAGTTGGTGGTGGCAGTACAGCATTAGTTATTGCTGCATTATATTGGGGGGGGATTAAGCCGTTAAATGATCGTGCTGAGATTGCCGAGAACCGAATTAATAGTGAACGAAGCTTGTTAACGTGGGTACAAAAGAAAGCCAATACGATAGTGACATTAAGAGGGGGGACTTCATCGACCTCGCAAGTGGCAATTCAACCAATGAATCAGGTGATCCCAAGCAGCACTCGTCAATTTAGAATTGAATTGATCCGCATGCAGCCTCGTGGTGAACAAATGCAAGTGTGGGTTAAACCACTGCCGTTTAATACCTTGGTAAATTGGTTAGCTTACTTACGTGATTCTCAAGGTATTAATGTTCAATTTTTAGATTTAAATAAAACCGACACTGAAGGAATGGTGGAAGTGAACCGTCTGCAATTAAGTCGAGAGGCATCATGAAGTTTAAATTATTGATCGCGACGGTATTCTCTACCTTCTTTACCTTTAGCTCTTTATTACACATTCCTATTCAATGGGTAGTGGATCAAGTACCGACAGTAAGAGGTTTAGAGTTAACGGGATTATCAGGAACACCGTGGAAAGGGCAAGTAGATTCTCTTTCTTGGCAACGAGTAAATTATGGCCAAGTTCAGTGGCAAATTGATCCATTGGCTATTCTAAAAGGACACGCTGTATTTTCTGTGCGTTTTGGTCGTGGCAGTGAATTGGAATTACGTGGAAAAGGGATCGTTGGCTACAGTGTTTCAATGGGAGCCTACGCTGAAGATATGGTGGTTTCTTTTCCTGTATCTAATGTGATGAATCGATTACCAATGGCATTGCCAGTGTCTTTACAAGGACAAGCTGAAGTCAGTATTACGTCTTTCCAACAAGGTCAACCATGGTGTAAGCAAGCGAGTGGTGAAGTAGTTTGGTCTGGTGGGAAAATTGTTTCACCATTAGGTAATATTGATCCTAAAACCGTGATTGCTGAAGTCACTTGTGTTGATAACAAAGTTACATTAAGCAGTAAGCAATCATCAGAAGATGTCGTTAGCCAGTTTGATGTAGTATTGAATCCTAACCGCTCTTATCAAGTAAATGGGTGGATCAAACCTGAGGCAAACTTTCCTTCTAGCTTGAGAAGTCAGCTTAAATGGCTAGGCAAGCCGGATGCAAAAGGGCAATATAAAGTAACTTATTCAGGACGTCTGTAAGGAAATACAATGGCTAAAAAACAATTGCCGACAATTTTAGATAAACGCGTTGAAGCACAATCAAAGTTGTTTTGTATTGAATCGGTAGATTTACGCTTTTCTAATGGGGTTGAACGCACCTACGAAAGAATGAAACCGAGTGGACGTCACGCCGTGATGATGGTGCCAGTGACTGAGCAAGGTGATTTATTGCTCGTTCGAGAGTACGCGGTAGGAACTGAAAGTTATGAACTGGGTTTTCCTAAGGGATTAATCGATCCAGGTGAGACACCTTTAGAGGCCGCAAGTCGAGAATTGAAAGAAGAAATTGGTTTTGGTGCAGAGACATTAACACCACTAAAAGAGTTGGTGTTAGCGCCATCATATTTCTCAAGTAAGATGACGTTATTTGTCGCTCAAGGTTTATATCCTGAACAGCTTGAGGGGGATGAACCTGAGCCGTTAGATATTGTTCGTTGGCCTTTAACGCAAGCGTCAGAGTTATTGCATCATCTTGATTTTTCAGAAGCAAGAAGCATCAGTGCGTTATTACTTGCTCAACAATTTTTAGCAAAGGAGTAATATTGATGAACTCTACACTTTCGCACCTACTTCCTGAGGTAATCAATATTGCGCGAGCGTCAGGTCAGCTTATTCTCGATATTTATGAGAAAGGTGATTTTGAAGAGTTTACCAAATCGGATGATACGCCTGTTACTAGTGCCGATTTAGCAGCTCATAAATTAATTATGGAAAAGTTATCTCAACTAACCCCCGACATTCCAATTTTATCAGAAGAAGATGCTGACATCGCACTAGAACAGCGAGAGAAATGGGATCGTTATTGGTTAGTTGATCCATTGGACGGCACACAAGAGTTTATCGCTCGCAGTGGTGATTTTGCGACGATTATTGCGCTGGTTGAAAATAATCGTCCTGTCATGGGGGTCGTTTATGGGCCAGTTTCTGGGGTGACGTATTACGCTTATGAAGGCAAAGGTGCATGGAAAATTCCAGATATGGATGACAGTATTCGTATCAGCACCTTGAAGCATGAAGAAGAAAAACAGCCAATTTCGATAGCAATAAGCCGTCGTCAGGATATCAATAATATTACACGTTGCATGAGCGCTGAATGGAATTATGATTTAGTTCCGCTAGGGTCCGCGGCATTAAAAGCCTGTCTTGTTGCAGAAGGTGCGGTGGATTGTTATTTACGTTTAGGCCCAACGGGTGAGTGGGATACAGCGGCAACACAATGTATTGTTCAAGAAGCGGGTGGTCGTATTTTATCAACGGAGCTTAAACCGCTGTCTTACAATGAAAGAGAGTCATTAGAAAATCCTAATTTTATTGTATTAGGTGATGAAAATTTACCGTGGAATAAAATCCTAACGTGCAAATGAGACCAACCAAAACAATTACTCATTCAAGTTCGTATAATTCGATCCAATCTTGATAAATAGATTATTAAAATTGCTATAATTTGAGGGTGGCACTCGAAAAAAATCATTTTTCAGAGTACAATCCTTAATCATACTAATTTAGTCAGGTATTACTTGTGTCTTCAATCAATATTACTGAAAGTGCCCAAGAGCATTTTGCAAAACTTCTAGTACAACAGCCAGAAGGGACAAACATTCGTATCTTCGTGGTTAACCCTGGGACTCAAAACGCAGAGTGTGGTGTATCTTATTGCCCACCAGAAGCAATCGAAGCGAATGATACTGAGCTGAAATTTGAAAAATTATCAGCGTATGTTGATGAGTTAAGCTTACCTTTCCTTGAAGATGCTGACATTGATTATGTTACTGACAAAATGGGTTCTCAATTAACATTGAAAGCGCCAAACGCAAAAATGCGTAAAGTAAACGATGATGCACCTTTGTTTGAACGTGTGGAATACGCAATTCAAACTCAAGTTAACCCACAACTTGCTGGTCACGGTGGCCACGTTAGTTTAATGGAAATCACTGAAGCAGGCATTGCGATTGTTCAGTTCGGTGGTGGTTGTAATGGTTGTTCAATGGTAGATGTGACTTTAAAAGAAGGCATCGAAAAAGAACTACTTGTTCAATTTGAAGGTGAACTAACAGCGGTTAAAGATTTAACTGAGCATGACCGTGGTGAGCACTCTTACTACTAAGAGTCTAATACCAATCAATGCATTAAAAAAAGGTGAGTAAGTGCTCACCTTTTTTGTATCTGCTATTTATGATGATAATGGTAGCTATTTACGCATTTGAATAAATATCTCGATCCCCTAACCAACGTAAAATAATGGCTTTCGCATTATCAGGGTAGTTGTCATGTAAATGACGAGCAATACGTTGAACTTCTGGGATTAAGCGTTGATCTCGCACTAAATCTGCAATTTTGAAATCAGTTAATCCGGTTTGTTTTGTCCCTAATAGTTCTCCGGGACCGCGAATTTCTAAATCTCGCTGAGCAATCACGAACCCATCATTACTTTCACGCAATACACTTAAACGCTTTTGTGCTGTCTTTGATAGCGGGGAATGATAGAGCAGAACACAGTGACTGGCGACAGAGCCTCGACCCACTCGACCACGTAATTGGTGTAATTGAGCTAAGCCTAAACGCTCAGGGTTCTCTATGATCATTAAACTAGAGTTGGGTACGTCAACGCCCACTTCAATAACGGTAGTCGCCACTAACAAGTGAAGTTTACCTTCCTTAAATTCTTGCATAATCTGTTGTTTTTCTTTTGATTTCATTCGACCATGAATCAAACCAATATTCAGTTCAGGCAGTTGTAAGCGTAATGCGTCAGTAGTATCTGAGGCCGCTTGTGCCTCAAGAACCTCGGAATCATCGATTAGAGTACAAACCCAGTACGCTTGTCGTCCATCATTAACACAGGCGCTTCTTACTTTATTTACGATTTCATCGCGTCTTGTATCAGGCAATGCAATCGTTTGAATTGGCGTTCGACCCGGAGGAAGTTCATCAATTATTGATGTTTCTAGATCTGCATACGCGGTCATTGCTAAGGTTCTTGGAATAGGGGTTGCGGTCATGATTAACTGATGTGGGTAACTACCGTCTTTCTTGCCTTTTTCACGTAGTTCTAAGCGTTGATCAACCCCAAAGCGATGCTGCTCATCAATAATAACTAAAGCAAGGTGATGAAACTCAACGTGTTGCTGAAAGAGTGCGTGAGTACCCACTATCATTCTTGCTTCACCACTGGCAATGCGAGCTAATTCTTTTTCTTTTGCTTTTCCTGTCAATTTACCTGCTAACCAACCAATGGGTATGCCCATGCTTTCAAACCAATTACCAAAGTTTGCAGCGTGTTGCTCTGCTAATAACTCGGTTGGTGCCATTAAGACGACTTGATAGCCATGTTCAATCGCTTGTACTGCTGCTAATGCGGCAACTAAGGTTTTACCTGAGCCAACATCACCTTGAACTAAACGCATCATTGGGTGTGGTTTTGTTAAGTCTTGTTCTATCTCTGCCACAACACGTTGTTGAGCATCGGTAGGAGTGAAAGGCAGTTGAGCTAATAATTTTTGTTTTAAATTCGTTACTGTTGCCAGGGGTAATGCTTTTTCTTGCTGGCCTTTACTGCGTACTGAAAGCATTGAAAGATTCTGAGCCAGCAATTCTTCCATAATTAAACGTTGTTGCGCTGGGTGCTTTCCTTCATCAAACGCATCAAGGTTAATTGAGGGGTCAGGACGATGAATAATATGCAGTGCTTGGTTTAGTGTGATTTGGTTGTTATACAAACCTTGAGGCAATAACTCAGCAACGGCTGCTTTATCTAGTAGCTCTAACGCTTGGTCGGTCAAACTGCGTAGTGTGTTTTGACGCAGACCATCAGTTGTTGGATAGATAGGCGTTAATGTGGCTTCTATGTCTAAAGGTTTAGAGGGAGTATGGAATTGATATTCAGGATGAACGATCTCTAAACCACTTCCGCCACGCTTAATTTCACCATAGGCATGAACCAGTTTTCCTTCATCGAAGCTGTTTTTCATTCCTGCATTGAAATTAAAAAAGCGTAAGGTGATGGTTCCGTTGCCGTCGCTAATTTTGACCAACAGCATTTTTCGTTTGCCAAATTGCATATCACAAGACATTACGTTGCCTTGAACCGCTGCAAATAAACCAGAGTGAACTCGTGCCATTGGGTAAACACGAGTTCTGTCTTCATAACGGAGAGGAAGGTGAAACAATAAGTCTTGAATAGTGAACAACCCAATTTTTTGGAGCTTTTCTGCTACTTTGGCTCCAACACCAGAAAGAGAGGTTAATGGAATAGCAGAAAGCATTGCGTTGGTCATAGTGAATTTCCTAGAGTTAATCTCGCTTTAAAGCAAAGTGATGAAATTTTCGCCCTTGATAGGTCATTATACCTTTATCTCCAGGATTTAGAGCATGAAAATAGTGAACGCCGATTTCAAATTCTCTTTTTGGTCCGAATTTTCCTTTCTGCACGTATATCCAAAACTCTTGGTCTTCTTCTCCGGGTTGTGTATCTGGGATTTCTATTATTTGCTTATCTAGAATTGTTACTTTCGCTTTCATTTCCGGTGCGTTATCACCCAAAATAAATTTAGTTTGAAATCGCTGAAATAATATCGCAGCAATTAAAATAAATACGAGCAAAAGAATGATGTAAGTAACTGGCATGATTTTCCTTAAACTTGCGAGTATGTGTATATTAACTTGGTTATTCTAACGTTTATAAATTTATAGATAAGGCGTATTTGTTCTGTTTGTGCGAGTTTTCAGATTATTGTATCGATATTTTTTTGTGATAGAAAAAATCAAGTGTGAACTGGGATCTGGCTCGAATACTGTTAATACATTATCCTCTATTATTTTATGGAGTAACTTAAAGAATCTTAAGGATCAGAAAGAGAAATAGACGATAGAGTGGTATAAAATAGGAGGAGACATTTAAGGCTAAAGATTAGGAGAGTGATATGTCTGATATTGATCTTGTTGTAAAACAAAGTCGAAAAATTGAAGCTTTATTAAAGGCACATTATCACGCTGAAGGAAAAGGACTTCACCAACTTATTACCAGTTGTGAGGAGCGCTTGCCTCATGAGGTAATCGGTAAATTGCGTTTTATTGCAACTATGAGAAATAAGGTAGTGCATGAGGATGGGTATAAGCTGGAAGATAAGTCGGCTTTCAAAGCAACATGTAATGAAATGACCGATATTTTGACTCCGAGGGCAAGCCGCTTTCTATGGAAGCTAGTTGGAGGGATCGTTCTAATATCCACCTTACTATCTATCGCTATGTATTTGATTCATTGGGATAATATAAAGGATTTGTTCTAGAGTGTTATTTCAAGCATAAAAAAACGGACGCTAATGCGTCCGTTTTTTCATATAAACTTATTTGAATGTATATCAGTACATCATTGGCAGAGTCATTAGTCCAACAACTACGGCGATCATCATAAGTCCTTGTTTTTGCGATGAAGTAATCATTATTATGCTCCTTTAATGTCTTCAATCATTGCTTGATAAATAGAATAACATCGTTTTTGGTTGTTGATCAAGTGTAGAGTGCTCAAAAGCTTAAAAAAATAACTTTTCTATGACAAAAGTAGCAGTTTGGTAGTTGGTTAAGGTGTCTTTTTATCTGTTGGTATTGTGGTTTATTGTGTGTTCTTTATGTTAACTCGGTTTAAGTTGTTGATAGGTAAGTGTTTATATTGATTTTTTATGGTTTAATAATTGAACGTATAGTTTGTTGATTGTTTTGTGCCTTACCCTCTCTCTGGTCTTATACTTAGGTTTTTATGTTTTTTATGAACGGTATGGCCCGGTATTTATAACTGTGTATTATGTTATTAAGGGAAGTATTAGTATTAATTTTATCAAAACTTTAAATTTTAAAGCGATTTTTTTCTTATGTTTTCTTGTGAAATTAACAATAAAGGTTTTAACTGTTTGTTTTTAATGTAATTTATTGTCACTTCTTGGTGTTTAATATGTAAGCAATATTTTGTGTAGGCCCGCTTTCATGCTTTTGAGTCTATCTGAGTGGCTAACTGGACTTTACTGCGGAGGGGGTGAAATATCGAAATGAATGAGATCGATCAGGTAAGAGAGAATATTTTTTGTTATGCTATGAATTCGTTTGTTTAAAAAAGAATGAATATATGAAGCAAGATATCCATGGTCACGTAGTTCTAAATCTCTTATTGGAGGCTCCTGAGCCCCTTTCTCGTTTAGTGCTAGAAGAGAAAATAGAAACAGAGTTTGGTAGTGATGTATGTTTTCATACTTGCAGCCAGCAAGATTTAAGCTTAAATGAATTGCTTGAGTTTCTTTTATCGAAAAGAAAGGTTGTGGAAGTTGATGCGGGGTTAACTGCAAATCCTGACCGTATGTGTAATCATTAATATAGATATAAAAAAAGGTCGCATGAATACGACCTTTTTCATGTAGCCAAGGCTTATACGTGTGTAAAGTAGCTCGTAATTCCATCTAGGAACATTTGTACTGAAATCATAAGTAACAACATCCCCATTAGTCTTTCTATTGCTGCTAGGCCCTTTTCTCCCACAATGCGTTGGAATAACTCTGAGAACATTAAAATGACAGTAGTTAAAGACCAAGCACCTAATAACGCTAAACTCCAATCAACCATGCGATCTGGTTCTTGGTGAGCAAGCAATAGTAAAGTGGCTAGAATTGAAGGCCCTGCAATCATAGGGATAGCTAAAGGGACGATTAAAGGTTCATCACCTGCACCTAAGCTAGCACCTAATCCACCTTCTGGTGGAAAAATCATTTTCAAGCCAATCAAAAACAAAATAATCGCGCCAGAAATAGAAACTGCTTCCTTTTTCAAACTTAGGAAATTGAGTATCTGTTCTCCCATAAAAAGAAACGCCATCATAATAGCCAGAGCGATAAGAAGTTCTCGAATTAAAATAATACGTCTTCTTTTCTTTTCGACATGTTTAAGGATAGAAGTAAAAACAGGTAAGTTACCCATTGGGTCCATGATCAGAAAAAGCATGACCGCGGCAGAAAGTGTTTCCATAAATGAGTACCACAATTAAAATCGTAAAAATAGGCCGGGATCATAACATAGATAGTTAATTGAAATTGATGGGAAGAATGAGGTCAGGAGGAAAAAAAGGAGCAATACATGCTCCTTAATTTAATTGCTTGATAGGATGTTATTTATCCATCATGTGCTTTTTTCTGATATCGAGTAAAGCAAAAACCCCAAAGATAAGAATCGACCATTTTTCCCATCGGCTCATTGATATCTTATCGCCAAATGCCCCAATGAAGATAAGCATTTGCAGGCCGTGCATCATGAATAAAAAAGCAGTCAGGATATAAAGTGCGATTGCGCCTTTTCCTGGAAATGGCATAAATAGGTTAAGTAATAATATTAACCAAACACCTCCTAGAGCGATTTTGGTTAGAATGATCAATCCTTTCATCTATTCCTCTCTTTCATATAATTTAAACGTGACCTGTCCAGCCGTTTTATCTCGGTGTAAGCGCCAATGAGCAGGAACGGGTAATGAGCTGAGTTCTTTTTCTGCTTCAATATATATCATGGCGTTTGCCGCTAACCATCCATTATTTTCTAATTTTGTTAGCGTTACTTCTAATAAATCTTTTCTAAATGGAGGATCAATAAAAACAACATCAAATGGTGTTGCTACTTTATCTAAAAAAGTAAGTGCGTCAATATGGTGTAGTTCAATATTATCGGCTTTTAAGCTTTCGGCATTTTGTTTTAATTGACCATGTGCTTGCTTGTTTAATTCCAACATAACGACGTTTTCAGCGCCACGTGAAGCGGCTTCAAACCCTAAACTACCGCTACCTGAAAAAAGGTCTAAACAGCGGGCACGAGGAATATCTTGAGCTAACCAGTTAAAAACCGTTTCTTTTACTCGGTCTGTTGTTGGTCTTAATCCTTCTACATCATGCACAGGAAGTTTGCGTCCACGCCAGCGTCCGCTGATAATACGAATGCTTCCAGAGCGCCCATTTGTGCCAGAAGTGCGAGATGAATGTTGTTTACGTTTAAGCATAGATTTTTTGACCGCTCAGAAAGTGATAGTATACGAGAAAATTGTACCAATTTAATTCTAGGATTTCCCAATGACAGGCAAAAAGAAACGCGGATTATTGTCTTGGTTAGGTTTTGGTGATGAAGAAAAAGCCGAACAACCAACCGTAGACCAACAATCAGTAGAAAATACCGATACTCTTTCTCAAGCACCATCTTTAGAAGACAGTGCTGCTGAGAGTGTAGTGGAAGATGCTGAACTTGAACAGTGTAAAGCGAATGAAGAGTCAACAGAAAGCAACGATACTGTTGTCGATGATGTTTCTGAAGAAGGCGCTGAGAAAGTAGAACAACAAGTTGAAGAACCGCTTGTTGAATTGAATACAGAGTCTGTAATAGAAGAAGTACAAGAAAAACCAACAGAAAGCTTTTTTGCTCGATTAAAACGCAGTTTACAACGCACTAAAGAAAATATTGGTGCAGGTTTCTTTGGTTTATTTAGTGGTAAAAAAATCGATGACGATCTATTTGAAGAATTAGAAGAGCAGTTATTGATTGCTGATGTGGGTATGGATACCACGATTAAAATCATTAATAGCTTAACGGAAAAAGCAAGCAAACGTGATTTGAAAGATGGTGAAGCTTTATACAGTCTACTAAAAGAAGAAATGGCTGAGATTTTAGTTAAAGTGGAACAACCGTTAAAAATCGATGGAACGAATATGCCTCACGTTATTTTAATGGTTGGGGTAAATGGGGTTGGTAAAACAACAACAATTGGTAAGTTAGCAAAGCAGTTCCAGAATGATGGTAAATCGGTCATTTTAGCGGCAGGTGATACCTTCCGTGCGGCGGCGGTTGAGCAACTTCAAGTATGGGGTCAACGTAACGACGTTCCTGTGATTGCACAACACACAGGAGCAGACAGTGCTTCGGTGATTTATGATGCTATTGAAGCCGCAAAAGCACGAAAAGTAGATATTGTTATTGCAGATACTGCGGGTCGTCTCCAAAATAAGAGTCATTTAATGGAAGAATTGCGTAAAATCGTCCGTGTAATGCAGAAGATTGACCCAACAGCACCGCATGAAGTGATGCTAACGCTTGATGCCGGTACGGGACAAAATGCCATTAGCCAAGCCAAATTATTTAGTGATGTTGCGCCAGTTACTGGTATTACGTTAACTAAATTAGACGGTACTGCAAAAGGTGGGGTTATCTTTTCTATTGCCGATCAATTTCAGATCCCAATTCGTTATATTGGTGTTGGTGAAGGTATTGATGATTTACGTCCGTTTGTGGCGCAAGATTTTATTGATGCATTGTTTAGTCGTGAGGAATAACGCGTGATTCGATTTCAGCAAGTGTCGAAAGCCTACCGAGGTGGGCGTCCAGCATTACAAAAAGTAAATTTTCACCTTAATAGAGGTGAGATGGCTTTTTTAAGTGGTCATTCAGGTGCAGGTAAAAGTACCTTGCTGAAATTGATCTGTGCTATTGAGCGCCCAAGTGATGGCAAGATTTTATTTAATGGCCATGACATTACTAAGATCTCTAACCAAGACATTCCTTTTTTACGTCGTAATATCGGGATTGTATTTCAAGATCATAAATTATTAATGAATCGAACCGTGTTTGATAATGTAGCATTACCAATGCGTGTTGAGTCGGTTCGAGAAAATGATATTAAACGTCGTGTTTCGGCTGCTTTGGATAAAACTGGCCTGTTAGATAAAGCCAAAAGTTACCCAATGCAATTGTCTGGTGGTGAACAACAGCGTGTCGGTATTGCGCGAGCAGTGGTAAATAAACCAATGTTATTGTTAGCCGATGAGCCAACAGGTAATTTAGATCCTCAGTTATCTCGCCAAGTATTTAATTTGTTTGCTGAGTTTAACCGAGTTGGAGTGAGTGTATTAATGGCGTCGCATGATTTGTCGTTAATTGGTGGTAATAAATACCGTCGTTTTGATTTACACCAAGGTTGTTTACGTGAGGTTTCTGATCATGGCTAAGCGTAAACCGAAAAATACCCAAGGGGCATCAAACGATGGGTTTTGGGCTACTCATAAGAAACAAGCAAAACTGTCTTTTCAAGAGTTGTTACGTCGTCCTCTAGGTAATTTACTGACATTAGCCGTTATTGCTATGTCATTAACCTTGCCATCAAGCATGTATTTAGTCGGTAAGAACCTAACAATTGTTGCTTCAAAATGGCAGGCGTCTTCACAGATGAGTTTGTATTTACAGCAAGAAGTGACTGAATCTAAAGTTCAAGCGTTGAAATCAGATCTTGAAGATTGGAAAGAAATAGATGTGGTTCAATACATCTCTCCGCAAGAGGGGTTAAAAGAACTGAGCGAGCATTCAGGCTTTGAACAGGCATTAACGCTGTTAGATAGTAACCCTCTACCAGCAGTATTAATTGTCTCGCCAAAAACAGAATGGCAGAGTACAGAACAAATAAATCAACTAGTTAGTCGTTTGAAACAACAGTCTTATGTGAATGAAGTTCGTTTAGATGATGATTGGCTAGCTAGATTAGATGCGATTAAGCATGTTGCGGTTGTAGTCGCAACGACGCTTGCGATTCTAATGTTTGTGGCGGTCTTTTTAATTATCGGTAATACATTACGCTTTAATGTATTAGAGCAAAAAGATGAAATTCAAGTCATGAAGTTAGTTGGCGCAACGAATACCTTTATTTTACGTCCATATTTATATACCGGTATGTGGTTTGGATTACTGGGGGGGGTGTCTGCTTGGTTATTTACAGCGCTAATCACAGTGACGTTAAATGGTGCGGTTGATAATGTAGCGGTACTTTATGACAGTGTATTTAGATTGGTTGGGCTAACGTGGGATGAAAGCTTACTATTATTGATGTTGTCGTCATTCTTAGGTTTACTTGCCGCTCGTATTTCGGTATTGCGCCATCTAAAAGAGATTGAGCCAGTTTAAGTTATAAAGATCATTTTTACCTAATAAGATCTTATGAACCGTTAATTTATTGAATTAGCGGTTTTTTTGTATTTTTTTTGTTAAAAAGTGAACTTAGTTAACAGAAATTAGTCCATAAAGTGTGGATAATTCTCCGCCTTTCACTTGCAGTCTGTTTGCTTTAAGTACATCATTGCAAGGTTAAGTTAAGTTACACCTAGATATAAATGGGGATTTGAATGTCGAAAGAGATGTATTCAATGGCTGCTATTTCACAAGATAGTGTAGACAGCTATTTGCGTTCTGTTAATACTTATCCGATGCTAACGGTAGCGGAAGAGCGTGAACTGGCTGAGCGTTTACACTACAAAGAAGAAATAGAAGCTGCGAAAGAGCTAATTTTATCTCATCTTCGCTTCGTCGTGCATGTTGCTCGTGGTTATTCTGGTTATGGCCTACCTTTAGCGGATCTTATCCAAGAAGGTAACGTTGGCTTAATGAAAGCAGTAAAACGTTTTAACCCTGAAGTGGGTGTGCGTTTGGTTTCTTTTGCTGTGCATTGGATTAAAGCTGAAATTCATGAATACGTATTAAGAAATTGGCGTATTGTGAAAGTAGCAACGACGAAAGCACAACGTAAACTGTTTTTTAATTTAAGAAAGAATAAAAAACGTCTTGGTTGGTTTAATAACGGCGAAGTCGAAGCGGTAGCTAAAGATCTTGGTGTTGCGCCCTCAGAAGTTAGAGAGATGGAATCCCGTCTTGCTGCACAAGATTCTACCTTTGAAGCTCCAGCGGAAGATGATGACCGTGATATGGCCTTTACGGCACCAGTTTACTACTTAGAAGATAAGCAATCAGATATTGCTCATTCTCTAGAAGAAGATAACTGGGAAGATTACACCAATAATCGTTTAGCGAATGCAATTGCAACCCTAGATGACCGTAGTCAACATATTGTACAATCTCGCTGGCTAACTGATCAAAAAGTAACGTTACAAGAATTGGCAGATACTTATCAAGTATCTGCAGAGCGTATTCGTCAACTTGAAAAAAATGCCATGAAAAAGCTGAAAGATGCTGTTGGCGATGTGTTGTAGTTAAATAAATTTTAATGAAAGGCTGACTTCGAAAGAGGTCAGCCTTTTTTTTGTTTTAAATAATGGATCACCTATTTTTGAATAGGCAGAAAATATCTTGTGTATAAGTAGGCTAGTTATCTGTTTAGATCTTGTATTTATTAGGGGAAATCTAGGTGATATAAAGGGTTAGGTGTAAAATTACTATCCACAAATTAAAAAGGATCTTTACTACATGTAGTGGATCGATTTCTATAAAAACACTTTATCAACGTAATCCACAAGCTTTTCCACAGACGGTTAAAAAACAAGCAAATAAATTGATGGGTAAAAAGTATGTGGATAACAAGTCTGTGCATAACTTTTATTAATCCCTACGTACTCTGTGTTTTTCTTGTGGTTAATCAGGAGTACAATAAATAAAAAATAGAGAGAAAAGGCCTAAAATGGAACAGTTTCAACATATCTCAGTCGTAGATGCTCAAGAAAAGCTAAATCATCAAGATCTTAATGCGGTAATCGTAGACACTAGGGATCCTCAATCTTTCGTTCGAGGGCATGCTCCTGGGGCATTTCATTTAACCAATGATACGATTGTGGAATTAATGAATACCGTTGATTTTGAACAACCAGTATTAGTGATGTGTTATCACGGCAACAGTAGCCAAGGTGCGGCGCAATATCTCATTAATCAAGGTTATGATGAAGTGTATAGTGTAGATGGTGGATTTGAAGGTTGGCATAAAGCAGGATTACCTGTGGAGAAATAAAATTATATGCAGAGACTAATTACATTATCTAACCCAAGAGCAGGGCAGGCGTTTATTGATTATATGGCTGCACGCCAGATTGATATTAGAATGATGCCAGAGGGAGAAGGTCAGTTTGCTCTATGGGTGGTGTCTGATGATACTTATTTATTGGAGGTAGAATCAGAATTGCAGGCTTTTTTAAGTAATCCTAACGATACTAAATATCAGTCTGCATCATGGGAGATGGCGGAGTCCCGAACCGCTAAATTTACTTATGGATCTCCTGATTTTATTAAGATGATCAAAGCGAAAGCTGGGGTGTTTACTTTAGTGATCATGGTTGTTTGTATTGTGATTTTCATATTACAACAATTGGGTTGGAATAATGTGATTTTTCAAGCGTTGCATTTTCCTGCTAACCAAACGCAAAGTATCGAAATATGGCGTTGGTTTAGCCATGCACTGCTTCACTTCTCTGCAATGCACATCATTTTTAATTTATTATGGTGGTGGCAACTGGGTGGTGATATTGAATTACGATTGGGTAGAACAAAGCTCGTTCAATTGTTTCTGTTTTCTGCGCTGTTTTCTGGGTTGGGACAATACTGGATAGAAGGGGCCAATTTTGGTGGGTTATCTGGGGTTGTATATGCTCTGCTAGGTTACTCATGGTTTATCGGTTGGTTAGCACCAGAGAAAGGCATTTCAGTCTCTAAGCCTATTGTAGGGTTTATGCTGGTATGGATTATCTTAGGTTATGCTCAACCTTTTATGGCTATCGCTAATACAGCGCATCTTGCAGGATTAATTACTGGGTGTGTTATTGCATTCATAGACAGTAAATTGAAAAAAACATAGTTATTGCATCATCTATATAAAATGAGCGAGGTAGAAATACATCGCTCATTTTTTCATGTCTAACTCTAGTCTTTTATTGATAAATATATTTAGTGAAAAGTAAATCTACCGCTAAGGTTTTTCCTGTTTCAGTCAATAGAACTTCATTGATTGCTGTTAAGCATTCTTTTCGGATCTCTTCTCGACCAGCTAGTGATTTAATACGTTGTTCTGGTTGTTGACCAAGTACTTCGACCAGGGCATTTCGAATTTGTGGATTATGGTGCTCTAAGTTTGGTAACTCACGGTTATCTGCCACTAGAATATCAACTCGAACTTGAATGTAGCCGAGCTTTTTTCCTTTTGTGACAAAGTTGGTTGTTAAGTCTGGTGCTAAAGTAAAGTAGCCCATTTGAGGTGCTCCCCCTTCCTCTGCCAAAACAGCAGGAGAAAAAAGTTGGCTAATAATTAGCAGCAACCCTAAAAATAATGATTTCTTTGTCATTTTCTAATCCATTCGTCAGTCAATTTATTATATTACTTGCTACAATAGTCGGCCGTTGTGAGAAAAAATTAACCGTTATCTCTAAATATAATCAATATATGTGAGAGATGTTATAGAGAATATGTCAGATATCAATTTTTGGTGTGCTTCTGTGCTTAAAAAAGTGCAATGGCAAGAGGCCGATACCTTTGAGTGTCATAATGAATGGCAGCAATACTGGCTGCTTGGATTAGATTCATTATCACGCCGTTTAGAACAACATTGCCAATTGTTGTCTGTATCGGTATTAGATAATACACACGTGAACCCAGAAACATTAACCGAAACGGAATTAGACCTTCTTGGTAATGAAGTGTGTTTGCGTCGAAAAGTTATTCTAAAGGGAGATCAAAAGTCATGGGTATATGGTAGAACGTTAATCCCGTTATCATCGCTTCAAGACCAGCTGCACGATTTAACTCGTCAAGGTCATGTGCCATTAGGTATTACCGTGTTTAGTGCCCAAAGTGCACACAGAGATAAGCTACAGGTCGGCAAAATTGAAACAGAACAAGGAATGTTATTTGCTCGACGTTCTCGATTATGGATGAATGAAAAGCCTATGTTGGTGGCGGAATTGTTTTTACCTAACGCGCCTATTTACTCAAAGGAAATTGAATAATGACCACGTCAAAAGCACAAGCGTTTTGGCAATTAACTCGAATGAATCGTCCTATTGGTTCTTTATTGCTTTTATGGCCAACGTTGTGGGCATTGTTTTTAGCAGCAGATGGATTACCTGATTGGCATGTACTGATTGTATTTGTATTGGGTGTTTTATTTATGCGCTCTGCTGGGTGTGTGATTAATGATTTTGCTGATCGTAAAGTGGATGGTCATGTAAAGCGTACCGCTAATCGTCCATTACCTTCTGGATTAATTTCATCAAAAGAAGCATTAATTCTTTTTGCCGTTTTAGTGTTGTGTTCATTTTTACTCGTGTTAACCATGAACACGTTAACGATTATGCTTTCGGGGATTGGTATCGTTCTCGCGGTTGCTTATCCTTTTATGAAACGAGTAACTTACTTGCCTCAATTTGTTCTTGGATTAGCATTTAGTTGGGCTATCCCAATGGCATACGCAGCAGAATCTAATCAAGTACCACCAGAAGCTTGGTTGTTGTTTGTGATTAACGCATTATGGACCATTGCTTATGATACCCAGTATGCGATGGTGGATAGGGATGATGATCTTAAGATTGGTATTAAATCGACAGCGATATTGTTTGGTCGGTTCGATAAGCTCATCATAGGCCTACTGCAATTAAGCGTCTTGACGTTATTGATTATTCTTGGTACTCAGTTAGCTCTTTCAAGTGTGTATTATTGGGGAGTGTTAGCGGCGGCTGGTTTTTTTGTTTATCAACAATGGTTGATTAAAGGTCGTGAAAGAGATGCATGCTTTAAAGCGTTTTTAAATAATAATTATGTGGGTGGCTTGGTATTTATTGCTATCAGTGCAAGTGTTCTGATTTAAATTATCCTCATTTATTAAAAAGAAAAGCCAGTAGGATACTTTCAATAAGAAATGTCATACTGGCTTTTTTGTATCTAAAGAAAATTAATCTTCTTTGTTCATAACCGCTTGGATTGTTAACTTAATCTCTGGAGTTAATAATTTCGAGATATCGTGCGCGAATGGTGCAACTTTCTCAAGTACAGCATTCCCATTGCTATCCAGGTAGCCTTCTGTTTTTAAACTATTAAACAAGATACCAAAAACGCCTTTGTCAAAGAACTCTGGGGCATTGATACCATGTAGACGACTTAGACGCTGAGCCATGATTTGGCTTTGTTCTTCTAATTCGCTTTTATCTAATTCAGGAGACGCTTGCAGGTGCGTAAGGGCAATTGCGTAGCGCTGTAGTGTTTCTGAAATAGTATGAGCTAGTAGATGAAGCTTCCGAATATTGGTTGAGTTAAGTTGTAAAAGCCCATCTTTTTGTACAATCAACTTCTGACGAATGAGTTCTTCAATATGTTGATTTACCACATCGTTTAATCCATCTTCTTCATAATGCAAAAATAATTCAGCTTTGAGAAATGGATAGATTTGTTGAATTTGCTGTTGGATATCATCCACAGAAATAGAACGATGTTGAACAATTAATTTTGCAATCAATGAAGGTAATGCAAATAGATGGATAATGTTGTTACGGTAATACGTCATCAGGATAGATTGGTTTCTATCTAATGAAATAATTTCACCTAACGTATCTTTCTCTATTACGAATTTATCTAAAGCGATAGCGTGCTCTAAGAGTGCTTCTGCACTTTCTGTCGGTACCGTTGCTGTGCCTGAATAAGGGATATTACGTAGTAGCTGTAAATAACAATCCAGTTGTTCAGTCAGGTCTTCTTTGCTTAACGCACGTTGACGAGCGGCCAATAAAGCCGTAGCACATAAGGTTAATGCATTGGCAGCAGCAGCATCATTAATGTGCGTCATCATCTTATTAGCAATGCCATTAACGACAGGTGTCATCCATTCTGGTTTTTGTGGCTCAATTGGATTAATTGATTCAGACCAGTTCGGCGCATGCTCATTTAAATAATGATTTAAAGAGATTGGCTCACCAAAGTTTACATAGCCTTGGCCAAAGTTACGTAGTTTTCTAAGCGTACGTAGAACTTGTCCTGCATTTTCTTTTTCTTTGCGCTTACCTTGCAGCTCTTTGGCGTAGGTTGTTACTTCCATAACGTGTTCATAGCCAATGTATACCGGTACGAGTGTTACTGGGCGATTTAAGCCGCGTAACATTGCTTGTACTGTCATCGCTAACATACCGGTTTTTGCTTCCAATAAGCGACCTGTACGAGAACGCCCACCTTCACTGAAATATTCCACTGAATAGCCTTTAGCAAAAAGCTCTGCTAAATATTCACGGAAAATAGTTGAATAAAGACGATTGCCTTTGAAGCTACGACGAATAAAGAAAGCACCGCCACGACGGAAAATTGGTCCAGCAGGGAAGAAGTTTAAGTTAATACCTGCGGCAATGTGTGGTGGCACTAATCCTTCATGGTAAAGCACATAAGAAAGTAATAGGTAATCCATGTGGCTACGATGACAAGGAACGTAAACAATCTCGTGGCCTTCTTGTGCTAATTTACGCACAGTAGCCGCGTTATTGATGTTTAAACCTTGGTATAAACGATTCCATAGCCATTTGAGTAGGCGGTTACCATTCTTGATGAGTGAATAAGAAAAATTAGTAGCGATCTCTTCCATGATCCCCATGGCTTCTTTACGTACTTTTTCTACGTCTACATTGCGTATTTTTGCTTCTTCTAAGATGACTTTCTCTATCGCTTGAGATTTTAATAAGCGATTAAAGAGTGCTTGGCGATTAGGAAGATTAGGCCCTGATGCCGCTAGTTTTTGGCGAGAGAAGTGAATTTTGGCCACTCGAGCTAGCTTATGAGCAATTGCTTCATCCGCACCGTGATTGTCTGCCATGTAGCGTAAAGAGACCACAGGGCTAATACGAACGGTTGAATCACGACCGGCTTTAATTAGTGTGATAAATTTTTGAGGCGCGTTAAGTGGCATTAAGTGAGGTTTACTTGTGCCTTCTTTGCCTGGTCTTCTTCCCCATAAAATAGAGGTCGGAATTAATTGGAAGTCTGCATTTGGATTGTCTGCATGGTATTTCAATACGATTTTAAATAAATCAAGAGACTCTTGTGGCAAATCATCATCTGTTTCAAATATTTTTGGACCAACAGAGGTGAAGACGTAACGAGGGTATTCAACTCCATCCATTTCAAGTGGAGAAAGAGGATCGGGTAGCCCTAACTCTAATGCGCTTTTTTGTAGGGTTAGTAAATCAACATGCGAGCGAAATGGCAGTGCATAAATGATTGGACGCTCAAGATCGATCTTAAGGTCTTCAATTGGATTCGATGGAATCGAGCTGCTTTTCACCATTACCGATAGTGGTAATTTTAGCAAAGAGTGATAAATAGTTTGTCCTGTAGACATAATGACAATAACGCCTTAGTTATGTACCGAGCAGTCGGTTATATATAGATGCTTACAATTTGTTGGCAAGAATAGCAGAACTGGTCAAACCTTTTAATAAAAATGAACACATAATCCCCAATAGCACGACTAATATGTCAGAAAAGAGGCTTAGTTTGACTTATTTTTAATCAGTAGGTCTTTCCAAGCATAGCACAGCTGTATATACTCACAGTTAACTGTATAAACAAACAGGTGAGTTATGAAGCCACTAACGGCAAGACAGCAAGAAGTTTTTGAGCTAATCAAAGCAAAAATTGATGACTCTGGAATGCCACCTACACGTGCAGAGATTGCTCGTGAGTTGGGGTTTCGTTCAGCTAATGCAGCAGAAGAGCATTTAAAAGCGCTTGCTCGTAAGCAGGTTATTGAAATTATTCCTGGTGCCTCTCGAGGTATCCGTATTCTTTTACAAGAAGCTGAAAGTGAAGATCTTGGTATTCCTCTAATTGGTCAAGTTGCAGCGGGTGAACCTATCCTTGCTCAAGAGCACGTAGAGAGCCATTACCAAGTCGATCCTAGTATGTTTAAACCACAAGCTGATTTCTTGTTGCGAGTAAACGGCGAAAGCATGAAGAACATCGGGATTATGGACGGTGATTTACTCGCGGTACATAAAACACAAGATGTTCGTGATGGGCAAGTGGTTGTTGCTAGAGTCGATGATGATGTAACGGTAAAACGTTTAGAGCGAAAAGGCTCTATGGTTTTTCTTCATGCTGAGAACGAAGAATTCTCTCCAATTGAAGTTGATTTAACATCACAAAGTTTAAGTATTGAAGGTCTGGCTGTCGGTGTTATTCGCAGCACGACGTGGATGTAATATAAAATCAAGATAATTGGCTGAGTTACTACTTAGGAAGTTATTATTAAATTGTCATTATCGCTTGTTGAGATGAAATAGCGCTTTACAAGTGGTAATGATAGTTATTATCATCTAGTCTATTTTATAGGAGATGATAATGACACAGCGCGGCCATAAAATCCCTTCTCGTTTACTTCAGCCTCTTTGGTTGAGAAGTCGCGAAAGTATGATCGACAATGGATTGATTTATGATCCTATCGCTGCTGCAGCATGTCGACATTGTCACCTTTCTTTAGAGTGCCTCTCTGGAGATATCGATCAAAAACAATTACTACACGCCACGCTTACTGTTCAATGTGACCAACAAGTATCACAATTTCTTAAACGCCACCCTTCTGGTTGGGTCATTAATGTTGGTGCTGGATTAGATACTCGATTTTATCGTTTGGATAATGGTCGATGTCATTGGCTTGAATTAGATATCAATGAAAACCTTCTTTGGCGTCAAAAGTTGTTTCATACTAACGAGCGTTATTATTTACGCTGTGGTTCTGCGATGGAAGACGGTTGGGTAGATAATCTCCCCGTACCTAATGAGGTGCCTTTAATGATTGTCTGCGAGCATGCCTTATTAGAATGTAACGAAATACAATTAGCTAAATTTATTCAATTATTAGGTCGCCGTTTCCATCATGCTGAAGCGTTATTCGTGGTGGCGGGTGATCGTTGTAATACTATGATGGGCAAAAAGCTCGGTAGCATTGAGTATAAGCATGGATTGTATCAACCAAAAAAACATTTTATTGGTTGGCTGCCTTGGATAGATAATTTATCAGTAAAATCACCTATTGAGCATGATTGCGGAAGATGGAAAGCATGGCAGCGATGGTTGGTTAAATTCCCATTATTTAAACATCGTGTTACTCCGTTGCTAATCCATATGAATTGGTAATTGTACGATACAGTGTGGCTAGGCAATACATTCAATTAAGCGATTACCTTTTCTATTTAATGTAAAAAGCATTTTTCCTATCATAGGCCAAATGCTCTATTCGTTTGATAGTTAAATAAAAAAGGATTAAGTTATGCTTAATTCTTGTTGTCATTTAAAAGAGTCGGTTTAACCCATTTAAAGCGGCAACACGATAGGCTTCAGCCATTGTTGGATAGTTGAATGTAGTATTGACAAAGTACTCAATACTATTTGCGTCGCCTTTTTGTTCCATAATAGCCTGACCGATATGAATGATTTCTGCTGCACGTTCACCAAAGCAATGTATCCCTAAAATTTCTTTGGTTTCGCGATGGAAAAGAATTTTCAAACTACCAATATCCATTCCTGCAATTTGAGCGCGAGCTAAATGTTTGAAAGATGCTCTTCCTACTTCATAAGGTACTTTCGCTGCTGTTAATTCTTGTTCTGTTTTACCTACGGAACTGATTTCAGGAATGGTATAAATACCAGTAGGGATATGATCAATTAGTTGAGCTTCTGCTTTTCCTTTAGTAATCGCTTGAGCGGTAAAGCGGCCTTGATCATAAGCGGCACTTGCAAGGCTAGGATAACCAATAACATCACCAACGGCATAAATGTGATCAACTAGGGTTTGATAGCTACCATTTACCTTAAGCTGTCCACGAGAATCCGCTTCAAGATCAACTGCTGATAGGTTTAATTTGTCGGTATTCCCCGTTCTGCCATTAGCAAATAAGATACAGTCGGCTTTCATTTTTTTACCAGATTCAAGGTGCATGACAATACCGTCATCACTGGCTTCAATCTTTTCAAAAGTTTCATCATTACGAGTAACGATACCACTATTCCAGAAATGGTAAGAGAGCGCGTCGGACATTTCATTGTCTAAGAATGAAAGTAAGCGATCACGAGTATTTACAAGGTCAACTTTAACGCCTAATCCTCTAAAAATAGAGGCGTACTCACTGCCAATTACGCCTGCACCATAAATAATGATATGACGAGGGTCATGTTGCAGAGAAAGGATAGAGTCGCTATCGTAAACTCTGCTATGGTTGAAGTTCACACCTTCTGGGCGGTAAGGGCGAGAACCTGTCGCGATAATAAATTTATCCGCGGTATAAGTTTCAATAGAGCCATCTTTTGCTGTTACAGCAATGGTATTTTTTTCTACAAAACTGGCTTCCCCAAAAATTAATGAACATTGGTTACGATCATAAAATCCTTGTCGCATTCTCGTCTGTTTATCGATAACACTTTTCGCATGACCTAAAATATCCGAAAAAGTGGAGTGAATACTGGTATTATTTTTACAGTAAAGAGGGTTTGAGTTAAATTCAATAATACGGCTAACCGCGTGACGCAGTGCTTTGGATGGTATGGTTCCCCAGTGAGTGCAACCACCGCCAACGCTTGGTTCTCTTTCAATAATAGCAACATTTAAGTTTGCTTTGGTGAGACCCATCGCTGCGCCTTCTCCCCCTGGGCCACTGCCTATTACAATGGCATCAAAATGGGTTGAGTGTGTAGGGCTCGAGTTAGTCATTATTATTAGCGCCTTATTATTATCAATCTCGCAACATTGCTAGTAAGTTATTTTAACCTTTTCATTCGTTTGGTAAATCAAGTGAGTAAGATAGAGTGGAGAGGATCACGTTGTTTATGAAAATCTAGTTGTTTATGAATTTCATTATTTACATCGTTCAATAGACATCGATAATGTGAACTAGCGAAAAGTTTGTGATACTCATCTAATTAAATTGTGCAATATACGGTAAATAATATGTATCCTGAATTTGAAGCTGATGATCTCAATGAAGTATCAGAAGTGAAGCGACCAGTAAGCACCAAAGGTGTAAGAGCACAGCAAAAAGAGAGAACGCGTCGAACGATTATTGATGCTGCTTTTTGCCTATTATGTGCCGAAAGAGGGTTTACGAGTTTAAGTCTACGTGAAGTGACGAGAGAAGCGGGTATTGCTCCGACTTCTTTTTATCGTCACTTTAAAGATATGGACGAACTAGGATTAACCTTAGTAGATGAAGGTGGTTTGATTCTTCGTCAGCTAATGCGACAAGCTCGTCAACGAATTGTGGTTGAAGGTAGTGTGATCCGAACGTCAGTTGAAACCTTTATGGAATTTATTGAAGGTAGCCCAAACGTATTCCGGCTGTTATTACGTGAGCGTTCAGGTACGTCGCCTGCATTTAGAGCAGCTGTAGCAAGAGAGATCCAACATTTTGTTGCGGAACTAACGGAGTATTTGATTGCCACAACAGGTGTTGCTCGTGAAGAAGCGTCTGTTCAAGCTGAAGCATCAGTCACGCTAGTATTTAGCTCTGGAGCAGAAGCGTTAGATCTTGACAATCCTCATAGAGAAGAGCTTTCGCGACGATTGATATTTCAATTACGCATGTTATCTAAAGGTGCTTATTGGTATCGGAAAGAAAATGAAAAATAGAATTTAGATGCATTGATCACAGTGAATCAATGTCTATACGAGGTAATGAACATGACACATGAAAATAGTAGAAATGAACGAAAAACATTAGCGCTATCCGTGGTGACAGGTCTTTGTTTGAATGCTGTGTGGGTTGGTTTTACGGTAACAGAAGTCGCATTTTCAATTTTTCCAATTATAGCATTGGTTCTAGCGGCTCAAGGTTTATACCAAGAATATTTACGTCAGCCGGAAAGTGAAGAGACGTCTTTGGTTGCTATTGCGTGTTTTTTTGTTGGCTTATTTGGACATTCAGCCTTCGTAAAAGCCCAGTATCCTGAAATAGGCTCAAATTTATTCTCAATTATGGTGGCATTAGGATTATTACTTTGGATTGGCGTAAAAATGGATTTGTTGAAGAAGAAAAAAGAAACGACAGAAGTGTAGTGATTCATGTGTAAAATTAATATAGAAAATAATTAGCTTTCGTTTTCAACAGAGAAAGGCTCAGAGTTTAATATTCTGAGCCTTTTTAGTCTGTTTTTTAGCTATTATTTTCTTTCTAAGAAAACGCCAGTTTCCATATGGTGTGTATATGGAAATTGGTCAAAAAGAGCAAAACGAGTAATGTTATGCGTTTTACCTAAAATTTCTAAGTTTTCTTTTAGTGTTTCAGGATTACAAGAAATATACATAATACGTTCATAGCCTTGCACCATTTTACAAGTACCTTCATCCATTCCTGAACGAGGTGGATCGACAAAAATGGTATTACAGTTATAACTCTTCAAATCTACATTTTGATCTTTTAAACGTCTAAATTCTCGTTTACCTTCCATTGCATCAGTAAAGTCTTCAGCGGACATGCGAACAATTTGTACATTATCGATATTATTTACAGCAATATTATATTGAGCTGATTCTACAGAAGGCTTTGCAAGTTCAGTCGCTAAGACACGATCAAAGTTTTTAGCTAACGCTAAAGAGAAATTACCATTACCACAGTAAAGCTCTAGTAAATCCCCTTGGCTGTTTTGAGTACAATCTACAGCCCATTCCAACATTTTTTGAGCAACAATACCGTTAGGTTGTGTAAAGCTGTTTTCAACTTGCTTATAAGTCAAAATATCATCATTTACTTTCATTTTTTCAATAACAAATTCTTGGTCTAGAACAATCTTCATTTTACGAGCGCGACCAATAAGGTTTAAATTAAACCCTTCATTATTCAAACGTTGTTTTAACGCTGCGGCCTCTTCTTTCCAAGCATCATCTAATTGACGGTGATAAAGCATTGAAACTAAGATCTCACCACTTAATGTTGATAAGAAATCTACTTGGAACATTTTATAACGCAGCGTTTTACTTTCTTTAACTGCTTCTGCAAGTAGTGGCATTAAGTCGTTAATAAGACGAGTTGCAGGTAAGAAGTAATCTACACGGTATTTCTCTTTTGTTTTTTGATCGAACATGACGTAATACATATCGTCACCTTCATGCCAAATTCGAAACTCTGCACGCATACGATAGTTTTCAGCAGGAGAAGAAAAAACTTCCAATTCTGGAACGTCAAATTCAGAAAATAAAGCAGACAGTGTTTCTGCTTTTTCATCTAACTGTACTTGATAATTTTCTGGGTTCATGACGGATTGTGTCATTGTTTTGCCTCACGCTGCTCAAAATAAGAGCGCCGATTTTATGCGATAGAGATCTGTTGTCCAGTATTTGTGTGTGATTGGTCGAAACTAATTGGATTTGTGCTGTGATATTAAGCGCATAAACCTAGACAAATATAATGTACGCCATTACTATTCCGGCCATGTTGGTGCGCTATTTTCATATTTGATAATAGCCTGAAAAGGGAATCTGGTGAAAATCCAGAACTGACGCGCAGCGGTAAGAGAGAACGAAGGTACAGCATTATTCACACTGTTGTTTTTCTATATGGATCTATATAGATATAAATGATGGGAAGTGAGTACCGTAGGCTAACTGCTCTCAAGTCCGAATACCTGCCAGCAATAAGTAATGCATCACGCATTGCTATATGGACTTAACGCGATTTTAGGAAACAATGGAAATGAAAAAAACTGCCCTTGCGACTGCAATAGTGTCGCTGCTTTCTCACGCCTATACTTCCCCTGTATTTGCACAAAACACCACAACTGAAACTGATGAGACTATGGTTGTCACTGCTAATCGATTTGAGCAGTCGGAGTCATCAATATTAGCATCCGTTAGTGTTGTAACAAAAGAAGAAATTGAACTACTTCAAGCAAAAACGTTAACTGAGGTTCTTAGATATATCCCGGGAATTCAGGTTGGAGAAAGCGGAGGCCCCGCGAATACGACATCTGTTTTTTTGCGCGGTAGTGAAAGCAACCATACATTAGTACTTCTTAATGGTATGAAAATTAATAATGCATCTTCGGGAGGTTTTGATTTCTCTATTATTCCTATAGAGACAATTGAGCAAGTTGAAGTAATCAGAGGTCCTAGAGCTGCGGTTTATGGTGCGGATGCTATTGGTGGCGTAATTAATTTAATCACAAAAACTGAAAGTAAAGAAAGTTTCCATCAAATAAAAACAACTGTAGGTAGCGACGCATACTATCAAACGTCTTGGCAGTCCAAAGGGCAACTTAATGATGATACGTATGGTAGCTTTTTAGTTAATTATAAAGAAAGTGATGGATATAATATAAAAGAGGGTACTAGCTCTGACTCTGATAGTGAGTATGGTTATGAATCAAAAGACTTTATAGCATCTATTGATCATAGGTTTACAGATGTTTTATCTATAAATTTTGATGTGTTTTATGTAGATAGCCTAAGTGATTATGATAAATATGGATCTTTTTCAAAGCAAGATTCAGAATTTTTCCAATTTAATACAGAACTAAATTATATTAATGATAATTATTCAAGTGTGGTTAATTTAGCTAAATCTATACAAGAGAATAATTCATACCCAGAAAGTAATTCATCTTTAAACTCTATTTTTAAAACAGATAGATCTACCTTTAATTGGTTAAATAGCTACCAATATACGAGTAACTTGGTGATCAATGCAGGTTTAGATTTTACTAATGAAGATGTATCAAGTGGTACGACTGATTACACAAAGAAAGATAGAACAAATAAAGCTGTTTTTGTTACTACAACTGCTGATATTAATGATTTTACTCTTGATGGTAGTTTCCGTTTTGATAAAGATAGTGGGTTTGGAGATTTTACTACATGGTCAGCAGCGCTAGCTTATGCGTTCAATAATCATTTGAAAACGTATGCTAGCTATGGAACAGCTTTTAAAGCCCCTTCATTTTATGATTTATATGATCCTAATAGGGGTAATCCTGAGTTAGACGCAGAGGAATCAAATTCAGCAGAAATTGGACTAATCGGTCAATTCGATGTGATGAATTGGCGCTTGAGTATATTTAACTCTGATATTAAAGATATGATTGTTTATTATGAGCATTTGAACTGGGCTCCAATAAATACTGATGCAGAGATCAAAGGTGTTGAATTTGAGGGTGATTTTACTACGTGGTTCATTGACCATCATATTAGCTTAGCTCTAATGGATCCTAAAGATTCAGAGGGAAAACAGCTTGCACGTCGCGCAAAAGAGACGGGTTCTTGGATAGGCACTTTGGTTCAAGATGAGTGGGATACTTCATTGGGAATGACTTATCAAGGTGATCGTTATTCTGACTATAGTAACAATGATAAATTAGATGCTTATATGTTGTGGAACCTATCTGCAAATTATTATGTAACATCAAAGATGACAATATCAGGAAAAGTAAATAATTTATTTAATGAAGAATATCAAACGGCTTTGGATTACGTAACTCAAGAGCGTAGTTATTATTTAAGTGCTTCATATATTTTTTAATTTTATCCAAACCGCCATTATCGGCGGTTTTTTCTTTTCTGAGGTTTACATGAAAAAGAAAGTCATCATCAGTTGGTCTTCTGGTAAAGATTCAACACTCACTCTTATCCGTCTACTTCAAAATCCTGATTATGAGGTTGTTGCTTTATACACCACACACGTAGCCAATGAAGTCCCTTTTCAAGTTACTCCTATTTCTGTAGTCCACATGCAAGCTGACTTGGCTGGGCTGCCTTTAATTACGATTGAATTGCCTACCGTGTTCCCTGCCAATAATGAATACCAAAATTTAGTCGTAACTGGTTTAAAGGTATGTGGAATTGAGTTTGATGCAGTAGCCTTTGGCGATATGTTTTGTAATGGCATTGTCGAATACCGTAAAAGCTATATAGAAGCAGCCGGTTGGGAGTGTGTTTTTCCATTGGTAGGACAATCAAGTCGTGAGCTAGCAGAAGAAATCATTAGCTGTGGAATTAAAACCATCCTTGTTACAACGGATGGAACTCAGTTAGATAATCAATTCTGTGGTCAAGAATACACAATGCAGCTGCTTTCTGAGTTACCAGTGCAAGTTGATCCATGCGGAGAAGATGGGGAGTTTCATACATTAGTAATAGAGGCTCCTTGTTTTCGTGGCTCTATAGCGTTATCTGATATAAGAGTTGATGAACAAGAGCGATTTACTCATTTGCGCTATCAGGCTTCTGTTTTACAAAAATAGCATTAACGGTATGATTAGAACCTCAATCTTCATATCGACTTTAAAGAGTCTGTGGTTTCAGTTATGCCAAAACATATTTTAATTTTTGATTCAGGTATCGGTGGGTTATCTGTATATAAAGAGATTCAATACCAACTACCTTTAGTAAAGTACATTTATGCTTTTGATAATGCAGGGTTCCCGTATGGCGAACTTACTGAATCGGTATTAATAGAACGTACTACACATATCATTTCTCAGATTTGTGCAAAATTTACGATTGATATAGTTGTGATAGCTTGTAATACCGCCAGTACTATTGTGTTACCAACGCTTAGAGATAAATTATCAATTCCTGTTGTTGGTGTTGTTCCTGCTATAAAACCTGCAGCTCTTGTGTCAACTAAAATTGGTCTTCTTGCTACTCCTGCAACTGTAAAACGAAGCTACACTTATGATTTGATTAAATCATTTGCTCCAATTTCTGACGTTCAGTTATTAGGGTCTACGAGATTAGTTGAAATGGCAGAAGAGAAAATGATAGGTATAGATGTCGACCTTGAAGAGTTAAAAGCTATTCTAGCTCCTTGGCACAGTAAGGTTGATACGATTGTTCTTGGTTGTACTCATTTTCCATTTTTGAGAAATGAAATTAAAAAAGTACTAAGTGATGATGTTTTACTTATTGATTCAGGGGAAGCGATAGCAAGAAGAGTAAAACAATTATTAGGAGATTATAAAGAGGAAGGAAAAGATATGATAAAAGGAGAGGTGTTTTGTAGTGCCTCAACAAAAAATGAAGAGGCACTTAATAAAACATTTCAAGAACTAGGATTTAGTCCTCTTCAATATTTGGGTTACCCGAAGTTTTAGGATCATTCGCAATACGCACTTTAAGTGTACGCTGATCAAATTCGTTATTGTTTAAGTTTTCGATAACGTTATCCGTATCTTTGCTTGCAACAACAACAAAACCAAAGCCTCTTCTTTTACCTGTTCGCTTATCTTTCATTAGGCGAACGGCAAATACATCACCGAATTCAGCAAATAAGTCCTTTACATCTGATTCATTTGCACGGTAAGGCAGATTACCAACATAAAGAGTTGTACTTGCTTGATCTGTAGTTTGAGTATCATCAACAGAAGTATTAGTACTTGTCTTAGTTGGTGCTTTATTAATAGTTAATAGTGTAAAACCTGTAATTACTGCGCCGAAAGCGAAAGCAAAAGCGGGAGATACCGGAAAGAACGAGATTGCACCTGCACCTAGTGCAGCAATAGCAACGATAATTATATTTGAGTTAGTAGATTTCATGATTAGTAATGTCTAATAAAATAAATGGAAAATGATGAGTTAACAATAAAATCACATTGATACTACTTATATTATTTATCAATTGCCAACTAATTAAGTCATTGTTCATTTCTTGTAGGGGTTTTGTGTGAAAAAAAGTGATCTGTGTAGAAAATAATCACTTGGATTATATTGTTTAAAAAATGCTTGCGAATAACTTTGATAGCCCTATAATGCGCCTCGTTCCCAAGAGAAAGCGAAAGCAAAAACGATTGAGAACTTAAGTTTTGAAGTGTTTGAATTAATTTCAAATAAGACTTGACTTAAAAGTCTGGCTCGGTATTATACGCAGCCTGAAACGACGAAGCTGAGAAGCTAAGTAGTTGAAAGACAACGCTCTTTAACAATTTAACCAAATCAATCTGTGTGGGCACTTGTGAGTTGATAATCACTAGTTTGCATTTACTTTTCGGA
>NZ_CAMLHO010000012.1 GCF_946479765.1 uncultured Aliivibrio sp.
ATCTTTATTACGACGCTCTTCTTTAAATCTTCTTTCATATAAAACTGACTTAGAGGGGTAATTACGTCGTTCTTTCTTTTTACGTAATTCTTCTTGGTACGTCCCATCAACATCAACCGTCTCTATAATTGTTTCTTCTGAATTTGGTAAGGATTTCTTGTCCATAATTCTCCCTCCCTTTCTGATAACAATGTGTTTAATAAATCATAAACACCCAAATTTTACTTATATGTTATTTTTAACATAGCAAGGGCAGTTAACCAAGTGATCATTAACAACACCAGTTGCTTGTAAAAAGGCATAGCAAATAGTTGGGCCAACAAATTTAAAACCACGCTTCTTTAAATCTTTACTTAATTTATCCGATAATTCTGTTGTTGCAGGGACTTCAGCCATTGTTTTCCAATGATTTTTAATTGATTGTTTATTTACATAACCCCATAGATACTCAGAAAATCCGCCAAACTCTTGCTGGATCGTCATAAATGCCTGAGCATTAGTAATCACCGAATTAATCTTTAGTCGATTACGTACAATTCGTGCATCTAACATTAGCGTTTCTATTTTTTCTTGATCGTATTGGCTGATGAGTTCAATATCAAAATTATCAAATAGAAATCGATACCCTTCTCGTTTCTTCAAAATCGTAGACCAACTTAATCCCGCCTGCGCGCCTTCCAAGATCAAATATTCAAACAACTCACGCTCATTATAAACAGGAACGCCCCATTCATTATCGTGATAATCTCGGTCTAAATCAGAAACCTCTGCCCATTCACATCGTTTTTTTTCCATTATCCTAACCTCTTTTTTTAGACAACCTAACTAAGCTCACACTACAGTAACAAGTACCCTATTCTGTATATTTCTTATGCTACCATTTACTTACTTTAACTTTGGCCTTATAGCCTGCATAACAACTCTTCCTTCTGTATTCAAAATACTCTGCGTTACTGCCTTATTCCTTACCGGCTTCTTTTTCTAAGATATCATAATGTCTTTCTACTAAATCAAAATGTCTGATTAAAGATATATACATTTCAATAGACCTGTCAAACTGCATCTCATTAGCCATTAACGAGATGCAGGTCACGTGTATTATTTATTACCTCTCTTTACTGTCCTTATTTGGGGCGGTAACTCCATCATCAATAAAATGGCGGCATCGGCTATAGAACCAAGTGCCATGAGTTTTTATCGTTGGGCATTTGCAATGCTGATTTTGACGCCTTTTTGTTTACCTTCAGTCATTAAATCACGCCATGTTATTCGCCCTTACCTATCTAAATTGGCATTTTTGGCGTTACTTGGCATGGTGCTAAACCAATCATTAGGTTATTACGCTGGGTTAACCACCACTGCGTCTAATATGTCACTAATTACCTCGTTAGTACCCTTGATTAGTATTTTTCTCAGCTTACCTTTACTCGGTAAACGAATCTCTAAACTAAGTATTGTTGGCGCGGTAATTTCGTTAGCGGGTCTTACTTTTATGTTAGGCCATGGTGATATTACGTTCTTCTTGCATCAACCAATCACAGAGGGGGATGGCCTAATGGTTATTGCTGCCTGTTGTTATGCGGCTTACTGCGTATTAATAAAGCGTTGGAAAATGCCCATCACAAGCTGGCAGCTTATTTACATGCAAGGCTTGTTTGCTGTTGTGATGCTGACACCACTATGGCTCACCAGTGACAGTTTATTACCAACCGAAAGCTCTATTCCGCTTATCATGTATGCATCAATTGCTGCCTCTATTTTAGCCCCTTGGATGTGGGTAAAAGCCATTGATGTCATTGGAGCTGAATCAAGCGCGATGTTCATGAACTTACTGCCGGTGGTTGCAGTCTCACTTGCTGCTATCCTGTTAGGCGAGAAGATTGAGAGTTATCATCTAATGGGTGGGTTAATGGTGATTTCAGGCGTTATTCTGGCTCAAGTTAAAACCAAAAAAGCCAAACAAGAAGCCAACCTACTTATCAAAGCGTAACCATCGTTACTGATAACTCCTAATAATAAAGCCGACTGAGAGTCGGCTTTTTTGTGCGTTCGAGTTTAATAAGTAAATTATACTTTAGATTAGTTACTGGCCATTTGATGATGCTGAGTTAATTGCTTATACAAAACGTCTTTTAATTCTATACGCTGGAGTTTTAGAATGTTCATGTTTTCATCATCAATCGGACTGCCGGATATCTCTAATTGACGAATATTGTAATCCAATTCGTGATACTTCTGAAGTTCTGCTTTGAATGTTGGATCATCATGATTTAGCTGAACAATATCTAATTTTAGCTCTGGAAAATCTAAGATAAAAGCATGGTTTTCATTTAGCATTGGCATTTCCTTTTCAATCGAATTACTGACCAGTATAGGAGGTATTTATTGAAATAAATGTGGGCTAATACGCAAAGTGATGAAGAGTTTACATTGTTGATAAAATAGCAGATTCAAGTTTACTAAATATATGAATACGATTTATCACTACAACTCTTGAGCGTTAGGCTTATAACGCCTACAATAGCGCACTTTTTATTAAATACAGGTCACAATCATGAACGATACTACATCGCAACCCGCTTTACCGGATCACCTTTCTGGCAATCCTCGTAGTCCACATCATGTTGCAGAATGTTTTGAACACCACATCGGTATTAAACTTAACGGCAAAGAGCGCTTTGATGTTGAAGAATACTGCATTAGTGAAAGCTGGGTAAAAATCCCATCACCTAAAGCACTAGACCGTCGCGGTCAACCGATCCTAATTAAATTAAAAGGCACTGTTGAAGCCTTTTATAAGTAAGTCTCGATATAAGAGCACTTATCATAAATAACAAAGGGCCTAATTGTATAGTTAGGCCCTTTTTGTTAACGCTATTTATATTAGAGTACCCACACTCTATAACTAATCATCAATCCGCTAGCTGATCTTCATGCTTAGCGATTTTATGGCCATCTTCGGTACAGCCTTCTTTCCAGTAACTGCTAATGTAAATATCGTCTTTATCGACGGCTTTTTCATTACGGAAATACGTACGTAGCTGCCTCATATTATTGAATTCACACGCACTCCATACCGCCACTCGACCTTGTTTCCAATCTTGAGCACGAACCGCGTCAATCAACCCGCCGTTCTCTGAATTCACTTCTGATTGAATAATCCAAACAATATTCATTCCTTCCGGTTTAGCTAAGGCTTGCTTGTCGGATTCATGGTTAATTTCAATCACCGCGTATCCCACCGCACTTGATGGCAGGGTTTCTAATTTTGCAGACAACGCAGGTAATGCGGTCATGTCAGCCACTAAGAAAAACCAATCGGCCTCTTTCGATAAACCTTTGATGGAACCCGGACCAACAATGGATATTTGACTGCCAGCTTTAGCTTGTTGCGACCAATTCGATGCAAAACCGCCACTATCAGTACTCACACAATCAACAGAATGATGATGACGTACAAAGTCCACATCCAATTCATTCTGTTCTTGGCGCAAATGACGAATGGTATAAGTACGCATTTTTGGACGAGTGCCTTCTTCAATACCAGAAAGGTCCGTTCCACCATTCTCATTAAACAACAGCTTAATGTAACCGCCTTCACTCTCGGTTTCAAAATCAGATAAATCATCGGCTTTAAACGTAATACGCTGCATATTTGATGTCAGCAGTACGCTACTAATAACCGTTAGTATTCGTGGTGATGGCTTACTCATAAACGCGTTCCTTATCTTATTTTGTACATCGTCTATTACTGACCATAGTACATACAAATACGTTGTCCATTAACTTCATGGATATCAAATTCAGTGTCATAAATATCTGAAAGAACGTCTTTTCTGATCACTTCTGCTACCGTACCATTAGCAACCACTTTGCCTTTTTTAAGCGCGACAATATTATCTGAATAGCATGAGGCAAAGTTGATATCATGAATCACAATTACGACGGCTTTTCCTAACTCATGCGCTAAGGTTTTAATGTTTTTCATGATCTGCAATGAGTGTTTAATATCAAGATTATTCAATGGCTCATCTAAGAACACGTAATCCGTATCTTGAGCAACAACCATTGCAATAAAGGCTAATTGACGTTGCCCCCCACTCAGCTCATCTAAATATTTATCTTGGATGTCCGTTAAATCAAGGTAATTAATCGCGTTATCAATCACCTCGTTATCATGCTTCGTTAGCTTGCCTTGGCTGTAAGGAAACCGCCCAAAAGCAACCAATTCACGCACGGTAAAGCGCATATTTAGATTGTTTGATTGACGAAGTACCGACAGTTTTTTTGCTAAAACTTTTGTGTCCCAATCGACCACTTCTTTGTTTTCAATTAATACGCTACCACTGTCTTTTGCTAACAAACGGCTCGCCATTGATAACACGGTACTTTTACCTGCGCCGTTAGGTCCAATGATTGACGTCACTTCACCTTTAATGAACGAGGCAGAGGCTTGATCAACCACTTTTTGCTGACCAAATGATTTTGATAGTTGAGATAATGAAATCATACGTTTCTCTATTGAATTTTTTGTCTAACAAGCAGTGATAAGAAATACAAACCACCGATAAAATTAATCACTACGCTTAAGGTCGTTTCAAACTTAAAGACATTCTCAATTACCCATTGGCCCGATAACAACATCGACATCGCCATTAAGCTGCTTCCCATTAATAGAGTTCGGTGACGGTAGGTATGAAAGAATTCTTTAGCTAAGTTTGCCACTAATAAACCAAAGAACATCACAGGGCCAACTAAGGCAGTAGATACCGAAATTAGAATCGCCACTAAAATCAGCACCTGTTTGGTTACCTTACCAACATCAACCCCTAGACTCGTGGCGTTGTCATTATCCAACCAAAAGATATCTAACACGTTAGACAGTCTAAAAAGCAATGCACTGATAAGTAGTAGAGGAATAACACAGAAATAAACGAGATCTTTATTGATGTTGTTAAAACTCGCAAACATGCTGCCTTGAATGGTAGAAAACTCATTTGGATCGATAACCATCATGAAAAATGACGATATATTGGAAAACAGTTGTCCAAAAATCACACCCAATAACAACAAGGTAATGACATTGCTATTGTTCTTTTTAAAATAAAAACCAAACAGCAATAACGAGAACCCAATCATAATAAAAACAGACAAGGCAAAGTTCACAAATGGGTTCAATATGAACACACTAAATGAACCAAAAATCACGACAACTAAAACTTGAGTTAACAAATACAAGGCATCAAATCCCATAATACTTGGCGTTAAAATACGGTTATGAGTAATGGTTTGAAACACCAACGACGATTGAGCAATCGCAATACTTGCTAAAATCATCGCCAATACTTTAGGTACACGACGAGATAAGAAATACTCGTAATTTGATGCATCTAACCCAATACCAATAAATAAAAACGCAAACAGAACCGTAATGAATGCTAACCCTGTTAATTTAATTGAATCAGACATTTTGTTTTCCTTTAACGATGAAAGCAATAAACACGACACCGCCAAGAATACTAATGATCATAGAGATAGGAATTTCATAAGGGAAGATAACAATACGCCCAACAACATCACACACAAGGATAAGAATCGCCCCCACAATCGCCGTTAATGGAATATTTTTACGTAAGTTATCCCCATAAAACTGAGCGACTAAATTTGGCACAATCAGGCCAAGAAACGGCAGTTGACCCACAATCATAACTACCGTTGCTGACATCACCGATACCAACATAATACCGATAAACAAAATTTGTTTGTAATTCAGGCCAATATTCGTCGCGAAGTCTTTGCCCATACCCACAGCAGATAAACGCGTGGCATACCAGTAGCTGATAATTGAAATCGGAACGGCGATATAAAGCAGTTCATAGTTACCTTGCAAAATGCTGGCAAAATTAGCCACTGTCCATGCTGACAGGTTTTGAACCGCATCATATTTGTAAGCGATAAAGGTCGCCGCAGAAGAAACAACATTACCAAAGATGATGCCGACTAATGGCACAAAAATGGCATTTTTGAATTGAATACGGTGGATAAATTGGATGAAGATTAACGTGCCAACAATCGACATACCGAAGATCAGTAATAAATTATCACCATGCCCAAAAATCACTAAACTGAGTACATAACCAAGCATTGCACACTCAATCGTACCAGATGTCGATGGTGCAGCGAATCGGTTCTGGCTAATCTGCTGCATAATTAAGCCCGCAATACTGAGACCCGCACCCGATAATAAAATAGCCAATAAACGCGGTAAACGACTCACTGCAAGTAATTCTAACGCTTCTATGTCACCACTAAAAATAGCGGTCAACGATAAGTCAGCAACACCGATAAATACAGAAGCAACGCTCAGTACAATAAGAACAAGCAATAACTTTTTCAAAGCTAACCTCAGCCTGCACAAAGCGTGCTATCTCAGAGAAATAACACGCTTTAAGGAAAATTAAGTGTAAGAATATTAGGAATTATTATCCTAAAGGTGAATAGATTGCTTTACGTCTTCAATCATCTGATCTGTTGCTGTAACCCCTGCGATGGCTATATACCAAGCATTGATATCTAAGTAAGTTAAGCTATCGTTTTTGTAGGCGTCCGTCGCTTTTACTAGTGGGTTAGCAAATTCTTCACGTGTGCGGCTTTTGTCTTTGTTAATTAATTTATCTTTATCAACAATAAGAAGATTTGATGGGTTCACATCACGAATGTACTCATAAGACACCAAGTCACCATGGTTAGATTCTTTAATGCCTTTCGCCGCTTCTTTAAAACCAAAATCTTTATAAATAGCAGAGAAACGCGATTGAGCACCAAAAGTCGTGATATTTCCACCTGCACTCATGACCGTTAGTGCCGCTACATTATTATTTTGGTTATGTGTATTTATCTTCGTTATTTCAACATCGACACTGGCAATTTTCGCTTCAACTTTAGGCTGAATTTCAAATACATCCCCTAGCATGCGCCATTGTTGTTGTGTGCTTTCCCAATACCCTTTTGAATCGACAGCAAATACAATGGTTGGGGCGATTTCAGACAATTCTTTGTACGCTTTAATGGCACGAGATCCCATGATAATCACATCAGGTTTTTGCATGTAAATTGTTTCAAAATCAGGATCACTAAGGCTGCCCGATGAAGCAAATTCGTTGGTTGTGTATTTAAGAAGATAAGACGGCATGGTTGTCGCTTGAGTTACCGCTACTGGTTTAATACCAAAATAATCAAGTGCATCAAGAGTGCCAGTTCCAATAACAACAACACGTTGAGGTTTCGTCTCAAGTGTAGTTTTACCTAACTGATGAGAAACTGTGATCATTTCTGCATAAGAAGACGCAGAAACCAGCAAACCCAATAACATTGTAGCGATATTCTTTTTCATACTCTTTACACTCAAGTGATAACTATTCGTATTTATGTTTACTATAATGAAAATCACTCTCATTCGCTAGAATAAAAAAGTAAAGATTGTAAAGGCGTAGAATTAAATGTGCATGCCTGCACTAACACATTTAACTGCCTGTGCGGCAGTGAACGCGAAGCGGCGCGGAGAATCGACAATTAATGGTTTCTAAGCTGCCTGTGCGGCAGTGAACTTGTTGGATATGATCCGAGAGGCGGCGGCCAATTTCTAAGCTGCCTGTGCGGCAGTGAACATCTCAGAGTTTCAAATAAACGCAGAGTCTCCTTTCTAAGCTGCCTGTGCGGCAGTGAACCCAAGCTTTTGAAGTGGTTGCGGGTAGCGCATTTTCTAAGCTGCCTGTGCGGCAGTGAACGCATTCACTTCAACCGAACCAAGTGATGTGATTTTCTAAGCTGCCTGTGCGGCAGTGAACTTATGGCCATTTCAAGTATAGCCAATGCGCCATTTCTAAGCTGCCTGTGCGGCAGTGAACATTTATTAGTACCAATAATAAAACGAGTTACATTTCTAAGCTGCCTGTGCGGCAGTGAACGATAGTTGAGCTGGCCGCCGCTGATGGTTGCGTTTCTAAGCTGCCTGTGCGGCAGTGAACACTATTTTCTTTTGCATTTCTCGCAACTGCTTTTTCTAAGCTGCCTGTGCGGCAGTGAACATTATCAATGGGGTTCCGAATGTTGGGATCGCTTTCTAAGCTGCCTGTGCGGCAGTGAACGCTAATTCAAAATTTCGCTGTTCATGCTGCAATTTCTAAGCTGCCTGTGCGGCAGTGAACGCTTTACTTGGCATTTCATTGTGCTTGCTGTTTTTCTAAGCTGCCTGTGCGGCAGTGAACCTTTGATTGGCGATCCATTATCTACAGTCGCGTTTCTAAGCTGCCTGTGCGGCAGTGAACCCTCGCTTTTTGGCGCTAATTGGGACAATGCATTTCTAAGCTGCCTGTGCGGCAGTGAACCGATAAATAAAACAATGCGCCGTTTTTTTGAATTTCTAAGCTGCCTGTGCGGCAGTGAACGCAACCAACCTTTACATACGTCTTCACCGTTTTTTCTAAGCTGCCTGTGCGGCAGTGAACGCAAACCTCACGAGGTTGTCAATACCTCACGATTTCTAAGCTGCCTGTGCGGCAGTGAACTACTGAATGGAAGCAGCGTTGGCATCGTGCAATTTCTAAGCTGCCTGTGCGGCAGTGAACGGTGGAATATTGCGAAGTTCTCACCCCCTACTTTTCTAAGCTGCCTGTGCGGCAGTGAACCTTCCGCCGAACTCACCCGCTACACTTGGATATTTCTAAGCTGCCTGTGCGGCAGTGAACAAACAACTCGATGCCGAATGGTACGCGGCCAATTTCTAAGCTGCCTGTGCGGCAGTGAACTTGAGACAGTCAGTGTAATGACACTATCGTCTTTTCTAAGCTGCCTGTGCGGCAGTGAACAGAATACAAAGAGGGGTTTCTCTTGCTTTGATTTTTCTAAGCTGCCTGTGCGGCAGTGAACTAATGTCATCACTAGAACTTGCTGAGGTATGTGTTTCTAAGCTGCCTGTGCGGCAGTGAACACCCCAACAACTATATCAACTTTAGGTTCGTGTTTCTAAGCTGCCTGTGCGGCAGTGAACCAAAAAAGGCTTTACCAGAGTGGGCTTGCTCTTTTCTAAGCTGCCTGTGCGGCAGTGAACGTTGCCGTATGCGCTGGCGCTATTATGCATACTTTCTAAGCTGCCTGTGCGGCAGTGAACGCTCTGGTGAAAAATCTATATCTTCACTTAATTTTCTAAGCTGCCTGTGCGGCAGTGAACTAACCATCGCTCGTAACTTGGGCGAACGTGCTTTTCTAAGCTGCCTGTGCGGCAGTGAACTCTAATATTACGTTGCTCATAATCTACCTTACTTTCTAAGCTGCCTGTGCGGCAGTGAACGCGGCTGACTCATTCAAAGATAAGCCTGCATTTTTCTAAGCTGCCTGTGCGGCAGTGAACGCGCCTTTACTTAACAGCGCCGCCCCCAACGCTTTCTAAGCTGCCTGTGCGGCAGTGAACGGCAGCGATTGTCGCGGCTATTCCGGATGAATTTTCTAAGCTGCCTGTGCGGCAGTGAACATGCAAGCGGCGTAATGGCAATTGCCGCAGGTTTTCTAAGCTGCCTGTGCGGCAGTGAACAATACACTTGGTTTAAAAACGAATTTGCAGCATTTCTAAGCTGCCTGTGCGGCAGTGAACTTTCATTATCAAACTGAAAGCCAAGAGTGAGTTTTCTAAGCTGCCTGTGCGGCAGTGAACCGACACGTTGACACTCATAACGAGGTTCTACTTTTCTAAGCTGCCTGTGCGGCAGTGAACCACGTCGAATAGGTTTGAGTTATTCCGTATACTTTCTAAGCTGCCTGTGCGGCAGTGAACGGGACAAAATCGCAACGGAAGTTCCATCGTCTTTTCTAAGCTGCCTGTGCGGCAGTGAACACAGCCTTTGAAGGGTTCCGCTCTTTACTATGTTTCTAAGCTGCCTGTGCGGCAGTGAACGAAACAACGATTGAAACGCTAGAAGAATGGGATTTCTAAGCTGCCTGTGCGGCAGTGAACTGGCTCAGGAGCGCCTATCTCTACTTATCTTTTTTCTAAGCTGCCTGTGCGGCAGTGAACGGTTTTCGCCATCCACATACCACCATTCGACGTTTCTAAGCTGCCTGTGCGGCAGTGAACATCCCCGACCTGAAGGACGGGGCTTTTCGTGCTTTCTAAGCTGCCTGTGCGGCAGTGAACAGTTATTGAAAAGAACGCTTGCTTAAATGGGTTTTCTAAGCTGCCTGTGCGGCAGTGAACTCGTTAGGCAACGGAACAGTAACAGCGAAACATTTCTAAGCTGCCTGTGCGGCAGTGAACAAGTAAATGTATTCGATCAGTGGGATTTCATATTTCTAAGCTGCCTGTGCGGCAGTGAACTAAGAAGCGGCGGAGAGTGGCCGCCGCTTCCATTTCTAAGCTGCCTGTGCGGCAGTGAACGGGTGCTGTACGGTTTACGAAACTACCTGTAGTTTCTAAGCTGCCTGTGCGGCAGTGAACGACCAACTACTACTACCCGTATTATTGCTATCTTTCTAAGCTGCCTGTGCGGCAGTGAACAAGTATTTTTTGAAATCAGTAACTTTTATCAATTTCTAAGCTGCCTGTGCGGCAGTGAACTGACTGCTGATATATTACTAGAGTTTGGTAACTTTCTAAGCTGCCTGTGCGGCAGTGAACCCAGCGTTGCGAAGTGACCCGAATCTTATAGATTTCTAAGCTGCCTGTGCGGCAGTGAACACGTATAAAACCGGTGGTGGCGGCCAAGGTGTTTTTCTAAGCTGCCTGTGCGGCAGTGAACACGCCACACTAGGTGCTATGCTACATTACGGTTTTCTAAGCTGCCTGTGCGGCAGTGAACTGAAACGATTAATGATATTAGCTGTACTTACTTTTCTAAGCTGCCTGTGCGGCAGTGAACGATTAAAACAGAAACCCAAGGCAACTGTTGACTTTCTAAGCTGCCTGTGCGGCAGTGAACAAGCAACTTAATCACTTCTAAATCGCTGTTATTTTCTAAGCTGCCTGTGCGGCAGTGAACACTGAGTGCGATATTTTCAGAATTGCACAAATTTTCTAAGCTGCCTGTGCGGCAGTGAACAGGCTCTGGCAAGACATTTGCCGCCGTTGCCTTTTCTAAGCTGCCTGTGCGGCAGTGAACGATTCTCTTATGTTGTATATTTAGATATCAATTTTCTAAGCTGCCTGTGCGGCAGTGAACTTAGACTCTAGCGGTGTACCATCTTTAGACGTTTTCTAAGCTGCCTGTGCGGCAGTGAACACCACTATAATACGTGAATGTGCCAAGGCTATTTTCTAAGCTGCCTGTGCGGCAGTGAACCGGGTAAATCATCTGTACCGATCGGTTATGCTTTTCTAAGCTGCCTGTGCGGCAGTGAACCTGATTTAGCAGCGACGTTCAATCTTGCAGTATTTCTAAGCTGCCTGTGCGGCAGTGAACAATCGATGCCTGTATTATTAACGTTAGATGACTTTCTAAGCTGCCTGTGCGGCAGTGAACGCGGCGTAACACTCGGAGCTGGTTATCGTGAATTTCTAAGCTGCCTGTGCGGCAGTGAACGTAAATTAACGTAGGGGTGCTCTGTGATGATTTTTCTAAGCTGCCTGTGCGGCAGTGAACTAAGTTGACTGATTACGTACCAGACTACATTATTTCTAAGCTGCCTGTGCGGCAGTGAACGTGGATGCAAGCCAGATGAGCGGCGGAATTAATTTCTAAGCTGCCTGTGCGGCAGTGAACTTTCGGTTAATAGTTCCATTTCGTCTAGTTCTTTTCTAAGCTGCCTGTGCGGCAGTGAACATGAAAAAACCCCGCAATTACGCGGGGTTTTTTTTCTAAGCTGCCTGTGCGGCAGTGAACAATTAAAGGGCTTCCATGAATTAGACTGTAGATTTCTAAGCTGCCTGTGCGGCAGTGAACCTTTCCGTTTTTTATTGCTGGCACATGGTAATTTTCTAAGCTGCCTGTGCGGCAGTGAACATCAGAAAAACAGCTTTTTAGAGGTTTAGTATTTTCTAAGCTGCCTGTGCGGCAGTGAACCTTTGCCGTTAACAAAAATGTCTTTTAATATCTTTCTAAGCTGCCTGTGCGGCAGTGAACAGCAGATGTTGTCGATGATATGGACAATGTGTTTTCTAAGCTGCCTGTGCGGCAGTGAACAATAGAATATCAGCACAAAAATAAGTTACAACAAGTAGATAAGTAAAAATACCCATTTTTACCTAATTTTTTATACCTATTGTAACTTACTGATTTTATTGACTCGTTTTTAAAGAGCAATTTTTTGGTTATTTTTGATTAAAACCAAGGGACAGTTGCTGATGAGCTTAATCCATAACGATTAAACTGCCCTTCAACTGCTTTATCTTGCAACCCACCATGCTCAATGAATAACTTCATCACCTGCCCTGTGGATGTACTTTTTAATTGAACAAAGGGTAAGCGCAGCATTTTTTGCTGTTCATTACCAATTTTCAATGTCGCTTCTTCTGCACTAAGCCAACCTTTAGCAATAGAACGCTTGCGTTTATTGTCCGCACTTTTAGCTTGTTTACGCTTTACGCAGCGATATTCACAGACATCAGGCACTTTTAATACTGATGTTTGAGAGCAATAATCACGTAAACCTTTCAGCCAATTTAAGTCAAATAACTGTTTTAAATCGGCCTCATCACCATGCAGGCGTAACGTATCCTCTAGCGTTTTATCCACATTTGGAAAGCTAATTCCAATATTAACTTCTTTTAACTCCACCAAAGCTCTGTGTAATTTCGCCATTAAATTGCTAATGAGTACAGGCTCTGACGCTTCTGGATCTGGTAATACTTTAATATCACAGTAAAAATTCATGACGACCTCTATTCACCAAATACGCCACCACGAATAAGCATTGCCATAATGTAATGCTGTTGCTCTTTCTCTGGTTGCTTATCTTTTAACATCCAACCATCCAATAACTTATAGAAATCATTATTTTCTTTTGGTTGACGGTAAGCAGCACCACGGTTGGTTACAGAGCCATACGGTTCAACCGCAATTGGGCCAACCTCTTCAAAAGCAGGGTGCCAAGTATCAATGGTACGTAATGCATTACCAATCTTTTGAGAGTGCATTGCCGCTTGACCATTTAACTGATACAAGAATTTACTCTTATCCCCTTTACCCCCACCCATCACTAGCTCTTGTGATGGATACACAGCTTGGCCTTCACCTAACTGCGTGAATGCTTCAACTTTAATTAACGAGTGATTTTCAACTAACCCTTTTTGAATAATCTCGGCTAGTTCATCAACCGATGGATTATTATCAAAGCTACGTAAATTAAAATCATGACTATTAAAGGTAAATTCTTTTCCTTCTGCTGTTACTTTCACTAATACATTTTCAGCGCCAACACGGTTACGCCACAAGAAACGACCATTAGCAATATTTTGTGCATAACGTTTGGCTAATTCAGAAAAGCCTTCTCCTTGCGTATAAGTTTCAATTTTTTCAGCAAGCGCCGCCTGATATTCAGGATTATTACAGGTCGATGGTACTTGTAAGTCGCTTAATACTCGCAGGGTAAATTGCACTTTCAATGTATCTGTGTGATGACCTAATGCTGCAATATCAACGGTTTGTAAATTGGCCTTTGATACTTCTGCATCAAGCTTCGTTGGATCATTTGCCATTGCTGCTTTTAAGCGGTTTGAGATCGTACCACGTACCGCTTTTTCACCCACCATAATTGGTGCCCACTCTTGTTTCTCCCAGTTACCCGCAAACATTAATGCATCAGATGGAAGTAGTTTTGCTTCAAACGCCAAGACTGACGGTGTTTTCAAAGTTGTTTTAGCCATTTTAAATTCTCTCTATTTTATAATTTAAATTTCTTCGTCATCTTCATCAAACTCATCCATAGATAGTTCGATAATAGGATCTATAAACGGTTTTGTTTTAGCGACATACCAAGGTTCACAATGCTCATAACGCCAAATGGCATCATCAATACAGGTTAAGCGATGCGGACTCATCCATTCACCAATACCATACGCTGCTTCAGCAAAAGCAACTGGAACCGTGGTGTCTCGTACATTGTCAACCTTTCCAGCCTCATACAGTGGCGAGATGGCACAATACCCTGACATGATTGGTACCAAGTATCCCATTTGAGGTTTCTTCACAAACTCCCACTTGGCTTTATTACTGAGTTCGCCTTGATCTTCTGCCTCACTTTCTACGCGCGTGGCTTGATATTTAACTTTGTAAAAATCACACCATGCATCAAATGCAGAGATTTGCTCACCTTGCTCATGTTTATTTTTAACGTATTCAGTTAAATATTCACTGCGATCTAACAATATAAACCCTGGCATTAAATGACGTAATACTTTTTTATCTTCATCTTTATTGGTCAGTGATATAGAACCAATTTGTGTTATTTGCCCTCCGGCAATTCTGAGTTTAGGCAGTAGATTTTCAACATCATTGACGAGTTGATCTTCCTGATACATGGCACCACCCAACAAACCGTGCACTTCAATTAAGAGAGAAATCGTCATATTCATACGACCTTCTTCATTAATTGGAGCTGTGGTTCCTTTTTGAGTTAATGGGTTACGCGTTAAGGCAAAGACATAATCTCCCCACTCTTTAGGTTGCCTTGCGTGAACCATATTTTCATGACTGATAACGGCCACTCCACCTAATGTGATGGCTAATTCAGAAGATAATTTTCGTGATAAAGCATGGGTAAATCCCAAAAAATTCGTCATGGCAGGGAAACCATACGTTAAGCCTGCAATCGCATTGGCGTTTTGTACGCTGATGTCTTTTAATAATAAATAGCGGCTCATGTTACAGCTCCCCTAATTTTGGCGTTGAGCGTTCAAAATGCTTTAATTGATGTAAAAACAACGTTGAAAAATAAGCGTGTTCAATATCACCTAAAACGTATTTTTCTTTCTGGCTCTTTAATTTATGTATTAACCAACTGGCAAAATCCGTCGCGATAAGCACCAACCAATCCCCTTTTTCACGGTGTTTTTGGAATGCCTCATCGGTGTTGTAAACATCTAACCACAATGCATGATTGGGCTTCATTTTACATTCATCACTATTTGACCAACCTGCATGATCTTTCATCATTTGAATGACCGCGGCGTGGTTTAACACCGTATCAATGATTGGCAAAAGGTACGCGTTATCTCGTTGACGGCGGATATTTACGTTTCGCTCATCTTCCCTTAAGTTTTCAAGAAATAAACGAAAATCACGGATCAATGCTGCCGTTTTAAAGCTTAATTCTCGCCCAAATACGCTTAAGCTGCTTATTGGTGGTGAGGTGATATGCTTCCATTGTGGTGGCGCACAATTTAATAAAAACGTTTCTCCATGACGTTCATTATTTAATTGCGAGATATTTTGAGGTTTAGACCCTCCAAAATTTTGCACAGCAAGGTTAAAGAAACGTTCATCTAACTTTTCATGATATTTATCTGTCTTATGAGCATCACGGATCTCTTTTGAGTCACCATACCGAGTGCGTCTTACTTCATGATATAGCTCATGCGCAAGAGCCGATGAAAACAGTGGGCATAACAAATGGTATTCAACTGAGGTTTTATCTTTACTAATTAAGGGAAAGTACAGTTGCTTACTTAATGTATGGCTAGATAACTTGCTGTCACCAAGGGCTTGTGCAAATCCCTCTTTCCACTCTTGTAATTGTTGTTCATCTTTAGCAAAAGGACGCAACGTATCAACATGGCCTTGCTGTAATTGTGTAATTAAACTTTTACCATCACACTCTAGCTTGAGTAATCTTGCGACATCTAACGCTGCGGCATTACCTACTGCATCAATGGCTTTCTTATTTAAGGATGCCGTCACCAAATAGTTTGACTCACTTAATTGCTCACTGACCAACATACTACTGGCTTTGGCATCACTGTGAGTAAACTTTGCTGCATGGGTAGCAAGACTTATCTGTTTTGCTCGTTTTGCTGCATCAGAAAGCCACATGTTAGTAACAAATGCCGCTTCTATTGGGGCTGATTCTTCTGCGTAAACCGCTTTCGCTTCTGCAATCTCAATAGGGTCTTCACTTTTTTCTAAGATCTTATTTAGTGCCTTTTGTAATGGCTCTAACTTTGCTTCTTTTCGTTGCTGAATATAATCAGCAATGGCATTTGATAATGTCATTCCATCAACCTTTTAGAACATTGCTTATGTATCAATTGACTTAAGTTTGCCACCATCAGTAAAACTGATCAACCTAAATATTATTTTTAATATGAATAATTTTTTAGGCCGTGACATCCGTGTCACTATTTATTAAGATTCACTGACTACTGATAATAGGTAGCTTAGAAATAAATCTTATTCTTAATTCGTCAACTACCGTACAGGTAGAGTGTTCAATACATTTCTATGTATTGAACACACCCAACTGCTCATGCCAATTCCAAATGAATTCTTGACCATCTTTTTTCGCAGCTCTTAAGCTAATACCACCAAAATATTGCCCGGTTATTATTACTGTTTGTTCTAACTGTTCTGCTAAATTGCTATAGATGGTTTCTGCATCGGTATTCATCCACCAGTAGTTACCCTCTGATAGCTCAATGCTTTGTGTTAGCACTCTATGATTTTGTGGCGTAAATACCCATTTTTTTTGCGTGGTGTCTTTTTGATGCCAGCCTAAATCGCCCCACTCATCGGCTTGACACAAAATGAATTCTTCTTGTGGATCGGATTTCCTAAACTGCGTTTGATTGATAAACTCACCATACCAATCAGCATGATAGTTATCTTTCCACCATAACAAGGCTTCTTTATCACTTTGATAATACTGAACTTGTTGCCCTTTTCCATTTGGAGAACTAGGGAGACCAAGAGCCAATTTCAACGCCCTATGCTCTTGCATAACAAATGAGTTTACCCCTACAGCTACTTTTTTATTCTCTGCAAGTTTTATCTCTTTTTTAGTGATCTTAGGTTGCTGGATCCTTGAAATCGCAGAAATACTTTCTAGTTCACCATTTAATAGTTCATTCAAATCATGAGTTGATAAAGGCAAATCTTTACTTTCAAAACCCGGTTTACAGTAAGCCGTCGAATTACCTTTTAATGCTCTGATATTTTTATTCAATACGATTAAGTTGCTACTGCTCGGCTCTTGTTGGCGATGACGTTGAATACGGCCAGCGAGTTGGATCAATGCTCGTAGTGAACTTGGCTCTGCAATGCCCCAATCGTAATCGTGATCTCGCCCTACCTCTACAACCGAAGTGCCAACCACAACAAATATATTATTGGTCGTCGTAGTTGTGTTTAATGCTGCAATTATTTCGGGTTGTTGCCAAAGTTGCGCTTCATCATATCGAGTCAACGTATTGTCTAAACGATTCTCTTTGTGAGATCTCACTGCTAATGGAAACTGTGAGTGGTATACACAAAAGTGAATACTGTAGTCATCTTGTGGCGAGATTTCCGACAAGCATTTCATCACATTAATCATTGGGTCAATATTCGCCATTCGCACAACACCACAAGAGACTTTTCGCCCTGAGCTATGTTTTACGTGATGACTATCGTGTAATTGATGGATCTGGCTATGAATGGTTGCTGCTACTAACTGATAAATATGATTATCATCTTTCTTTTCGCTTAACTCATCATCAAGGTGAACAGTGACTAACTCCCCTTTACGCAATATTTTTTTATTTTCGTTCAATTTTTTAATGCGCTTCTGCACGAAAATATCATTTTCTTCTGTAAAAGCGTCGGGAGATTTTATCTCGGTTACATGACTTTTATTCTCATCAAACCATCCACAAACCACACTTTGCAGCTCCCCTTCAGGAAAGTTGGCTTCATTAAAGTGCTTTCTTCCTGCTAAATAGGCGTGATATAGCGCACTGATTAGTGACGGTGGTAAGGTTGCAGAAGAGAGTAATACACGAGAACCAAGCATACCTGCCCAGTTAACTAAGCGGCATAGTGCTGGCAAATCTTCCAAACCAAAATCATCAGGCTCATCCAAAATAAGGTCAGAGGTTAATAAACGCAGCATTGGCGCAATTTGTTTGCCACCACGCAAGCTTTCTGTCGCAGGCATCAGATGATCAATAGTGCTAACGACTACTGGCGCACTCAATAGTTGCTCTAACTTAGGGTTGCCTTTTAACCAATGCTTTAAACGTCCATCATAAATTTGACCATCATAACTAATAAAAAGTTGCTCAAAAAAGTCGTCGCTTGATTCGCTGCCAGAACTCGGTTTCTCTTTATTTGATTCTTTATTAACTTGATGCAACGTTTTAACGGCTTGCGATCCAATTAATACAGCCAGTTCATCGTCACCTAACTTTAGTAAATCACGGTAACTGTCACCCGTTTGCAGTGTCAGAGTTCTTAAGCCAACGGCAACAGAGAAACGACACCCTTCTCTTTCATCAGCAAGTGCATACATAATTCGAGCATTGGCAATGGTTTTACCACAACCTGTTGAGGCCATATTGATTCCAAAGAAGCCCTGTTTTTCACTTAATCGAGCATACTCTTTGGCTGCCTTATAAGATTTATCTTGCCATGCAAATTTTTTCGGTGCATTTCGGCTGAATAGTTTATGCTGCCCAATAGCAGGTAAGGCGTATTTCAATGCTGGTAAATTTAACGCAAAGTGCATGGCATTATGCGCAACACCTATATTATGCTCATCCAACTGCTGTTTAAATACCGCTCTCCCTTCAAGCTGAGTCGCTTTTCTATCCGTGTTAGCTTTTGGTAAATAATCGTTATCTCGCCACTCCAATTGAGATCGTTCAGCTTCTAAAGAGGAATAATAGTGATCCGAAAGCATTAAAGACAAACGTGACAAATGAGCAACAAAACGTTGTTTCAGCCACTCTTGCTCATGATTTAGCTTTGTGTTTTTTAGCGCTCGATACGCCAACTTAGACGCTTGTTTTTGCCATGTTTTACTAATAAACGGAGTCCCTTGGCTGAAGGTCCAATTTTTAATAATGGTGTCATTACCAATTTGATCTAATTGCTCTGCGTTACTCGAATTCCAATCACAATTAAAAACACCCATTAACCAGTTTTTCATATTTCCATTAACGACATTTTGAGTGCGTTTAGTCTGAGGTAATGGCAACCGGTGATGAGACACAATCAACCAAGCGACCAAGGAGGCAAAAGGCGTTAATGACTTAAATGGAGATTGTGAGTTTGCCCCATTATCGTGATGAAGATTTTTTAGCACATAAGATTCAGTGTTATTAGCATTCTCTGAGCGATCTATTTCACTTAATTCAGATAGCCATTCTTGATCTGTCTTTCCTTTTACAAAAGCTTCAAACAAGCGTAGAGAAATCCACTCATGTCGATAAGGTTCACCTTTTGACCCACTTATTCCCTGTAGCTTTGCTTGAAATAAATCATTGGCTTTACCAAAGTCATGAAACAAGCCTGCAATGCTGGTGGCATTCGCAATCACTTCTAGCTTATCCCAACCGTTTTCCCATTCTTTATGATCAAGATTCAAACTGGTTCGATTCACTGGCACTACGCCTTCGGTATTAAATTTCAAACGATTTCCTACCACCCATAAAAACTGGCTGCGAGATCGTGATCGTATCCAATGACAACTCACCGCAGTGCTTTTACTCGCCGTTTGGCGCAGCATTTTCTTGACCGTTAGCAGGCCATCTTCGGTAATAATGGTCTGCCATGTGTTATCACCAATGCGGTTTGCAAAGGCATCTAATACTCTACGTGTTTTCTTTAAGGCATTTTTCTCGCACTGAGAAACAAAAGTAACCATCATAGAGTGTGCTCTCCACCATCAATGTGCTTTTGTTTTTGATACGACAACGCCACTTCTTTCACGGTATCAAACATGAAATCCAACACTTTGTGATCGGTAAATGCTTGCAGTACTTGTTGGCGAAACTCTTGCTCTGTGTCGTTTTCTTTGGCACAAATAAACGCCCACGGCAGCACGATGGTGTCTTTTATTAAATCCGCAACATCAAAAACTAATGCGCCTCGGCGAGTCTTGCCATGCATTACGGCAAAACCGTGAGGAATGCCTAATACCCACAATGTTGTCGCTGCCAAGCCATACGCCAAATAGTTACCATGATTCAAAAAATCATTAGCTTTGTCGGTTGATTGATGTTGTCTTTTAAAGTCTTGTAACTGGACATTGTTAGCGGCAAATTTATATAAATACTTCGTCAGCTGTGCCTCAGTTAATAATAAATCACTCTGCTTTGTTGCGGCTTCTGTACGTTCTTCAAACCGTTCAAACGCGGCTTGTAGTCCAGTATCTTTTACATTAAAGCCTTCTTGCTTTAACTCTCTGTCTTTTCCCCAAACTTTTTGTAAAAAACTTAATCTTGCTTGCTGGAATGCTTTTGCTGCTGCCAAGCGTTTTTCGTCATCAAACCAGAATGACATCCATCCTTGTAAATACTCTGTCGGGCGATATTCACTTTGTGGAGTAAACCATTCTATCGGTTGCTCGGCATCATTTGCCATGTATAAGGGTGTTCCACCGCCACCACTAAAACCAACAAGAACACCTGCTTGAGCTAACATTCGCATTGCAGCTTGGGTAATTGAAGTGCCATTGCCTAATAGCAATACAGTGGTATTGGCAATTGGGATATTAAAGTATTGATTCTCATTCTTCGCTTCTGTGAGATAAAGAACACGACCATCTTTTTGCATCACGCGACAATACTCAAGGTAGAACATATTGGCTCGCTTAGAATGCAAGATACTTTTTAGATCAGAAGACGAAAAATTGTCCATATACATTACCCTTGAATGATTAATATATTCATTTTACTAAACAACAAGGCCACATACTGACCCTGATCGCTCTTTTTGTATTTTTTCTACTGCTTGAAATAAACATTGTTCTACCGAGTCTTTCAAAAAATCAGGTGACACCACAGTTACATTAGGTTGAAAGCGCATAATTTCACGTACTAATTCACGATGATCACTAAAAGAAAAACTTAAAATTAAATCTCCATTATCTTTAGTTTCGATCTGCTGATCACCATGCCATGTATGATCTAAAACCCAAGGTGCTACTGATTTATCAAAACAAAGAATTGCTTGGTGCTGAGAGCAACCAACCATAACGCCATAGCTATTTTTTAGATAAGCCTGAATACTGTCTTCAGGTAGTGGATGAAATACAACATCACTATCTTGTGCCGACATCAATCGATTTAATGAAAATATACGAATTTGATTTCGCAAGTGGCACCAAGCTAAGAGGTACCATGCATCTTTATATAAGAAGACTTTTTGAGGTGAGAGTGTTCGTTGAGTAATGTTTTGCTGGCTGTCTTGATATTCTACATTAATACTTACTTCAGACCATAGTGCGGTGGTTATTTGATTAAATACATCTGCATGATTAATGGTTTTTATGGCACTGAGGATTTCTATTTTATTAGCGATGCCTAAATCTGTTGCTCGATTTTTTGTCTTTTGTAGAACGTGTTTGATCCCTTCTAGTTCTTTACTTAATGAACCGGTATGTAAATCAGTAAATAGCTTTTCTGCGGTTAATAACGCAAACCATTCTTTATCAGTAAAGTTCAGATATGGCAATGCAAGTTGAGGGCTATCAGGATCGTAAGCGTACCCTTTTAGCTCTCTATTATAGATAATTGAGGTATCAAATTCATCGTTGATTTTTCGAAGTAAGCGCTTAAGTGTCGATTCTGAGCACTCTAGCGCTTCTAATAATTGACTCTTCGATACCGGGTATCTTGAGTGACTTAGTAATCGATGAATGACGGATAAACGAGATAGCTGTTCCATTATTAATACTCTTATCAATAATCTATACAAAACAATAGCTTATGATAGCACCGTCTAAATAAAATGACATTCTAATTGTGGTTCAGGATTGATCTTTCTGTCGGCAGTGGACGATGATTCATTTGATATGCAACAACTGATTAATTTCTAAGCTGCCTGTGCGGCAGTGAACATAAAGAGCAACCCACGCTTTTGTGCCTCTTTTTTCTAAGCTGCCTGTGCGGCAGTGAACGATTCAATAACCATTTCATAAAGCTCTGAAACTTTCTAAGCTGCCTGTGCGGCAGTGAACGTACTTTCGTGATCGTCAGTGTAAGTATCGATTTTCTAAGCTGCCTGTGCGGCAGTGAACGATACGCGAGCATTAACAGCTTCGTCGCTAGCTTTCTAAGCTGCCTGTGCGGCAGTGAACTGCTCGCAGATTTGACGAGCCGCCATAATTACTTTCTAAGCTGCCTGTGCGGCAGTGAACCATGAGTCGCTATTACGGTCGGTTATGGTCGTTTTCTAAGCTGCCTGTGCGGCAGTGAACATTAAAACCTTTCGGACAGGTGATTATTGTTGATTTCTAAGCTGCCTGTGCGGCAGTGAACGTTTTTACAAAACAACGTCATTATCATTAAATTTTCTAAGCTGCCTGTGCGGCAGTGAACTTTATCGCTGTTTACGCTCATTGGTTCGAATTTTTCTAAGCTGCCTGTGCGGCAGTGAACATTGACCGACTGCGTGTTGTTTCGCTTGCACATTTCTAAGCTGCCTGTGCGGCAGTGAACTATTTGCTACTCATCAAAGCATAATAACAGATTTTCTAAGCTGCCTGTGCGGCAGTGAACATTTATCCATCTAAATCAATCACAACAATTAATTTCTAAGCTGCCTGTGCGGCAGTGAACAACTTCTTGCTCATCTTCATCAACCGTCTTTTTTTCTAAGCTGCCTGTGCGGCAGTGAACGTGATAAACACCTGTTTATTGCCGATACGGGTTTTCTAAGCTGCCTGTGCGGCAGTGAACAGCAAAGCAAAAACAACTGTTAAATTTCTATATTTTCTAAGCTGCCTGTGCGGCAGTGAACAGCATTATTTAACAGGTAAGGCAACTCGGAATTTTCTAAGCTGCCTGTGCGGCAGTGAACTGCATTACGTTACGTTCGTAATCGTTGGACTGTTTCTAAGCTGCCTGTGCGGCAGTGAACGTTGAGCTACGTCAGCCCTAACTCTAACCACATTTCTAAGCTGCCTGTGCGGCAGTGAACACCTTAAGTACCTTGACACGACACGGTGTTGATTTCTAAGCTGCCTGTGCGGCAGTGAACTTTACGTAAAGACTCTTCACCCTGACTTAACATTTCTAAGCTGCCTGTGCGGCAGTGAACTTGCTCACTAACTCTAATTGTCGCCGTCCAGTTTTCTAAGCTGCCTGTGCGGCAGTGAACATTATTTCCCACAGGGGAACTGCCGGACACTATTTCTAAGCTGCCTGTGCGGCAGTGAACTATAGAATATCAGCACAAAAATAAGTTACAACAAGTAGATACATAAAAATACACGTTTTCACCTAATTTTTCTAGCTCTCATAACCTACTGATTTTATGGTTTAATTTTTTAAACGGATTTTTTAGGTTATTTAAGCATATAAACAATAGAGAGTTTTAAATCACAAGTAGAACTTAAATGAATCAATATAAAAGAGAATAATGTGCAGATAATTACTTGAATTGGTATATACATTAAAAAAGGCCATTATTGGGGGAACAATAACGGCCTTAAAAATACATAGCTGGTTTACTTTAGTGTAAGTGTCTCTTCGTTATTTCACATGAAAGAGTCTCATGATCAAATAAGAAGCGAAATGCATGAGAATTAAAATATTTCCCATCACTCCAGAGAACTTCACCAAAGATCTTGCAGAGATCCATGTCTGATGCTGAACCTTTCTTATCAATTAATCCAATAACAGATAAAACTTGGCTCTCTATATCCTTGGGACAATTTTTAATTGACCATTTATGAGTCATACTCATTTTTTCCATAATCACTAGCCTAATGTGTTTTTATTTTATTGTGAATCAATTCACGGGAAGCAGTTTAACTGAACCGTAACCTAAAACCAAGCTTTTTGTGACTTAAGTCTCATAAAGTAATAAAAACGATTAATAATAGAACTATTAACAATCAATTCTCACAAACAACACACTTAGTTTTTCACATAAAAAAAACATAAAAAAAGCGAGTAAAAGTATACTCGCCTTTTAATACCACTTTAGTGGTATGCTAACCCTATGAGTTTTAAGGGTATTTTTGTTCTAAAAAAGTCATGATATCTGATGACTCATACATCCATGTTGTTTCACCTTCTTTATCAATACGTAAACACGGTACTTTTACACGCCCTCCACCGGCTAATAATTCAGATCTATGCTGTTCATTATTTTTTGCATCACGCAGCTCGATCTTTAATGATTGACGTTTAATTGTTCGGCGAACCTTCACACAAAATGGGCATGCTTCAAATTGGTATAATGAATAGTTAGCCGTTTCTACATCTATTTCTGCTTGCTTCTCTGATGCTCGTTTTACACCCGATGGTGAAAATACACAATCCAAGCCTAAAATGACTTTCCCAAGCACGAAACGAATTAATTTCATGTTTACTCTCCTAGTAATGCAATCTAATTGATTATAATTGTTATTTCTTTTTGAAGTGTTCGGATTGTAACAGTTTCATTTCATTGAACATACAAAAAAGCCCCAAATAGATAAGACTCTAAATGGGGCTTTCAATTTAAACTGTGATTACATTGATTTATTCAAATTCAGTTAAGTTACGCTCAAATTGTTCATGCTGTTTACGCACTTTTTCTTCTGGCTCACCTGTTAATTTACTTACTGCAATAATAGCCACAGTTGCAAAGATGATCCCTGGAACAATTTCATATACATCAAACATGCCGCCAGTTAACTGCTTCCAAATAACAATAGTAAAGCCACCAACAACAATACCAGCAAGTGCACCATTACGGTTCATTCCTTTCCAGTACAAACTTAGAATGATTGCAGGACCAAATGCAGCACCAAAACCAGCCCACGCATAAGATACAAGACCAAGTACAGAGCTATCAGGGTTCATCGCTAATGCAAGTGCAACCAGTGATAAACCAATAACAGCAAAGCGACCTACGTTAACGATTTCTTTACTCGTTGCATCTTTCTTAACTAATTGTTTGTATAAATCTTCAGACAATGCAGAAGATGAAACTAATAATTGTGAATCCGCTGTACTCATGATTGCCGCTAAAATCGCCGCTAACAAAACACCTGCAATTGCTGGATGAAAAATCGCGTTAACTAATAACATGAAGACTTTCTCACCATCGATCACTTCACCAGCCATTGACCCATTAACGTAAAGTAAACCAACCAAGCCAACTAATACCGCACCTGCCATTGAAAGCGCAGTCCAAACTACTGCAATACGACGAGCAGCTGTTAGATCTTTATTTGAACGAGATGCAAGGAAACGTGCCAAAATGTGTGGCTGTCCAAAATAACCTAGCCCCCAAGCCGCTAACGAAATAATCGCAATCGCACTTAATGGCTTACCATCCATACCGGTCCATAATGTCATCAACTCTGGATTAATGGCTGTTAAATCCGCACTTAATTGGCCAAGGCCTCCTTGCATTGCTGCGATTGGAACAATCATTAGTGCAGCAGACATTAATAACCCTTGAACTAAATCCGTCCAAGCTACTGCTAAGAATCCACCAAATAAAGTATACGATACAACACAAAGCGTTCCGATCACGACCGCAACTTTGTAATCAAGACCGAATACAGTTTCAAATAACTTGCCGCCAGCAACTAAACCTGAACTGGTATAGAAAAGGAAAAAAAGAAGAATAAACAATGCAGAAATTGTCTGGATAAGTTTTGAATTATCGTTAAAACGACGAGATAAGAACTCAGGTAAAGTAAGCGCATCATCTGTTGTTATACTGTACGTTCTTAAACGTTTAGCACAAATCAGCCAATTCAACCAAGTTCCTAGTAATAGACCACCAGCAAGCCATAGTGACTCAAGTCCTGCCGCATAAGCGTATCCAGGTAAACCAAGCAGTAACCAGCCACTCATGTCAGAAGCTCCAGCAGATAATGCCGCAGGCCAAGGACCTAATGTACGACCACCTAAAAAGTAATCCGATGAACTGCTTGTTTGCTTATATGCGTATACACCAATCGCAAGCATCACTATCAGGTAGGCGATAAACGTACCTGTAATGGCAAAATTATTTTCTATCATTTTATTTCCTTTATTTAATTGGCAGTAAATTTAACGTCGTTACTACTATGTATGAGCATCAAGGCCCTATTGTTATGGTGCAATAACGACGATGGGACATGTAATTATTAACTTGTTAGTGGTTACCGCCTCCAAGTTCTAGCAGCGTTGCATTGCCACCAACTGCTGTCACATTGATTGTTCGAGTACGCTCTGTGATAAAGCGTAGAACAAAATGAGGATCAGTAATATTTGCTAAACGCTCTTGGTCTGTTTCTGCGATCAATTGCGCTAATAATCCATCTCGTTTTGCTAATTGTTGATTAAGCTGTATTTCTTTTTGTTTACTTCCTACAAAGCAAACTCCAGCTAATCGAACATCATCGACATCTGTTTCTGTTGTATTTACCTGTTGAACCGTAAATTTTGGTACCTTTGCTTGATGCAAACCTTTAACAATAACAGAGGCAATCATTACCTCCTCATTTTTAAGGCCAACAATAATAGCGTTTCCAGCTGCTAATGCCGCAGTTATTTGCCCAACGATGGCAACAACTGATGCTTTATTATCCGATGTGATATAAAAAAAACCTCTTGACGCCGTATAGAGTTCGTTACTTTCACCTGTTGGCCCCGGCATCAACTCTGTTTCTGCTATCAAACTCAACGCTCTTTGACATTGAAAGCGCACCATTTTTGCAGCAAGCACACCAAAATCAGGATGTTCAGCTAAATAATTAGACCATTGAAGTAGCTTTTCTATACGCTGAGAAAATGAATGCTCAGCCCACTCGGCATGGCCTTGAGAAAGAGCTGAATCAATAATCTGAGTAATAGTTGTCATGAGGTTCTCCTTTCTCATTTATTCGATACAAAATTAGATGCAACTGCTTGGGTGTAGCGGAATAAATAACGCGGCCCACCCGCTTTTGGTCCTGTCCCTGATAACCCTTGCCCGCCAAATGGTTGCACTCCAACAACCGCTCCAACTTGATCACGATTGATGTAACAGTTTCCTACCTTACTATTTTTCTCAATACGGCTATAAGTCACTTCATTACGACTATGAATCCCCATTGTTAAGCCAAATCCTGTTGCATTAATATCTGCAACCATTTGGTCTAATTCACTCGCTTTAAAACGCACAATATGAAGAATGGGACCAAACTGTTCATTTTCTAATTGGGTAATTGAGTCAATCTCAAACGCACTCGGTGGTACAAAGTCCCCTTTTTCAGACCAATCAGGCAATGTCGCTTGAGCGATAAGTTTGCCTTCTTTTGTCATTCGCTCAATGTGCGCTAAGAGCTTTTCTTTTGCTTTTGTATCTATTACAGGCCCAACATCGGTACTATGTAGCTCAGGTAGGCCCACACTTAATTCAGCCATCGCACCTTTAATTAGATTAATAATTCTGTCTGCAATGTCTTGCTGAATAAACAAAACCCTTAAAGCAGAACAACGTTGACCAGCAGACGCAAACGCAGAGCGCATAACATCACGCACCACTTGTTCTGGCAGTGCTGTACTGTCAACTATCATGGCATTTTGACCACCTGTCTCTGCAATAAATGGGACTGGCGATATTCCTTGATTTTCAAACGTTCGATTGGCTAGTGTTCGATTAATTAGCTGAGCCGTTTCGGTTGAGCCCGTAAACGCAACGCCAGCCACTCGGTGATCTGATGTTAATGGCGCTCCCACCGTTTTACCATCACCTGGTAATAAGTGAACCGCCTGTGGTGCAATGCCCGTCTCTAACAATAATTCAATCGCTCGAACGGCAATAAGTGACGTTTGTTCAGCTGGTTTTGCAACCACGGTATTCCCGGCTACTAGTGCGGCAGTGACTTGGCCTAAGAAGATTGCTAATGGGAAATTCCACGGACTAATACAAACGAACACACCACGGCCTTGACGTGCAATTTGATGTGAAATGTCGTCAAAACCAACAATAGTTTCTGCTGTAGTAAAATTCAGTTTTGCTTGAACCGCGTAATAGCGACAAAAATCCACTGCTTCACGTACTTCGTCAATACTGTCATGAATGGTTTTTCCTGCCTCTTTATGGCATAACGCCACAAGTTCTGGCATATTTCCTTCAAGTTTATCAGCCAATGCATTCAAATAATCAGCACGATCTGTTACTGGGGTTTTCTGCCATATAGGGAAATAATCATCCGCTACCGTTAATGCTGTAGATACCTGATCTTGGGAGCTCCATACTAATGAACCGGCATTATTACTGCGATCATACGGAGACGTAATTACATGGAGTCGAGAGTCTCCATCCTTGATCATGCTTTCATAATTACGCGTATTATTAACAATAGGGCCCCCTTGCCAATAAGTATCCATTTTTGCTTTTATTGCCGCTTCAAATGGGTGCGCTTCACTCTCTACATCAAAATTAATGCTGTATGAGTTTTTACGATCAGAGAAAATATGTGGCGGTAATGGGATTAATTGATTCTCGAACGATGGGCAAGACAATAGTGTATCTACTGGATGTTCAGTCAAACTTTCAATGGGGCAATTTGCATCAACCAAACGATGAACAAACGAACTATTTGCTCCATTTTCAAGTAATCGACGAACTAAATACGGCAACAAGTCTTTATGGCTTCCGACTGGTGCATAAATTCGAACACTGCGATTGAACATGTCCAACGCATGATCGTATAACGCATCCCCCATCCCATGTAAACGCTGGAACTCAAACTCATCATGCGTTGCCATAGAAGCAATAGCTGCCACTGTATGGGCGTTATGGGTAGCAAACTGAGGAAAAATATTGCCTTTAACGTGATCACTTAATAGGTAACGAGCACAAGCAAGGTAAGACACATCTGTTGCTTCTTTTCTGGTAAATACTGGGTAACGAGCAAAGCCAAATTGCTGTGATATTTTCAACTCTGTATCCCAGTAAGCACCTTTTACCAAGCGAAGAGGAATCGTATCACCTTGCTCTTTTGCTAAAGCAGTTAACCAAACGAGGACTGGTAGCGCACGTTTTGAATATGCTTGTACCACGATACCAAACTTACCCCAGCCTTTAACAATATCGCTGTGATATAGCTTCTCAAATAATTCCAGTGACAATTCTAAACGATCGGCTTCTTCTGCATCAATCGTGATACCTACATCTAATTCACGAGCACGTTCAAGAAGCTGTAAGATTGAATCACGCATTTCTCCCATTACACGGGCTTTATTCGCCGTTTCATAACGAGGATGTAATGCCGATAATTTAATCGATACGGTCGGATCAGGGGAGCCTGTTATATTAGCAGTACGGCCCACGCTCTCAATTGCCACAATGTAATCTTTGAAATATTTATGTGCATCGGATTGAGTTAATGCCGCTTCACCTAACATATCGAACGAATAGGTATAACCCTTATCGCGCATAGGTTTACCTTTCTTTTGCGCTTCTTCAATGGTTCTGCCTAATACAAACTGGTGCCCCATTATTTTCATTGCTTGATTCATCGCTTGACGGATCACGGGTTCTGAAAACTTGTTAACTAAACGAATAATTGCATTAGAAGGCGAACCATCAGACTTAACATCCATACTCACTACTTTACCAGTCAGTAATAACCCCCACGTTGACGCATTTACAAACGTAGAATCGGAGTTTTTAAGGTGTGATTTCCAATCAGCAACGCTCAACTTGTCACGAATAAGTGCATCAGCGGTTGTGGCATCTGGGATCCTCATCAACGCCTCAGCAAGGCACATTAATAAGATACCTTCTTTAGTATCTAAGCTATATTCCAATAATAGAGCATCTATCATCTGTACTGCTTGTTTATCGTTACGCACTCTTTGAATAAGTTCAGCGGCTTGTTCTCGCATCACCTTAGCTTCATACTCACTAGGTTGAGCTAATGGGATCAGCTCTTTTAACCATTTGGCTTCATCTACCATATAAAGAGGAGAAATGGTTGACCACAACGCAGTTAATGATTGATCAACAATGGACGACAACAATACATCTTTCGCTTGAAACATACCTGTTTCCTCTTAATTACTGACAGGATTAACTAAAAGAACCCAATTCTTTAAGCTATCTTTTTATTATTAGAGCAAGTTGCGAAAGATTCTATTTCCTATTCAGAGGTAATACTTGTCAAAAACTCCGATTTAATTGCTTAATCATCCATGCAGTTACAAAATGAGAACAAAAGCAGTAATTTTCAGTTACGAATAAAGTGAATTTGACGATGTTTACTTGGTGAATGGCCGATATGCTTCATGAACGCATGACTAAAAGCGCTTTGATTAGCAAAACCGGTTTGCTGGGCTATCTCACCCACCGTGAATTGACCTGTTTCTAATAATGTCTTCGCAAATTTAAGACGTTTTTCAACAATATATTTATGAGGAGTAATACCAAGCTCTTGCTTAAAAATGGCATAAAATTGACTCTCTCCAAGAAAAACAGTACTTGATAGTTGAGCTATTGTGATCTTTCTTCCAATATTCTGCGCTATAAAATTGTCGATCACTTCTACATTGAGTCGTTTTATTATTTTATCGGTATTTTCATCAATTAAATGACGGTGTAACAATGAAATAATCGTATCACTGCACGCCTTGTTTAAAAGAGAATCATCACGACTTGCTTGGATTTCACACACTAGCAACTGAATTAAATTCTGAATTTGTGCATCGAGTTGGTAGTAACCAGAATCTACAAATAAATCATTCACTCTGTTGGCTAGCTCATTACTACCAAAAAATTGAGGAAAATTAAGAACTAAGACTTCCGCTTGAAATAAACTTGAAAAAGCATGCTGATAGTTTGCAGGTATAACGCCCACCTTCCCCGCATAAATAATGCTACTTTTATCATTAATTTCAAACTCCGCCTGCCCTTTTAAGCCAATCACTAACTGATGATATTGATGAGAATGCAGATCTTTTTCTTCAGGTAGCATGATGATTTGTGTCGGTAAAATCCAATTCATTTGCATGATAAATCCATTAATAAACCATAGCGCTAGAAATAGAGAGTGTAACCAAGATAATTAAAACAGTCCATCCGTATGGATTCACGAAAGCATGATCATGCCCCAATATAATACAGTCAATGTGATTTCAATTATAAATAGATAGCTTAGTGAATGACTTATGATTAAAATCATTTTATTTACAATAAGTTATGCAAACCAAAACATTCAATAAAGCCATAGCACATTATTAACCTTGATCATGTTTCATAATTAATAGAAACAATGATCAAGTAAATCAACACATCACACACCTGATTAATATGCCTTCATGTGGTATAGATATTGCATTAAATTACAAGTGTCAAAACTATGAATAATAGATACTCATCTGCCTAGGTTATTTATTATAAATGAGCTATGCAGATCAGTATCAACATACGATTAACCTTATAATAAATGAGTTAATTCAAATCAATTTCAAATGAAAAAATTATCTTATGTCTAATATTAAAAGCAGAAAATTTATGAACCGTAAAGGATTACCCGCTCTAGCACTATTGTTATCGCCGGCACTTTTTACCTCTGTTGCGTTTGCTAATACTGACACTCAATCTACTGCCCCTGCGGTTGATTCTGTTGCTTCAATTGATGCTAAGCTAATCAATAAGCGCAGTGAAGTGAAGCAATTAGAAAGCACTGTAATTAGCAATCAAAATCAACTTCGTGATTTACGCAATCAAAGTAACGCTTTAGATAAAAAAGCAGATCAATTGGATGCAAAACGTAAACTTGCTCAACGAAATTTAGACGAGCAATACAACCAAATGATTGATGATCCTGAATTAGATATCACTCCTTTCCAAAAACAATATCAAGATTCTTGGAAAGAAGTAAAAGAAAATCAAATCGCTAAACTGGCAATTCAACAAGATATTCAAGAACAAACTCGCGTATTAAAAGCAAGTAGTACTAAAAAACAACGATCTTTAGATGAATTAGAAATCCTTGGGGAATCTCGTCAAGAAGCCCGAGTTATTCGCCTACAAGATGAATTAGCGGCTCAAGATACTCTAGATGTTGTTCATACGATTACTTGTAAGATGTCAATGACATTGAGTGCGTGTGCAAGCCAAGGTAAAACCCTGAGCATGCAGAAAGCCGTAAACAATTTTCAACAGCAACTTATCAATGGCTTTACTGAAATGGATACAGTAAAACAGCACATTGAAAATGTATCGTTAAATATTCACGTATTAGACAGCGCGATTATCGATAGTGGTTTTAATGGCAGCAATCGCTACACAACTAAGTTGCAAGCATCATTACTAGCTCGCCCAAATACAGTAGCAGCATGTCAACTACTTGGTTTAGAAAATCGTTATTGTATTGAACAAGGCACCGCTCAATCCTCTAACGATAAGATTAAAAAAGAAAAAAAATGGGTTGGTATTACTATCCGTTCAAACCGTCACGAAGATAACGTAACCGTTAACGGTGTTAACTACGGCAGTACACCTGTTGATGTAATGCTACCTGCGGGTCAGCACCAGATCACGGTTGAGAAATCAGGCTTTGAACCATACAGCCGCCAAATGTCATTAGCTAAAGATATGTCCATTTGGGCAGAGCTTAAAACACAAGAAAACCGCCCAAAGCCAGGTAAGAAATTTGCTGATAGCTTAAGTAACAATCAAGAAGCGCCTCAAATGGTTGTAATTGGTTCAGGTGATTACCAAATCGGTAAAAATGCAGAACAAAACATCAGCATTCCAAAAGCGTATTCTATTGCAGCAACACCTATAACGGTAACTCAGTTTGAAACATTTGTTGCAAATTCTGGCTATATTACAGAGTCAGAAAAAGGTGCTGGTTGTAACGCGATTAATGGCGGAGAAACAAAACGTCACCAAAACCAAAACTGGCGTAAACCAGGGTTTGAGCAATCAAAAAATGCACCCGCTGTATGTATTACAAAAAAAGATGCTGAAACTTATGCACAATGGTTAACTGCACAAACAGGCTTTACTTACGCTCTTCCTTCTGAAGCACAATGGGAAGTAGCAGCACGAGCTGGCAGTAAAGAAGCTTACTGGTGGGGCTCTGACATTGGTTCAGGTAATGCGAACACTGGCTGGGGCGGTTCATCTTGGGCAAACAAATCAACCTCTCCTGTTGGTAGTTTTGGCGCAAACCCTTACGGCATCTATGATACAGCAGGTAACGTATGGGAATGGACAAATACTAAATCAGGTGTTGTTCGTGGCGGCGCATGGAGCTTTGCACCAACAAAAGCAAAAGCGTATGAGTCTCTAGAATTATCGCCATCAACAAGCGCTAACTACACTGGTTTCCGCGTGGTTCGCTCTTTGTAATTGACACAAAAATAACAGAATCTAAAGCCGTAAACTGATGAAGTTTACGGCTTTTTTTAGTTCTGAAGCATCATTACACACAACAAATCTAATTATTTTATTTAGAATCCTCTCTATTATTGCGATAATCAATAATCTAATAAAAATCAAATAAAGGAGCCTTCTTAAATGGAATATACAACACTCGGTAGCAGCAATGTGTCTGTTTCTCGCATCTGCCTTGGTAGCATGACTTGGGGACAACAAAATTCTCAAGAAGATGCCAATCAACAAATTGACTACGCGCTTAGCCAAGGAATAAACTTCATCGATACCGCTGAGATGTATGCGGTTCCGCCTTCCCCTGATACGTATGGGAAAACAGAAACTATCATTGGTAACTGGCTGGCCGAAAATCCTGATCGCCGTACAGAGATTATTCTTGCTTCAAAAATTGCAGGTCCCGGTTTACCTTGGGTTCGTAATGCAGGACCAATCACAGGTGAAGCCGTTATTGCCGCGGTAGATGCATCACTTGCGCGTCTGCAAACCGATTATATCGACCTGTATCAACTGCATTGGCCTAATCGTACATCGCCACATTTTGGTAAGCACTTTCCTAATCAATTCAAGTTCAGTGATTTTGATGCGAAGAAAGAAGAAGCGGATATGCTTGAGATCTTACAAGCACTAAATGAATGCATTAAGGCAGGGAAAATTCGTCATATTGGATTGTCTGATGACACACCATGGGGAATTAATACTTACCTTAAACTGAGCGCTAAATACGATTTACCACGCATGGTTTCCATTCAAAATGAGTTCAGTTTATTACACGCAAAAGATTGGCCGTATTTAATTGAACATTGTCTTCACGAAGACGTAGCCTATTTACCATGGTCACCACTAGCGGGTGGGATGTTAAGTGGTAAATATCTGGATGGTAAAATGCCTGAAGGAAGCCGTTGGACCTATTCACAACGTAACGGCATATTTCGTGACACACCCGCAGCAAACGAAGCGGTCAAAGCTTATATGGATGTTGCAGACAAACACGGTTATACGCCTTGTCAGCTTGCATTAGCTTGGTGTAATCAAGTGGATGGCGTGACATCAACCATTATTGGTGCTACTTCTCTAGAGCAGCTAAAAGAAAATATTGACGCGTTTTCTAAACCATTAAGTGAAGAAGCTTTAGCAGATATCAATACGGTCTTTAGAAAATATCCAATGCCATTTTAATGATAAACACTAGATAAAAAAATAGCGCATCCCTTCATGGCGCGCTATTTTTCCGTCATTTTCACAGCTATCTAATCGGCTATTATTTAGCCTCTAACGATAATAATACACTGCTTGTGTCTTGCTCGATATCAAATCTGCTATCCAATAAAAACACGCGTGATGCATCAATTTTAACAACATCAACCAAATATGCTTTCACTGCTTGTGCGCGTTGTTGAGCCAGTTTACCTAATTCGCCTTTCGCTACTTCTTGCTTATTAAGCACCAGATTATAAAGTGCTATATGCCAGCGCTGATCTAACTCTTCATCGGTTAGTTCAATGCCCTTTTCATCTTGCTCATCTTCGATTTTATCTTCTACTTTACTTGCTTTTTCACCAAATTCGGCTTTATAAAGTTCTTGTAAGGCACCAGATAATTTTCCAGAAGTTGGCATAGTACTCGCACTTAAATTCTCTGGTAATTCAGCGACTGTCATTTGCGCTGTCTCTGCTAATTTCTCATTAAATTGGACAAGTGCTAATGCTTTACTGTCTTCTGGAGCATTCACCGCACCATCGACTGTTAACTTTAATTTAGGACGAGTTTCTAATGCGGTACCAAGTGTTTGTAACTTTTCTTGCTCTTCAGCCGTTAATGTATTCGCACCAAAATCAAAAACGATTATATTCAACTCTTCATCTGAGCCCGCAAGGCCAGCAATGAAAGAGAATGGCGCAGTTACGGCTTTAGTTATGATATTAGAAATCGTACTCCAAATAACCGCACCAAGGCTGAATTCAGGGTCATTCACATCACCAGACACTTCAACCCCTAAGTCAATCACCCCATTATTATCTTGCAATAAGGCGATAGCTAACTCTAATGGCAGTGAGGTTGCAAGGTCACTATCACTGGCTTTACCTAATTGTAACTGGTCGATAATTACGTGGTTCGATCCCTTTAATTGGTTATTTTCTAATTGATAATTAAGCGCTAACGTTAATTGCCCTTTATCAATATAATGCCCTGCGTAAGTGCCTGAATAAGGATTTACCGTTGTTAATTCAACACTTTCGAAAATAACATCCAAATCCAAATAAGGCTGCTCAAGTAGTGGGTTGATCTCTCCTTTTACTTTCATTGGTGCATATTTTTCAATATTACCGCTGATATCAACCGTTGCTTTTGTTCCCGGAATACTGGACACATGACCAATATTGCCTTTTAGTTGTTCAATACCCGATGAGAAATTAGGCGTTAACGAGTTATCAGCAAAGAACGCTGACCCGTTATTAAACGCTATTTTTCGCATGCTTAATGCAAATGGCTTTTCTTTCTTACCCTTTGGCGCTGCGGGTGCTGACTTCTTCTTTTTAGCTTTTGGTTGAGCAACAATCAAATCACCAATATTAGTGCTTCGATCTTCATTAATCACGACTCGTGCGTAAGGTTGACTTAAACTCAACGTATCTACTGCCAGTGTGTTTTTTTGTAAATCAAAATCAAATTTATTAACAGCCAGTGAACGCCATTTTACAAACGGTTTTCTTAGTTTATTATCACGAATTGAAAGATAGTTAACTTGAACCCCGCCACTAACCTCAACGTTACCTTCAGCATTTGCGTCTAGCTTAGCTTGCGTACTAACTTCTCCTTTAGTTAACGTCGCATTTACTACTGTGGCTAAATAAGGTTGAAACTGAGCTAACTTCAATGATTTCACATCTATATCCGCCAGTACTGATTGTCGCTTGGCATCCGCTTGACCTTTAACGCTGATATCACCTTTGCCATTGACAGAAGTAAAGAAATCAAAATCAATCGGCTTAGATAAATCACTTACAATCTGACTTGTGGTTAGATTAATTGGCGACATCACCCATTGGTTGGCTTTTTTAGTAACGACTTTTTCTTCAACGTTTAATTGGTAATCTTTTATTTCAATACCATCGAGAGTGACTAACCACGCAGGAGAGTCGTTCTTAGGTTCTGATACCTCTTCTTTCACCTTTTTTGAGGTCACCGATTCTTGAGAAAGAAATTTAGGCGTAAATAAGGTCACTAAATCAGCGCCTTTATCGTCTACTTTTGCTGATACATTCAGCCCTTGGGAGGTAATAGAAGTAATATTGACGGTTTGATTTTCAACATTAGCCGCAATATTATTCACTGATAAATTAGGCAGAGAAACGATAGATTTATCGTCTGCATTAAAATTCACATCATTAAGAGAGAACATCCCTTTCGTGGTTGAAAGACTCATGGCATCATCCGCTTCAGTGTCACCCATCGTTTGTGCAAGATGATAATTTGATGAGAAGTTCACTTCACCCGATGTTAATTTTGCGATGATGTTTTTTTCAATAAATCCCCATAAACGTGGTAATTGAATATGCTGAACATCAATATCACCTACGACTTCTAGTGGTTTTAATTGAACTTGACCAATCAACTCAACCGTACCTGAATCCACATCAGTAATATGTAAGCGGTAGTCGTTCTTTTTCTCTATATCCGTCAGCAAGCTTTGGGTCGAAAACTCACCAAGCGTGATAGTAATATTTGGGTAAGCAAGCTGAGTTCCTGTTACTCCATCCAACAAACGGACACTGCCCTGAATTAATGCGGTGTGTTTAATCAATACAGGGAATAACGGTGCTTTTCTATCAATGACTTCATCTGTCTTTGGTTCTGGCTCTGGATTTTCTGTCGCCGTCGTATTACGCGCAACGGCATCGATAATATCACTAAAATTAAACCGCAATTCATCCGTATTATTTACGCGTTCAAGATTAATGTAGGGCTTATCAAGCGAAATATATTCGACTGAAACAGCGGCATTTAAAATGGATTGCCAGAAATTAACCTGAACACTGGCATGTTCAAATTGAACGAAAGGCTTAGTGTCTTCTAAAATAGTAAATTGATGGACATCAAACTGAAGCGTAAAAGGGTTAATCGTGATATCTGTTAATGTCACAGGACGTTCAATCAGTTTCGATACTTGCTCTGGGATTTGTTGCTTCGCAATATAAGGAACAAGTAATCCGAGTAAAGCAGCATAGAGAAGGTATGCGCTTAATGTATACGCACTCCAACGAATGTATCTAGGAAAAGCACGAAACGTTACAACTGCTGCTTTAAATTTGTTCGACATTATGACTCTCTACTCCTACGTCTATATCGACAATAATCTGATACTCACCTGGATAATTCTCATTTAAGGAACTTATTCAAATGGGTATTTATCCCTGATTATTCTAAATAATGGCCATCAATGGCATAACTACAATAAATGGTTACTTTCTGCTATCGACATTAAGTAACATGCAAAATATTATCCCTCCCGCATTGGTATGTCTACCACTCTCACCTCATCTGTTCACAAAATCCAAAGATATTTACTTTGGAATAAAGATCGCTATAAATCATAGGTGAGCAATGCTCGTATTCTTGTTGCTAGGAACAATTCATAAATCATGGCATTATCTTTTCATAATCAAAAACACAAAGTCAACTAGGACTATTTATGAATAAAACTCACTTTATTGGTACATTAATATTAGGGCTTTCCTCTGCCTCTGTTATGGCAAGTGTTTCAAACGTTACCCCATCACAGTGCCAAGCCATGAAAAATAAAAATGTCATGTCACCAAACGCACCTGTGCAATGTGAACGATTAAAGAATATCACGTTTACGCATTATGACTTTAAGGGTAAAACGGTAACAGGTCATATCGTTGTTTTAGATGCTGTAGCCCCATATGTTGATCGTATTTTTACTGAATTATATCAACAAGGCTTTCCTATCGCTCAAGCAAAACCAATCGAAAACTATGCTGGTGACGATAGTAAATCAATGGATGCCAATAACACGTCTGCATTCAACTATCGCCCCATTGCCGGAAAATCTTCTCTTTCATTACACGCTTATGGTGTAGCGATAGATATCAATCCATTGCAAAACCCATTTGTTGAATTTACCTCTTGGGGTACCGCCACATTCAAGCCACTTAAAGGCCATGAATATTCAAACCGAATGATCCAGCGCTTAGGTAAAGAAAATAGAAAGGGATTTGCAGAGGAAGTAATAAATATCTTTACTAAAAATGGATTCATTTATTGGGGTGGTTACTGGGATACGCCGATTGATTTTCAGCACTTTCAAACTAGTCGAGATATGGCGTATTTGATGACGGCTATGCCAACCAAAGATGCCTCAATATTCTTTAAAAACTACGTTAGTTGGGTTCAATCCTGTCAGCAAAATTACGGCTATGAAAACATGAATAAATTCAAAGATTACAGCTCATATTTACAAGCAGAATTAAATACAACAACGTCTTTGAACCGCCTATATAAAGTCGATCCTAAAAAAATAATACACGTGATAAACAAGAAGGCAAAAGTGTCGTCATCATCTTGTTTTTAATGATCAATTCATCATTGTCACAAGCATGAATCCATAGTATTATCGCGCTTTTATTGTTTCATTAAAAAACGAATATCAGCATGAAAAACAACAGATTACTGCTCATTGTTATCCTAGGTATTAGCGTGTTTGTTGCCATAATAATCAATGAACTATGGATTCAAGCTGATTATAACAAATATAATGCAACAACACCGACTCAATTTCACCCAGATAATATCGTCTCATCGACTTCAAATGGAAAGCAGCTTATCAAGATAAGAGAGCTCTCATCTGTCGATCCTCAAAAGGCACGTGATGCAATCCATCAATTTGATATAGCACATTCAGAAGACTTAACACCAATTGAGAATGCATATCGATTGTTGATCCTATTGTCGATAGAGTGGCCTAACAAAAACCAAGAAACTATTGATAAATATATTAAAGAGTTACATCTCATCGCTGATAAAGAGCAATATGATTGGTTAAAAGCCACTGTATATATCGATCAAGCTGGAATTTATGCTCGCCATAATAAAACCGAACAAGGAAAAGAACTAATAATTAAAGGTATTGAACTCGCAAAAAAGAGTAATGCTCTTTATCTTTTACCAAGAGCCTACAATACCGCAGGATTTGTAAGTAACACCTCAAATAAATTAATACATGCTCAAGATTATTTTATGCAGGGAATAGATATTGCCAATCAACTATCAATGATTGAAGAAAATGCGAAATTGCATAACAATCTTGCTGTTGTATATATGGTTATTAAAGACTGGAACAAAGCATTAGAAACCATAATAATAGCAAATAAGTTATATAAAGAAAGTCCGATTGAAAACAAATCGATAATGCATATTTTTTACTCAAACAAAGCACGAATATATGGCCATCTAAATAATAAAGAAGAATCAAAGCGAGCGATTGATGACGCTGATTTATATTATAATGAAAAAACAGCCTCTCCTCGCAGTAGAATACTTCACTGGAAAGGGCATAGCACTCTCATGTTACTGCTGGGAAAATATGCCGAAGCAAAGAAACTTGCAGAGCAATGTTTATCTTACCCCTTAATCAAGAGTTATCCACATGAAGAGGGACAATGCAATTTATTGCAGTCAAAAATATTATTAAAACAACATGAATATAATGAAGCCTTAGTAAATATAAATAAAAGTATATATTTATTCTCCTTAATTAAGCACGACAGATCACTCACGCGTGCTTATTTACAAAAAGGCGATGTTCTAATATCATTAAAAAGAGATCGCGAAGCATTATATGCATATAAGCTTCATTACCAGAGAGATAAAGAACAATTTTTAAACGAAATGTATGATGTAGTACATTCTGTTGCCACTCGTAAAATTTCACAAGAGCGCGATCTATTAGATATTAAAAATAAACTAGCAGAAGCCTTACTATCAAAACAGAAACTGCATTTAAACATTGCTTTTGTCTGTACAATAATCATTATTATGATATTACTACTTGTCGTACGCCAAGTAGTAAAAATAAGAAAAACAAATAAAGAACTTGAAACATTATCATATATAGACACATTAACTGGGTTATATAATCGCCGTTATTACTATCAACAACTGACCCAATGCAATGCCATAAATGCTAAAAATAAATATCGCATTATTTTATTCGATATTGATAACTTTAAATTAGTTAATGACCAATATGGGCATGATATCGGTGATGAAGTGCTCGTTGAAATGTCAAACCGTATATCATTATCACTATTGGACAAAGAGCTACTGACTCGTTGGGGTGGTGAAGAATTCTTAGCATTGTTGGAAGATAATGAACAACTTATTTCTAGAGTTGAAGCGATAAGGAAAACCATTAGTGAACAGCCATTTTTAACTAAAGCTGGAGAGTTACCTATCACGAGTTCTATCGGTGTCAGTTTTTCAGCTCTTCCTAGTGAGATAGATGGTAATGATGACTATTTCCGTAAAGCTGATAAGAACTTGTATGAAGCTAAACGTTCGGGAAAAAATAAAGCGATTTTCCCTAGTGTAGAGTATTCGAATCGCTCAAGAGAGTTGAAATAAAAAATAATATACTAAATAAAAAATGGTCACATAATGTGACCATTTTAGTTTTATATAAGATAAATACTAATGTTTAACTTATTTTATTAATCTGATTTGCCGTCCAAACATAAAGTAGTTCTAAAGCAATCGTCGCACCGGCTAATGCTGTGATATCGCTTTGATCGTAAGCTGGTGATACTTCTACCACATCCATACCAACCATATTGATACCTTGCAAACCACGAATGATTTTTAAGATCTTATCTGAATTCAAACCACCACACACAGGAGTTCCTGTACCCGGTGCAAACGCAGGATCAAGGCAATCAATATCAAACGTTAGGTAGACTGGCTTATCGCCCACAATGCCTTTCACTTGTTCGATAATTGCCTCTGCACTCATGTCATTTGCTTGCATTGCGTTGATAACATTAAAGCCGTGGCCTTCTTGTTTATACTCAGTACGGATACCAATTTGTACTGAGTGCTCAGGCGAGATTAACCCTTCATTTGGCGCATGATAAAACATAGTACCGTGATCATAACGGCTGCCGTGACTGTAAGTATCAGTATGCGCATCAAAATGGATCAATGCCATCTCACCGTATTTCTTACCGTAAGCACGAAGCAAAGGTAGAGTAATAAAGTGATCGCCCCCTAAACCTAGTAATGTTTTACCACTATTGAGGATTGCATCTGCGGCTGCTTCTAAGCGCACAGTAAAGTCTTCTGCATCACCGGTATCAAATACTAAATCACCCGCATCAATCACTTTAGTATGATCAAATACATTGAAATCCCATGGGAACTTTTTGCCTTCCCATGCTAGATTGACTGAAGCACGACGAATGGCATCTGGCCCTAAACGCGCACCCGGACGACCCGACGTTGCCATATCTAATGGCGCACCTAATACAACGATGTCTGCATCATTATCAATTGGGTTTTGTACCAATGGACGACGCATAAATGTCATTGCATTTGAGTACAATGAGTAATCTTTTTTAGTGAATAAATCGTTCATTAAAAATCTTCCAAATAGGTGTAACCCATCAAGCCTTGCTCTAACTCTTCAAGCACGCTTTGCTGTTCTTCTTTCGCCACTTTCGCCGTCACCATGTCTTTGTAGTTTTGACGGATCAAATCCACATCGATATGTACATAACGCATCATGTCTTCGACTGTGTCACCTTCATTGATGTAATCAATATTGGCTTCGCCATGTTCATCGACATTAACGACAACGCTGTGAGTATCACCAAATAGGTTATGCATATCACCCAAGATCTCTTGGTATGCGCCCACTAAGAAGAAGCCCATCAAGTACGGCTCATCTGGGTTCCATGCTGGTACAGGCAATGTAGTTTCAATGCCTTGACCATCAACGTATTGATCAATAATACCGTCAGAATCACAGGTAATATCGAGTACAACTGCACGATGCTCATCCGCATTATCAAGGCCGCTTAATGGCAATACAGGGAAAACTTGATCAATACCCCATGCATCTGGTAACGATTGGAATAGAGAAAAGTTAACAAAGAACTTATCAGCTAAACGCTCACTCAATTCATCTAAAATTGGGCGATGGTAGCGGTTCTTTGTGCTCATTTTTACGCTTAACTCGTAGTTAATACGTAATGAAACTTGCTCTGCCCATGCACGGTGCTGAAGATTGATCATCCCCGTTGCAAATTGATTATGCGCTTCAGAGACATCACATTGTGTGTCGTTGTAGATCTCAATTAATGCGCGATCATCACTGCCATTTTCTAACTGCTCTAGGTTACGCCACATGTTGTTCAGCAATAACGGTGCATCACAATGAGGAGCTTCAATCGCTTCTGGTGTGTAGCTTTCTGTGCCGATCACATTGGTAATTAATACCGCATGATGCGCCGTCAATGAACGACCAGATTCAGAAATAATCACTGGCATTGGTTGTGAATATAACTGACAAATATCACCAATAGTCATCACGATATTACGTGCATATTCAGCTAAACCATAATTCATTGAATTAGACGATTGACTACGAGTACCATCGTAATCGACAGCCAAACCGCCGCCAACATCAAGGTATTTTAGTTTCGCTCCAATATCGCGTAATTCACAATAGAATCGTGCAGCTTCACTTACGCCATTACGCACATCACGAATATTCGCCATTTGTGAGCCTAAATGAAAATGCACAAGCTCTAGAATATCCAATTGGTTTTCTGCTTTTAAACGCTCAATTACGGTTAGCACTTGAGAGGCAGATAAGCCAAATTTAGATTTTTCGCCACCACTCGCTTGCCATTTACCCGCACCTTGCGATGCAAGACGGATACGCAAACCTAATCTTGGTGTTACTCCTAATGCTTTTGCTTCGGATAACACCAAATCTAATTCTGATAATTTTTCTAATACGATGAATACACTATGACCCAGTTTTTCACCGATAAGCGCCAGACGTACATACTCACGGTCTTTATAGCCGTTACATACAATCACTGAACTCGCTTTTTGAGCCAAGGCTAATACTGCCAATAACTCAGGTTTACTGCCTGCTTCTAAGCCAAGCTGTTTCTGTTCTAATTGCGCTTGGCTTGCCAATATCTCATCAACCACTTCTTTTTGTTGATTTACCTTAATTGGGTAAACTAACAGATAATGGTTTTCATACTGATATTCTTCAATCGCTTGGTTAAATGCATTACAAATACTATGCACACGCTGATGTACTATTTGAGGAAAACGAACCAAAGCCGGCAGTCCAATATTTCGCTGCTCTAATTGATTTACAATATGACTTAGTGGGACCTGATGATCGGAATCGCTACGTGGTGATACATACACTTCACCATTATCATCAATACCGTAAAAACCTTGGCTCCAATGCTTTACATTATACTCCGCACGAATGCGTTCCAAATTAACCGAATGTTCCAAATCTAGAGACCTCACACAATAGGGCCATCAACAGAAAATACCTCGTTGGAATATCGAGGCATAACCCAACAAACATCGCAATCTAGCGAAGTGTTGACGGCATTAACTAACATAATTTAAATGTAGTCCAATAATTAATATTTATCGTAAATATCAAAAACATTTATCGATAAATATTACCTTTATTGTGCAGTTTTATCACCTTATTTTCGCTCTAATAAGCACCACAAAGACAAGCAAACTGTAACCGTTTATATCTAGCTCTTGTTTCTAATGTATTACTCAGTAAAATCATCATCAACATTTTCTGTTATATATTTTTCTTATGCCAAAATTGAATCTGCACCGCCGTGACTACGTATCAATCTTAGGGAGTGATATCTCAGCAGATAACTTAAAGCAATCACTCAAACCTAATTTTGAAAAACCAACCAACAAACTAACTCCAAGCCCATACCTCACTGATAAAAATCTTATTCGTCGTTGGGACAAATTAGCGAACCCTGCGTTGCAAGCTGAGCTACTTGATGTTCATACTCAAGCGCAAAGCCAAGCCTACGAAAAAAACATCGAGCACTTTATTGGTACCGTCAAAGTGCCTGTTGGACTGACGAGTCCCTTACGTGTGAATGGTTTATTTGCCAAAGGCGATTATCTAGTCCCCCTTGCGACGACAGAGGCTGCATTAGTCGCTTCTTATAGCCGAGGTTCACAGCTGATCACTGCCTGCGGTGGTGCAAGTGCCATGTTATTAAATGAAGGCGTAACTCGCACTCCTGCATTTGCGTTTTACAACTTAGCCGAAGCTGGACAATTTGTGGCGTGGGCCGTCACTCAATACGATACGTTCAAACAATTAGCTGAAGCCACCACTTCTCACGGTAAACTCAGCGACATTAATATCAGTATTGAAGCCAATCACGTTTATTTAGTGTTTGAATTTTTAACCGGTGACGCTTCTGGTCAAAACATGGTGACCATTGCGACTAACGCTATTTTTGAATTCATCATGGATAACTCCCCGATCACGCCTGAAAATGCGTATTTAGATGGCAACTTATCAGGCGACAAAAAAGCCTGTAGCCAGTCTCTTCGTAGCGTTCGCGGTAAAAAGGTGACTGCTGAAGTGCATATTCCAGCCGAACTGGTTAAGAAATATCTGCACACCACACCAGAAAAAATGATGCAATTTACTCAAATGAGTACTGTGGGGGCAACGCTCAGTGGCACGATTGGCATTAATGCTCATTATGCTAATGCACTGGCTGCGCTATATATTGCGTGCGGTCAAGATGCGGCGTGTGTTGCTGAATCTGCCGTTGGTATGACGCGAATTGAAGTGGATAGAGATGGTGGATTATACGCAAGTGTAACACTACCAAATCTAATGCTAGGAACGGTTGGCGGTGGTACCGGATTACCAAGTCAAAAAGCCTGTTTGGAAATCATGGGACTACACGGTTCAGGTAAATCTCAAGCACTTGCGGAAGTGTGTGCGGCATTATGCCTTGCTGGCGAATTATCTATTGTGGGTGCATTTTGTGCGGGACATTTTTCACGAGCGCATCATAAATTAGCGCGCTAGTTAATCAGTTGGATTTCCCAAACCCCATTAACTAACGCGACAATCAATTATTGCTCAACAAAAATAAGTTCATTTGTTTTAAAACCTAGAGATTGAGCTGTTGATACAAAACGCTCAATCACTTCTTGGTCAACGTCTTTAGTTCGAGATAACAACCACAAGTAATCAAGATCAGGGCCTGATACAAACGCATATTGGTAGTTTTCTTTATCTAGCTCAAACACCACGTATGACCCGTAGAAAGGCCCAAAGAACGAGACTTTAAGATAGCCTTGATCTTCTGCATCAATAAACTTAGCTTTCCCTTCTGCCTCATTCCATTCTTGATCTTTTTTTGAATAGCCTCGGTTAATGACCTTAACGCTTCCATCTTCATTAATGCTGTACTCGGCGCTGACTTTACTCAACCCTTCTTCAAAAGAATGATTTAACCGTGCCACTTCGTACCATTTACCTAAATAACGATTTAACTCAAAGCCTGAAACAGGCTCAACACCTTTTGGCATACCTAAACAACCACTAAGTGCTAACAAACTTATCCCTGCAAGTAGTGTTCTCATCGTATTTTTAATCATCGTTAACTCCCTTAACTTAGTATGTAGACTATATACAGCTACTGTGATGAAAAAGATCACTTGTCGTTATTATTCTTTTTATCACACCTATTCAATACAATCCATTTACATCGCTTGATCACATCTTGTCACCTAGGATGACGCGGCATTAATCTACATTCGCTGTTATTAGATTTTCACATTAAAACACCGTACAATCAGCGCTAAATTTTGAGACGGTTCATTCCAAATGACACTTTCCAATAAGCCTCATATATAAACGACAATAGGTAGAGAAGTTTGCATACATTAGCGCAGTTACAATCCGGCGAATTACAAGGTATTACTCGATTACAATTAAGTGAAGGGATAACAGAGTTTCCACTTGAAATCTTATCCCTTGCTGACTCATTGGAAATCTTAGATTTATCGAATAATCAACTAACTACGCTACCGATTGAAATCACTCAATTACCTAAATTGAAGATCTTCTTTGCATCAAACAATCCATTTACTGTGTTCCCTGATGCTCTGGCGCAGTGTCCAAATCTTGAGATGATTGGATTCAAATCGTGTCAAATTCAGCATATTCCTGAAGATGCCTTTCCACCGAAACTGCGTTGGTTGATCTTAACGGATAACCAAGTTGAAGCATTGCCAAACTCATTAGGTAACTGCCACTTAATGCAGAAGCTAGCATTAGCGGGTAATAACCTAACTGAGCTACCAGCCAATTTATCTCAGCTACACAATCTTGAGTTATTGCGAATTTCAGCAAACCAGTTAGTCGAATGCCCAGAGCAATTGTTGGATTTACCAAAACTGGCGTGGTTTGCCTTTGCGGGAAATCCATTCTGTAAATCAGATTTAAAAGTAAAGTCAGTGCCGAGTCTTGCGTCTTCAAGTTACACCTTAGAAAACGTATTAGGCCAAGGTGCATCTGGTGTGATTTCTAAAGCACATTGGAATAACGAACAAACGGATTTCCCACAAGAGATTGCTGTTAAAGTCTTTAAAGGCGAAGTAACGAGTGATGGCTACCCAGAAGATGAATTACAAGCGTGTTTAAAAGTGGGCAATCACCCAAGCGTAGTGCAATCATTAGCGCAAGTGAGTGAAGATAATTACTTAGCGTTGATCATGAATTTGATCCCACCGCATTACAAAAACCTGGGTTTACCACCAAGTTTAGAAAGCTGTACTCGTGATACTTTCCCTGAAGGGTTTAGCTTATCGTTAGAGCACATCAATAAGATGGTTGCAGAAATGCGTAACGTGTTTGAACACCTGCATGATAACCAAGTCTGCCATGGGGATTTATACGCACACAACACCTTGTTTGATGAAGAGGCGAATATTATCTTTGGTGATTTTGGCGCAGCAAGTATGTATCACATGCTGACTGAAGCGCAGCAACAGAAAATAAGATTGATTGAAGAACGAGCACTTAATTACTTTGTAGACGACTTAATGAGTGTTTGCACGGACTAGATAAATTACACGCACATCAAGCTATATCGGGGATTTACAATGTAAACCTCAAGGATTATAAATACAAAAAAGCCTTAAACTCGTTAACTTGAAAGCAACGACTTTAAGGCCTTATTTTTGGATTTATTTTTGGAACGGATACACTGAACCTAACTGCATGATTTGAGTTAACTCATCCAATGCAGCTCGTGATTCTAATAACAATTGAGGATCTGCAAGATCATTATCGCCAATACGGTCACGGTAATGTTTATCAGCCCACTGATTTAGCGTTGTAAACAGGTGATCGTTCATCAAAGTATGTTGATTCACCGCTTTTTGCTCTGCTTCATTTAATACCACACGTAAACGAAGGCACGCTGGCCCCCCCCCGTTTTGCATACTCTGTTTTAAATCAAAGGTATGTAGCTCATCAATGCCACGCTTTTGCTCCACAAGCTCGTTTAAATAAGCCCACACTCTTGGGTTCTCACGACAATGTTGTGGAAGAATGATCAAGGTTTTACCATCCGACTTTGTTACTAATTGGCTATTGAACAAATACGTTTCTACGGCATCTTGAAGAGAGACTTTATCAGTTGGAACCTCAATAACATTAAAGCCAGAACCATAAGAAGCACTTAAATCAGACTTCACTTGTTCTTGATTCAAAAACGCTTGTTGATGACAAAATAACGTATTCTTATTACCGACAGCAATAACATCATTATGGAAAACCCCTTGGTCGATAACATCAGGGTTTTGTTGTGCAAACACAGTAAATTTATCACGCAAACCGTGTGTTCTTGCTATCGCTTCACTGGCTTCCAGTGTTTGTCGCGCAGGGTATTTTTTAGGTGCAGGGTAACTGTCATTAAACGCACTCTTACCAAACACAAAGAACTCGACACCTTGCTCGCCATACTCATTACAAAAGCGCGTATGGTTTGCTGCACCTTCATCACCAAAGTAATCACTGTGTGGTAAGGCTTCGTGATGTGCGAAATGTTTTTCATCAGCAAAAGTGGCTTTTAGAATATTACCTGTCACTTCATCTTCAATTGAGCGATGAAATTTATTAATGAGGTTTGCGGGCGTAAAGTGAATTTTTCCATCCGCCGTATCAGAGCTTGGGGATACTGTCGCTGCGTTTGCTGTCCACATACTTGAGGCTGAGCTACAAGCCGCGAGTAACTGAGGAGAATATTGATGTGATTGTTGCAATACATTCGCGTCTGACCCAGAAAAACCCAAACGGCGTAACGTAGCAATATCAGGGCGTTCTTGAGGTACTAATACCCCTTGAACAAACCCCATATCATGCAAAGCTTTCATCTTTTCTAAGCCTTGCTTCACCGCTTGTTTTGGATTGGAAGCACCTGATTTATTATTTTTAGAGGCAATATTTCCAACCGATAAACCACTGTAGTTATGCGTTGGCCCAACAAGACCATCAAAGTTCGCTTCAACTGCTTTCATATATTCCCTCATGACTGTTCTTTACTGCGTATTGAGTTCTTTGACTCAATCTATTTGGCTGATAGTAGCAAATTAAACTCAGTCAGCAGCATTTAATCTCATCAAACAAGCGCACAATCACAACTTTTATTTAACATTTATGCACTTTTAATTAACTATTCTCTGTAATCAAATATCTATGCAGATTTTTATTCTAACGATTAGTCATATCATAATTTATACGATGACCAATCATTTATTCATCGGTAAAAACTATTGAAATGATAGTTGATAATAACTCTCATTTACATATACTAATAATCATTCGCATTTACTGATGGCTTTATAATTATGATGACTACTAATTCATTCTCACAATCATTCTCATTTTCGCAGTTCTCACTGCAACACAAGCGTCTATTATTGCCTATTACATTACTCGCGTTAGTCACGGCGGAAACAACACGCACCATCACTGTCACTACTCTTTCTGATGCATTTTGGGCAGTTTCTACTTATGTGGCTTTCACGTTGGTCATTTATCATTACCTATCTAACATTATGAGTAAAACCAGCCGCATTACGGCCTTATATAATAAATCTCGTACCAACCAAGTTGTTTTCTCTTCTTTACTTGGTGCATTACCGGGCTGTGGCGGCGCTATCGTTGTTACCACTCAATACATTAGTGGCAAAGTAGGCTTTGGGTCAGTGGTTGCTGTTTTAACGGCTACCATGGGTGATGCGGCTTTCTTATTGATTGCAGCACAACCCAAAGTCGGATTTGGTGTGATGGTGTTAGGTGTGGTTGTTGGTGCCGTATCTGGCATCATCGTAAACGCCTTGCATAAAGACGACTTTTTACGCCCAGAAGCGAAAGACATTGTAGAACCTAAACGTGATATTCCTTGCTTACAAGTTAAGGCTATCAATCTACAAGGTGCATTTTGGAAGTGGGTATTAGTTCCTGCGACTATCGTTGCGGTATTAGGCTCTTTCCAAGTCGATATTAACCAATTGCTTCATGTTCCTGAGCACACGATTGAGTGGATAGGTGCGGTATTATCTATTGGTAGTATGCTGTTATGGTCATTAACTAAAGAGATCAGTGATTATCAATCAACGGTTTCTGAAGACAATAAATGTGTAACCTCCCACCCTATGCAAAAAGCAGCACAAGACACTAACTTTGTCTCAGCTTGGGTGATTGTGGCTTTCTTAATTTTTGAACTAACGACCTACTTTTCTGGCATTGATTTACACACGGTATTCTTAGGTTACGGTATGTGGATGCCACTGATTGGTTTAGCTATTGGTTTACTGCCGGGCTGTGGTCCTCAGATTTTAGTGACTAGTTTATACTTATCAGGCGCAATGCCGATGTCAGCACAGCTTTCAAATTCAATATCAAACGACGGTGATGCACTTTTCCCTGCGATTGCATTAGCACCAAAAGCCGCAATGGTCGCGACCTTCTACTCAGCAGTCCCTGCCTTTGTGGTTGGTTATGGTTACTACTTCTTATTTGAAATGTAACCCGTAGACCTTAATATCATAAAGCGAACTATAGCGAATATAAAGAAAGGCGACAGCATAATACTGTCGCCTTTTTTCAAATAGATAACCTATAAATACAATTACTTAGGTTGTTTTTTTAATACCATATCAATATCTTCAGCAGAATGACGCTCTGGTACTTGCTCCCACTCTTCGCCCCACCCACGATTGACAATTTTACCGCGCTGTACTGCTTCTCTGGCTTCAAGCATTTTTGCCCAGCGCACTACGTTGGTATAACTTTCTACTTGCAAAAACTCGGCAGCATCATACAAGTTACCTAATACCAAGTTGCCATACCACGGCCAAATCGCCATATCAGCAATACTGTATTCTTCCCCTGCAACGTAAGTATTTTTAGCAAGTTGCTTATCAAGTACGTCTAGTTGGCGTTTTGCTTCCATAGAAAAGCGGTTGATTGGGTATTCTTGTTTTTCATCAGCATACGCGTAAAAATGCCCAAAACCACCACCTAAGAATGGTGCAGAGCCTTGCGCCCAGAATAACCAATTAAAGGTTTGTGTTCTTGCACTGCCTTCTTTTGGTAAAAACTGGCCAAACTTTTCAGCAAGATGAACTAAAATAGAAGCGGATTCAAAAACATGAACTTCAGGATCAATCGAGTGATCCACTAATGCTGGGATTTTTGAATTTGGATTAACATCCACAAAGCCTGATGAGAATTGATCGCTCTCGCCAATATTAATCAAATACGCATCATACTCTGCTTCTTTAATGCCTAGTGCTAATAACTCCTCTAAAAGAATAGTTACCTTTTGTCCATTTGGTGTCGCCAAAGAATAAAGCTGTAAAGAATGCTCACCTACTGGAAGCTTTTTCTCATGCCTTGCACCTGATTCAGGGCTGTTTATATTTGCCCATTTATTACCGCCATCAGTGTCATTGACCCAAATTTTTGGTGGGGTGTATTCATTTTTCATCTTTAATTCCTTATCCATTTAGAAAATCAAGAGAGTTACTATTCTTAATATAGACGACTTTTGAGCAAGCCTATGGTTCCTTCTGATTTTTCATAATCAATTGGGAACTCTGTTAACTCATCCTTGGTTTTGAAAAATAAAGAAGGAAAGCCATTTTTTCCAATTGAGCGAGAAAATGTGATTTCATCGAGTAGCGCTTGATGTGTTTCTGGCGACAATAAATCCAGTTCAAATTTCGTCATATCTAAGTCAATGCTTCTAGCGCAATAAAGTAGAACCTCATTATCGCTTGGATTTTTCGCTTCTAAATAATACGCTTTTTGAATCGCCTCAAGCATCGCTAATTCAGCGCCTTGAGATCGTGCAGCAAGAATGGCACGACAAGAAGGATAGGTAGAACGGCGCGGTGTGTTTTTCTCCCAAAAATCATGATTGAAAGAAGTCCCTAAATAATTTTCAATTTTCTGCCAATATGAGGCGATTTGTATCTGCATCTCTTGTGGCATTGGTTCAGAGGAATCTGGCGCTAATCCACCAAGAACATAAACGATTTCGATATCATTAGAGATAGCTTGTTTTACTTTCTCCCATACCGGCTTGTAGCCCCAACACCATGAACACATTGGATCATAGACGTAATAAAGTATCGCTTTTTCTTCTGACATAATTTAATCCCTTTATATTAATATCAGTAATCGTTACTTTCATCATATGGGATGCATTACTTAATAGCAAAACCTCACTCTCTAATCACATCCTCAATAAAAGCTAATAGGCAGGTAAAAATCGAGTTCAAACTCTTCTTCTTCGTTTAAAAAATGATTTTTGTGATAACGAACATACGCCGGTGTTGATCTAAGTTTAAAGCCTGACGCCGGCAACCATTGCTCTAATACCGTACTGATCTGTGGTAACAATTGACCATAAATACCTTGTAATCGAAACACCGCATGTAACCCACCAGGGATCACCATTTGGTTCACTACCCCACGATATTTCAACGGTTTATCTATCGCAATACACGCCACATAACGGCATCTATCGAGATTGACCCACGCAGGGTTTGAATGATGCAAACCAAATTGTGTCGAGAAGTCTCGGTTCTCTGAATTCGCCCACGCTTTAAGTATTAACCACGCGTTTCTGATAGAGCGGTTATAACCGTCATGTCGAACATAGGCGGCTAATAACTCAGGGACTTCAATAATTTTAGGCGGCGGTAAATCTCTATCAGCAACCGCCAAGTACCCTGCTGCAATTTCTGGATCTTTTAAATACGGCTTATCTGATATTTGTAAATCATGCTTACGCCACTCTCCCGGAGACATATCAAAGGTTGATTTGAACGCTCGACTAAATGAAGACAGTGAACTAAATCCACATGTATTCGCAATATCCAAAACGGTCGATTTCGTATCAAACATTAGCTGATTCGCTGCATATTCCATGCGTGTTCGACGAATATACTGATGAATAGACTCCCCAACCACTTGTTTAAAGATGCGATGAAAATGCTGTTCAGAGTAAGCGGCAACTTCAGCTAAGTCTTTTGCTGCAAGCTCTTGGCTGATATCTTGATGAATATAAAACAAGACATCATTAATTCTTGATATGTGTTGTTGGCTCATAAATTTAAAATAGCATAAATGGACATATTTATAAGCATAAACGGACAAACAAAGTTAATCAACGCCTTGTACTATCAAGAGATAAAATAAATAAGATAATAATGGGAACACATATGGAAATAGCTCATTCATTGCAACAGATCCAATCTTCTTACATCAGAGAGATCTTAGCAGCAGCCACGGACAAGAATGTTATCTCTCTCGCAGGCGGATTACCTGATGAGAAAACGTTCCCAATTGATTTAATGAAACCGACATTAGAAAGCCTATCTGATATGCCAGAAGTCTTTCAATACGGTGCAACAGCAGGTTACGGCCCTCTGTTAGACCTACTGACAGAAATGTACCAATTACCAGAAACACACATGCCGATGATCTGTACAGGTTCTCAACAAGGCTTAGACCTTATCGCTCGTGCTTATGTTAATCCAAATGATACCGTTGTTATGGAAGCACCGAGCTACCTTGGGGCAATGCAGGTCTTTGGTTTAGTGCAAGCGAACATCGCAACCATTTCTCAAACCGAGTTTGGCCCTAATCTTGAAGAGCTAGAACAGTGCTTTATTCAAGAGTCACCAAAAATGTTTTACGCCGTGCCTGATTTTCACAACCCGACTGGTGTATGTTGGTCGTTAGAAACACGTAAGAAAGTGGCTGAGTTGTGTATTAAATACAAAGTCGCGTTCATTGAAGATGCCCCGTACCGTGAACTGCGTTTTACCGGTGAAGCACTGCCAATGGTGTCAACCTTCTGCCCTGACGATTCTATCGTACTGCGTTCATTCTCAAAAATTGCCTCTCCGGGTTTACGAATTGGTGCGGTAACAGGTAAGAAAAGCTACTTAGAACCACTGATCAAAGTAAAACAAGGGGCGGATTTACATTCAAGTGTCCCAATGCAAGCCCTATTGGTTGGCCTATTAAAACACCCTGATTTTGGTCTGCATATGGAACAAATTCAGTCACTATACAAACAACGTTATGATGTTTTATTCGCAGAGCTACAAAAGCAATTGCCTGAAACCTGCGTACTGAACCCAGTAGATGGCGGTATGTTTATTTGGTTATCTATTCCAGATTGCGATACGTTTGCCCTAGCTAAAACATTAATCGCTAATGGCGTTGCGGTTGTACCAAGCCCTGTTTTTTATCCAAAACCAGAAGGCACACCCTCTGCATTACGCTTAAACTTTACTAATGCTAATGCTGAAGAGTTGGTTGAAGCGGTAGGTCGTTTAACTAAAGTATTGAATGAAGCGCTGAACTAAGCGTAGACTAATAATCACTATATTTATAATTTGAGTAGTATATAAATGAAAATATTCAGTAATTTTGAAAGTGGTAATATCCATGTAGTCGCAGCGAATACGCCTGATGATATTCAGTTAACTATTCCTGCTGATAACCAAACTGAGATCGCTCAGTGGTTTCATTTTCGTCTAGAAAGCCAACCTCAACAGCAGCATTCATTTAAGATTTTAGGGTTAGCAAAATCTGCTTATCCAGAAGGTTGGCAAGACTACGATGTGGTTGCTTCTTATGATCGTGAAAAGTGGTTCCGTATCCCGACTAAATTTGATGGTGATACGCTTAGCTTTAACGTTATGCCTGAGTACCGTTCAATGTACTTCGCGTACTTTGCGCCTTACTCGTACGATCGTCACCAAGATTTATTGCACGGTGCACAAACGCACCACAGCTGCCAATTAGAAACTCTGGGCGTTACGTTGGACAATAACGACATCAGTATTCTAACGATTGGTGAACCAGAAGAAGGCAAAAAGAACATTTGGATCACCGGCCGTCAACACCCTGGTGAAACAATGGCGGAATGGTTCATTGAAGGTCTACTATCTCGTTTATTAGATGAAACTGACACCGTTGGTCGTGCCCTACTTGATAGCGCGGTATTCCACATCGTTCCTAACATGAACCCAGATGGCAGTATCCGTGGACACCTACGTACTAACAGCATTGGCGTGAACTTAAACCGTGAATGGCAAACACCATCAATGGAAAGATCACCTGAAGTATTCTTAGTTCGTGAACGTATGTTAGCCACAGGCGTTGACATGTTCTTAGACATTCACGGCGATGAAGCAATTCCATACAACTTCGTTGCCGGTAGTGAAGGTATTCCTTCTTACAATGAACGTATTGCGAAACTTGAAACCACATTCAAGCAAGCATTACTGGTTATCACGCCTGAGTTCCAAGATGACATTGGCTACGATAAAGACGCTCCGGGTACAGCAAACTTAACGGTTGGCTCTAACTGGGTAGGCGAACAATTCAAATGTCTTTCTTATACTGTTGAAATGCCATTTAAAGATCACATTAGCCACGCTGATGAGCTTTATGGTTGGTCTCCAGAGCGAAGCGTTGCCTTTGGTCAAGACGTATTAGCTGCCGTTTGGGCGACAGTTGGCGAGCTTTAATTAGCCACGTCATCACCATATCTACAGGTTATAAAATGAAAAAAAACCGATCTTATGATCGGTTTTTTTATCTATTCATGACTGGGATTGATATTACTATTGCTGCACTTTAGATTGGAGCTCTGTACCCGCTTCTCTTAATAAATTAAACGGTGATAAAATCACACCTTTTACCGCCCCTTGTGTCGCTAGCTGAGAAAGCTCTTCCGTTTTATCAATAATCTGATCCGCTTTTAACATGATAGGTGGAATTTCATTGCGTAATCTTTCTGATTCGTTAATGATCGCCGGAATGGTGGTTACGCGGTATCCCTTACTTTCAACAAACGCTTTAGGAAATACTTGTTCACGATAATGTTTTAATTCTACCAATGCGGTTGGCACTGTCTTCTCATTTACTGCGTTCATTACCGTAATAACATCAGGCAAGGATTCAGTTCGAATAGATTTTACTTCATTAAGGATCAATGGGATTTTACGGTCTACCGACGCTATCGTTTGGTTTACGTTATTGACAGTACTTTTAACCTCACTGACTAGAGTTAATACTTGAGGGGTCAACTCTTCAATATGTTTTGCCAATAGTAACCATTGGTTTATTTCAAGTTTATCAGCCGTCTTATTTATCTCTTTCATCAACTCAGGGTAGCTATCTACAACGGTATTAATCGAATGGGTAAATGAATAAATAGTATAACCAAGATAAAAAATTGAAATTGCCAATAAGGCTTGTATTGCCATTGCGAGTCTAGCCATGTGTATGGTCCATAAAATAAGTTATAGTCGCTACCTTACGACACCTATAAAAATAGGAACAGGACTATTTAACAAACAATTTTTTAGCTTAATCACTTTTCTTTTGCAATAACATTTATTTTTCAATCTTCATTACTTGATATTCTTTTTTAATCCGACTATATTAATCGTGTTTTTACGATTAATTAGCGAACTGATAATGACAACTCAATGCCAACCGACAGACAAGTGTACCTTTTCAACTTCGGAACAAGATCTGAAGCAAGAAAAAGAATTTGCAACACTCGCTAAAGCATTAGCGCACCCTGCTCGTGTTCGTATTCTGAAGATTTTATCAACATTAGAAAAATCAGGTGGCTGTTTAAACAGTGATTTAGTTTCTGAACTCGGCTTAGCACAATCAACCGTATCAGAGCATTTACGTGTATTGAAACAAGCAGGCTTTATTACTGCTGAATCTATACCACCAAAAATGTGTTACCGAATTAACCGAGAATGCATTGCTCAATTTGATCAATTAACCAATCAAATTTTAATGTAATTCCCAACATTACAAGTTTAAACATCATCACGTTACTTATTTAACACCTATAATCTGTATGAATAAGAACGTGATTATTTTTAGCTATATCAATCGCAATTCGACGATACTCGATTGATACAGCACTATTTACGAAACCAATAATTTATTAGATAAAACCGTAAGGAGGTTTTATGCAACCTAAGCTCAGTTTTCTTGACCGATATCTAACACTATGGATTTTTCTAGCGATGGCTATCGGCGTTTTCATTGGCGTCCAGTTTCCTCAAGTTGCAGAATGGAATGAATCCATGTCGGTAGGAACAACCAATATTCCTCTCGCTATTGGCCTGATTTTAATGATGTATCCGCCATTAGCTAAAGTGAACTACAACCTACTTGGTAGCGTTGTAAAAGACAAACAAGCCATCACATTATCGCTTGTTATGAACTGGATTGTGGGTCCAATATTAATGTTCATCTTAGCACTGACATTTTTAGGCGATCACCCTGGTTATATGGTTGGCATCATCCTTATTGGCCTAGCTCGCTGTATTGCTATGGTATTAGTTTGGAACGACATTGGCGGTGGTAATAAAGAGTATGGCGCGGCATTAGTGGCGATTAACTCTGCGTTTCAAATCGTTACTTACAGCTTAATGGCGTGGTTATTCATCAGTGTACTTCCACCAGTGTTTGGTTATGAGAGCATGGTCGTTGATATCTCTATGATGGACATCGCAGAAAGTGTGCTTATCTATTTGGGTATCCCTTTCCTTGCTGGTTTCTTAAGCCGTAAGATCTTAGTCTCACAAAAAGGCGAAGAATGGTATAACACGGTTTTCATTCCAAAAATCTCACCAATCACTTTGATTGCGTTACTTGGTACTATTGTTCTTATGTTTAGCTTAAAAGGTGAAATGATCCTTGAGCTACCAATGGACGTGGTTCGCATTGCTATTCCACTAACGATCTATTTTGTCTTAATGTTTTTCTCTAGCTTCTTTATCGGTAAGAAAATGGGCATTCCTTATGATAAGAACGCCTCTATCGCTTTTACCGCAACAGGTAATAACTTTGAGCTAGCGATTGCGGTTTCTATTGCGGTATTTGGGTTGAACTCAGATCAAGCGTTTGCCGGTGTAATTGGCCCTCTGATTGAGGTTCCTGTATTAATCGCATTGGTTAATGTGGCGTTGAGAATGAAAGGGAAATCAGAAGAGAAATAAACCAAACAACCATTTTATTCGCTAATTCATTATCCATCTAAGATTGAACCATACTAGTTAATGATGTATTTTTAACATCACCTAATATCCTAACTTCTCAGCTTTCTATTGGTGCATGCAATGAAACCTTCTATCGAAAAAGTCTTACTTCAAATCGCTCTAGATCTTAGCTCTAACTTATCCAGTGATTTGCACTACCAACGCTTAATCTCTTCGATTCATCAGGTGTTCCCTTGTGATGCCAGTGCTTTGTTTGTCTTAGACCATGATGGCTGCTTAAAACCTGTCGCCGTTCAAGGACTGTCCACCGCCGTATTAGGTCGTTGTTTTCCACCAAAAGTACACCCTCGATTACAAGCCATTTTAGAGAGCAAGCACCCTGTCCGTTTTGAATCCAATTCAGACTTACCAGACCCCTTTGATGGCTTATTATTGGTGGATGAACACGTCAGTATTGAAGTACATGATTGCCTGGGTTGTAGCTTGTATGTGGAAGACACCTTGGTTGGCGTATTAACTTTAGACGCTTTAGAGGTGGGGGCGTTTAAAAAGATAGATAACATCACCATCGAAACCTTTGCGGCCTTGGCCGCGGCCACCTTGCATAATAAGGCACTAATAGAAACGCTAAAAAACAGTAACCAGCAACAGAAATCAATCAATCAAGCGTTAATTCAACAAGCCCGAAATCAAAAAGGTGAATTGATTGGGATTAGCCCTCAAATTGACCGATTACGTAATAATATCAAGATGGTAGCCTCTTCTGATTACGCAGTACTCATCAGTGGTGAAACCGGATCAGGCAAAGAGTTGGTCGCTCATTCTGTTCACGAGCAATCTCTGCGTAATGAGCAAGCGATGATTTATGTAAACTGTGCAGCACTGCCAGAGTCTCTCGCGGAAAGTGAATTATTTGGTCATGTAAAAGGCGCATTTACTGGCGCAAATAACCATCGAGCCGGTAAGTTTGAATTGGCGGATAACGGCACCATATTTTTGGATGAAATTGGCGAGTTACCGCTACTAATTCAAGCCAAATTATTACGTGTGATTCAACAAGGTGAAGTGCAGCGTGTCGGCTCAGATAAAAACGTCATGGTAAACGTACGCATCATCGCAGCCACCAATCGAAACTTAGCGCACGAAGTAGAAACAGGACGCTTTAGAGCTGACTTGTTTCACCGTTTAAATGTATTCCCAATTAACGTTCCCCCACTGCGCGATCGTGAGGGTGATATTTCAGTATTGGCAGGGTATTTATTAGACAAAGTTCGCACTCAATTTAACGTTCCGAATCTTCATATTCATCCACGAACCTTAACGCATTTAGAAAACAGTCCATGGTTAGGAAATGTACGAGAACTTGAACATACGTTAATGCGTGCTGGGCTTCGAGCGATACAAGACAGCGACACGAGCATTACTCTTGCACACTTTCTAGGAGACGTTGAACACACCGACGATGTAAAAATAACAACAGCCTTTCTACCTAAAGAAAGTAAACCTATGCGAGAGCTAGTCGAAAGCTACCAAAAACAATTAATTGAGCACGCTTTATCCGAATCGAATGGAACATGGTCACAAGCTGCTGAATTTTTGCAAATGGACAGAGGAAATTTGTACCGCATGGGTAAGAAATTTGGTTTATAAAACAACCTTATTTAACCTGATGATGTATTTATCACAACAAGCACGATGTCATAAATACATCCGCACGTAAAGAAAAGAAAATAAAAACACTGTAAATCAATAACTTAAGCATGGCACGCCCTGTGCAATAGAGAACCCATCAATGTAGAGTCAAGTCTCGATTAGTTCAGCAATTTGCTCAAGGTAGCAAAACGCACTGACCTAACAGGATTTGAACAATATGTATTCAATGACTGGAGTTCCAACTATGTTCTGTATCCAATGTGAGCAAACAATTCAAACACCGACAACGAAAGGCTGTTCTTTTGCACAAGGTATGTGTGGTAAAACAGCAGAAGTATCTGACTTACAAGATATTCTAGTTTACACACTACAAGGTGTTTCTTTCTGGGCAGAACAAGGTCGTAAAGTAAATGTAGTGATTGATGAGATCGATCACTGGGCACCAAAAGCCTTCTTCGCAACACTAACAAACGTTAACTTTGACCCTGAGCGTGTTATCGAATTCGCACTGCAAGCACACGCTTACAAAAAACAACTTGAAGAACAAGTTCGTGCAGCGGCATTGTTATCAAACACTGAATTATCTGAGCTTTCTCCTGCAGCACTATTTGATTTACCAACCAACGTAGAAGAATTAATCGCATTGGCACCACAAGCGGCCGTTAACCGTGGTCACGATTCAGAGCATGAAGATGTGATTGGTCTACGTCTACTTTGTCTATACGGCCTAAAAGGCGCAGCCGCTTACATGGAGCATGCTCGTGTTCTTGGTCAAACTGACGACGCGGTGTTTGCTGAATATCATGAAATCATGGCGTGGTTAGGCACTGATCCTACCGATCTTGGTGAGTTATTAGATTGTTCAATGAAAATTGGCCTAATGAACTACCGTGTAATGGAAATGCTAGATGCCGGTGAAACAAAAACATTTGGTCACCCAGAGCCTTCACAAGTAAACGTAAAAACTATCGAAGGTAAATGTATTCTGGTTTCTGGCCATGACTTACATGACTTAGAAAAAATCCTTCAACAAACGGAAGGCAAAGGCATTAACGTTTACACCAACGGTGAAATGCTTCCTGCTCACTCTTACCCTGAGCTTAAAAAATACCCTCACCTTGTAGGTAACTACGGCAGTGCATGGCAGAACCAGCAAAAAGAATTTGCTAACTTCCCTGGTGCTATCGTAATGACATCAAACTGCCTATTGAACCCAAATGTAGGTCAATATGCAGATCGTCTATTTACTCGTAGTATCGTAGGCTGGCCTGGTGTTGCTCACTTAGAAGGTGACGATTTCACAGCGGTTGTTGATTGTGCATTAGCGCAAGAAGGCTTTAAGCATAACGAAATAGAACAAATGATCACGGTTGGATTTGGTCGTAACGCACTAATGGCAGCTGCACCTGCGGTTATTGAACAAGTTAAAGAAGGCAACATCAGCCACTTCTTCCTTGTTGGTGGCTGTGATGGTGACAAAGCAGAGCGTAGCTACTTTACCGACTTTACCGCTCAAGTACCTGACGATTCAATTATCCTAACGCTTGCTTGTGGTAAATTCCGTTTCAACAAAAATCAATTTGGCGATATTAATGGTATCCCGCGTTTATTGGATGTTGGTCAATGTAATGATGCTTACTCAGCTATTCAACTCGCACTTGCACTAGCAAAAGAGTTTGATTGTGGCATTAACGAACTTCCATTAACGCTGGTACTTTCTTGGTTCGAGCAAAAAGCGATTGTTATCCTATTAACTCTATTTGCTCTTGGCGTAAAAGGCATTTACACAGGCCCGACTGCCCCTGCGTTCTTAACCGATAACCTACTTGCGATTATTCAAGATAAGTTTGATATGCGTAGTATCACGACGGTTGAAGACGATCTAAAAACGATTTTAACGGCGTAATCTACGCTTAGTTTTACTAATTTATGCCTCAGTTATCTGGGGCATTTTTCGCTATAAAGCGAGCAATAACTTCTAAGTAATAGAGAAAAAACATGACACAATTTATTTGGCCAATAACCCCAGTTCAACTTCGTTGTAATAAAAAATGGTTTGAAACCACTGATACCATTAGCTTACAACTGACAAGCCAACATCAAGAAAGCTTTGATTTTAAACCGGGTCAATTTATTAGTGTCGGTATTGAAATTGAAGGTAAGATGGAATATCGCGCCTACTCTATCAGCTCAATACCAAATCAAGATTTTCTGCAATTAACCATTAAACGTGTTGATGGCGGCAAAGTATCAAACTACTTAATTGATCAACTAAGTGAAGGGGACGAGGTTGCCGTTTTAGCACCTACAGGTCCATTCAACTCAATCGATTGTGAACCAAGAAAAAAAGTCGCGTTATTAAGTGCCGGTTGTGGCATTACACCGGTTATGTCGATGGCAAAAACTTGGATAGCTCAAGATATTGAGATCGATATTACCTTTATCCATATGGTAAAAAACAAAGAACAAACCATCTTTTTTAAAGAACTTGAGCAGCTACATGAGACTCACGCCAACTTTCATTTAAAACTGTTATTAAAAGATAATGCAGAGACAACTCACCCACAAGGACGCCTAGATCAAGAGTGGTTACATACGCTTTGTCCTGATCTAGCAGATCGCACGGTTTACTTATGCGGTCCTAACTTATTTATGCAAGACATGAAAACCAATGTCGAAAACCTTGGTTTAGATATGGCGCACTTCTTTCAAGAAAGCTTTACTCCTATTGAAGCCGAAGTAAGTAACACTGAAGACCCATCTGGTGTGGTTCAATTTGAAGTCCCTGCATTTGGCGTTTCAAAAGAAATAGCAAAAGGCTCAACACTCGCTGATGTTTTAGAAGAAAGTGGCGTACCGATCATTATCGCCTGTCGCAGCGGTATGTGTGGCTCGTGCAAATGTAAGGTAGATAAAGGCGAAGTAAGCCGAACCAGTATAGAAACACTGAGCGAAGAAGACATTGCCCAAGGGTATACGCTTGCGTGTTCAAGCCAAGTGCAAAGTGATGTAGAAGTAAGTTTGGTTTAATCTCAGCCCAAATAAATAGCGTCCATGTCTTATTATTCAATGACAAAAGCCGATAATTGCTTGTCATATACAAAGTAATTATCGGCTTTTTGCTTATTTATTCTAAAGAAGTCACTACACCAACAGCGCACTGTTCACTTTAATAATCAGCTTCTTCACTGCTGCCGGCTTATCATCAACAGCAACCAATGGGCGATGTGGTTGCTTAGGAGTGAAGATAATAAACTCTCCAGCCGTTAACGTGACAAATTGCTCATCTTTCACGTCGTTGCTAAAAGCAATGTCTTTCTCTTCAAGATAGTCATCTTCAATCGACAGTAACGGATATTCACTGTATCCAAAGGTTTCTGTGCCTTCTAATATCAATTGTACATCAAGGTATTTATGATGAATTTCAGAGCGACGTTTTTCTCTTAACTCGGTTTTATCATCAACAATAAAATACACCGACTCATCATAAGATAATGGGTAATTCCCAACCTCTGTATTGTTGGCAGTTTGCTCTTTTACTTTCTGAATAATCTCAATGATAACAGGGTGTAATGCAGCCCCTTGAATATCGTCACTCCATTTACCTTTAAACAAAATAGCCTCTCAATGATATCGATTATGAAGTTCAAAATAGTAGCATGAGATATTGATATCAGTAAGATATAATGCTGTTTAAAAGTGACTTTTAATGAGGCTTCATGGCTAAACCAAACGCAACTTATCTCGTGCGAGTGCATAGTGCAAAAATGCTGATAGACCATGCTATGAAATATTATGGTTTAACCTATGCCGATTTTGATATGCCTCCTCACTTATTTGATTATCAACTAAAATTGATGCCATTAAGCGATCTCGAAGCGCTACTCTGTAAAATTGAATTATTAACCCAAGATCCAGCGTACACTGCAAAGTTGACACAATCAGACAGTTTGAAACAGTTTGGCCCTTTTGTGCAGTTACTAGCAAGCTCGACCAATTTGGGTATGGCAATCAAGCGTATGAACACCATACATAATGCGCTTCAGTCTGGGGTGCAAGTCAATATGCTACTTAGCGGCTCGATTGCAAAATGGCGAATTTTAACGCCAACAATGCTTCCTCAAGCTCGTATCCATGAGAGTATTTTGGCGGCGGGATCATTCGTTCGATTACTAAAACTATTCCATGGCGATGACTATCAACCCGTCGCCATTCACTTATCAGGTAACATGATTGGTAAAACAGGAGAAATCGAGGCTATCTTTAACTGCCCTATCGTGTGGAACAGTCCAAATACTCAAGTCTGGTTTCCTGTTAAAGACATCACTTGCCCTCGCCGCTTTAAGCTACCGACGTCACAAGTAAAGGCATTTACCGTAGAACAAGCCATGAGTTATATGCTTATTCCACAACCCCAAGATACATTAAAAGTGGTGTTTGAACTCACTAAATATGCCTTGTTTTATGGTTTCCCAACGCTTGAATTTGTCGCGCAGAAAATGGGGATGAAACCTCTTACTCTTCAACGTCGCTTACAAGATCAAAGCATTGCCTTTTCCGATATTGTCCACCACAGCATTTGTGATGAGGCTATCGCATTAATGGGTAGTGATTTATCAATGCAAGAAATTGCACACCGAGTTGGCTATAAAACGACGGCTTCATTTTCTGTTGCGTTTAAGCGCATGTACGGCGTTACTCCGGTTCAATACAGAAAAACATTGCTTTAAACTCTAAACAAAAACATCCGAATACATCAATGTTAGCTATAGTTTGATATATAAAAATAGATTCAATCGACATATTACTCTATTTACCTTCATGCTTACTGCTCATTATTATTTAAGGTACATCATTTATGAGTTTAGTCAGCATGCCCTTTGTTGGATCAGGTCAGGATCTTGGGCTGCATATTGCTGCGAGCGTCGTCATGATAGGAAGTATTGTCGCTATCGCGTATGGTTTCTGGAAACTTCATGAACTACCAATCAACAAAGCACACAGTAAACAACACCAACAAATAGGACTGATTACTGCCCTCACCTGGATAGGATTTGTCTGGCATTGGGTCTGGGTTTTAGCCGTGATTTGTGCTTTTGTCGATGCAGAAAAAGCATTAATTAAAATTCGTGATATTTGGCATCAACCAACTTCACCATCACAGACACAAGCACAAACGCCAATAACAGAAACTGGCACAACGCAGCCAACTCAAGAGGAGAACCACAATGCTTGAGGGATTAGCGGTATGGGCTCTGTTTATTTATCTTCTTCGTCTGGTTGGAATGCCTTGGAATAAATTTACTCAAGGGTTTGCTTATATTGGTGGCGGATCTTGGCTATTATTTGTCTGGGCGGGCTTACTTAATTTCACGCCGATGGATCTTTCTGGCGGCTCTGTGGTGCAATCTCCACATATTCAACTTCGTCCTGCGAGTACGCAAATTAAAGGGGTTGTCACTCAGATCCACGTGAAACCAAACCAAGAGATCACAAAAGGCCAATTGGTTTATGAGATTGATGATGAGTTATATCAAATCGCACTCAATAAAACAGAAGTCTCATTAGAAGCCAGTGATATTGCGCTTGAAGTTGCGCAGCAAAATGTGAAACTGGCACGCCAAGCTATCACCGCATCAGAAAGCGATATCGTGGTTAGCCAAAAACAAATTGAAGCAAAAAAACAAGATTTGAAGTACAAAAAACTCACATTACAACGCTATATTAAACAAAACAGTAAAGTAAAAAATACCATTACTCAAAGCACGCTAGATGAACAAGGTACCTTGGTATCCATTGGTGAAATCGAAGTGGCAAGTGCCATTGCTCAGCTAGATAAAGCCAAACTTGCCAATGAAAGAGCACTGCTTGATTTTGATAACGCAAAGCTAGGTGTAAAAGCCAAAGAAAGTGAGCTTGCAAGTGCAAAAGAAAGCGTCGCTCAAGCACAATGGAATTTGGACAACACTAAAGTCTATGCCCCTGCTGATGGTTATGTAACAAACTTTATTCTGCGTGAAGGTCAATATATTGGTGCCGTTCCGCGTATGCAAATGTACACCAATGAAAAATACGTATTAATGCGAGTTAATCATCAAGCAATACGCAATGTGACGGTTGGTCGTCCTGCTGAGTTCTCTAGCCCGGTTTATCCTGGAAAAGTGTTTGTGGCTGAGGTAGAAGGCATTGTTGAGGCAACAGGGGAAGCACAAGGTAATTTACTAGGCCGAGAAATGAATGTTCGCCAAACGACAGGATTAAACGTCAATAATAAGCACCACTTTGTACGTTTAAAACTGGAAGAAGGTGAAGGCTATGATATTCCTGTTGGCTCCGTTGGTTTAGCATGGATATCTGGAGAGAAACCCGTTGGCTTTATGGCTTTCTTAGATGTCATTCGTGGGATTATTATCCGTATGAAATCACAAATTTACTTCTTCTATTCATTGTGATTTTTGGCTACTTTTAGCCCCATAGTTCACTCTCTCGAACTATGGGGCTTTTTTATCTTTCTATTTTTTGTAGCCGTTAGTTTAAACCCATTTCCAATATCATTAATTCAACGTCTCTTTAATTTCATCAGAGCTAAAGCCATGAGAATACAGATACGCATAGGCTTTGCTTTTGTCTTTTGAGTTACTCAAATCAAAGCGTTTTTTATCTAATCTTGCTTGGCAGTTCTCATAAAAATCAATCGAACCATCCATCTCTAGCTTTTCAATTTCTTCATCAAACGTAGATATATCGATCAGTTTTTGTTTTAGCTCTCGTTTAATAACAGACTTACCTTTTAGCTTACGGGCAAGCTTCTCTATCTCTTTAACGAGATCCGCTTTATCGGCTTTTATTTGCATTTTAGAAGGCAGTGCTGATGCGATTGGGTGAGATTTGATTGCCTCTCGAACATCGGCAGATTTAAAGCCAAATTTAGTCAAGGTAGCATATAGTTTATCACTCGATAATGAGTCTAAATTCATATCAGCCAATCGGTTATTCAATAATGTTATTTCACACACTTCATCGCGATTAGATACATACGCAATCGCGTCATTAACGATGGATTCATTGATCCCTTTTTCTCTCAATTTAGACAAAATAAACTGACTGCCTTTTTCGCCACTAAAGGCCATTTCAACAAAATTAATCGCAAAGTTCTTATCTGATTTTAAATAACCACGTTCAACTAAATCATTCAAAACCGTATCAATCCATTCTTGATTATCGGTTTTAGCGATCAATTTCTTACGTAATTCATCAATAGTTCTATCTTTGGCTTCAAGATGATAAAAAGCACTGCCATACACGTTATCAATAGTTTTTGCAGGTTTTACGGGACGTTGACTGAACATGATGACCTCTGGTGCTAATGAGCTTATGAGCTTATGAGCTTATGAGCTTATGAGCTTATGAGCTTATGAGCTTATGAGCTTATGAGAACCGAATTTACCGTATCCCACGCTAATATGCTATCAATCTACGCTAATAACCAAGTTTAATAATTAAAGTTATCTGTATCGATGAACGTTTTATGATATTTTCACTCCATAACAGTAAGCAACTTCAACAATGAAAGGCACAAAATGACGTCTCTTGTTCATGTAAAGCACGTATCTAAACAATATTCTGACTCAAATCAGCAAGCGATTAATGACATCAGTTTTGATCTTAATGCAGGGCAAGTTTTAGGTTTACTCGGTCACAATGGCGCAGGAAAATCAACACTGATCAATGCCTTACTCGGTGCACATCGCTATCAAGGTGACATTAGCATTAATGGCTTGCATCCTATCGACCAACACGCTGAGTTAATGCAGCACCTTGCTTATATTTCAGATGTAAATGTTTTACCCGAATGGATGAGCATAACGCAATTATTAAAATACACTTCAGGCATTCACCCTAGTTTTAATATTGATAAAGCGACTGCCGTTTTAGCAAATACCAACATCAAGCTAAAAAGTACCATTAAAAGCCTATCTAAAGGCATGAAGGTACAAGTTCATTTAGCCATCGTGATTGCAACAAATACAAAAGTACTAATTTTAGATGAGCCTACATTAGGATTGGATTTATTATACCGCGATACCTTTTATCAGCATTTAACGTCTTGGTTTAACGCGGGTGAACGCTGTTTGATTATTGCAAGTCATGAGGTGTCTGAAATTGAGCGCTTATTAACGGATGTTCTAATATTAAAACAAGGCCGAATAGTGAAACAAGAAAACATGGAGAACATCCCACAGGGCACGTTAGCTAAGCTCTTTATCTCACTTCAAAAGGAGTCAATCTAATGCGTCCATTTCTATTTATGCTTGAAAAAGAATTCATTGAACATAAAACTGTTACGCGTGTTCCGCTGTTTATTCTTCTTTGTGGTGTGATACTTTTTATCAGTTTGATGATGAACACAAGCCTGCAAGATAACCTATTTATTTCAGTCCAAACTCAAGGTGATTTCACGCCATTTTCGACTGAGTTTTCTGATGATTTACAAAGGATGTCGAGTTTTATGGCTGGCATTCTGTCATTAGCGCTAACAACGACCTACTTCTCAAAAACTCTCAGAAAAGAACGTAAAGAAGGCAGCTCTGCATTTTGGCGCAGTATGCCAATATCAAGTCAGTATACGCATGCCGTAAAACTGGCATTTGGTCTGATTGTGATCCCATTGATCTTCTCTTTACTTGTATTAGTTGCGAACCTTTGCTTCTGGATCATTAGTTTATCAAGTGACACCGTTTTAGTGATGCTTCATGAGCACACGTCCTTTATCTCGATTATCACCAACTGGCTACAATTTATGGGCCGCATGATGTTAGTTAGCCTTGTAATGTTACCGATGGCCGCGTTAATCCTTAGTATTTCACAAGTTAGTAACTCACCATTAATTGTTGTTTTTTTAGGGGGTTATGCTCTGAAAGTAATGTCTACGTGGATATTAGGATTGGATGGGATTGCGGTGTTTTTAACGCATATTTATAAAATACCTACAACAATTTTACTCTCGAACAATCCACTAATGAGTTTTGCGAATGCAGGCATTGGCTTTCTAGTCCTTTATTTATTTATTGGGGTTATTGCTCTATTTATGAGTGTTTCTTTGTATCGTACTACTGAGCTCTCTTGGCAATCACTCAATCCAAATTGGTTATTTACAAAATAGTTTATCTGCACCTTAGCAAACATGCTATAAAAAAGGGAGAGACTAATTAGTCCCTCCCTTTTTTATTGAATCAGCTTTATCGTTTTACGATTGCATAAAACTCATTAAGAGGCATCGGTTTGAAGTACAAGAAACCCTGATGCGATGATATATTCAAATCATTCAGGATCTGTTTCTGATTCTTATTTTCAACCCCCTCAGCCACCAGATTTATATTCAAATTATTCGCCAATAAAATGATGTTCTCTAATATTTTCAGAGATTGTTTACTAGTTTCAATATCATCAATAAATGATTTATCAATTTTCACAAAATCAAACTGATAATAATTCAAATACTGCAATGATGAATACCCGGTTCCATAATCATCTAACGCAAACTTAACCCCGATTTTTCTGAATTTTTTCATGTATGAAATGATTTTATGTCTATCTTCAAATTCAGTCGATTCGGTAAACTCTAAAACTAATACAAACTTGTCACACAACTGCTTGCACAAAAGGTATATATCATCATCATACAGACAGCTTTCCGTTAAATTAACGCTGATCCTTAACTCACTTTTTGGACTATTTTTATAGCATACATTTAATTGTGTTAATAACGATTTGGTCATTGCATTCATCAAGCCAAATTTTTCAACCTTAGGAATAAACTCGAAGGGTGGGATAATCTTCCCTTTGTCAGTTATCCAACGAGCCAGTACTTCACCACCAATAATGTGTTCTTTTCCATTCACAATCGGTTGAACAAATGGTTTGATTCTATTGTTATTTATCGCCTTTTTAAGCTTAAAAAAGTCCGGATTAAATAAAATATTTTTTACCAACAATACTTCTAGCAATGCCATTGCCAACAACGAAATAACAATAATGAGTCGATTATCTATCAAATAATGTTTCATTGAAGACAGCACATCGTATTTAAGTAAAATTAAAAAATCGTACTTCACTGACGGATAATTTCCATCATCACTCGATACATGTCTTCCAAACTGATTATCTTTTGATAGAGTGTATTCCAGATTAGATAACGTCACATGGCCTACACGGCTTTCTTCTAAATCAAAAGGGATCCCTTTCATGAAAAATTGAATGCCATTATTATCATCATAACGATGGTAATAAGAGATGCTTGGCAGACCCGTTAATGCGTTTTTTTCTTTTATATGGATCTCTTTTTCTGGTGCTATTTTCTTCGATATGTTCATACCAACAAGTGAACTGCAATAATATTGACCATTTCGAATAATAGAAATACTATTTATCGTAGGACTTAATGCCACTATCTTTTGCAAAGATAACATCATATCCTGGCAGTTTTTATCTTTAAATTGTTCCAGTTCTTGAACCGTTTCTTTCGCTTTATCCAACTTAACTTCAATCTTTGCTATAGTGCCTGCAACATTAGATTCAACAAACCTTTTATAGTCGGAAAAAATCACATATTTAGACGCTATAAAAATGACAAATATCCAAACGAGGTATCTATTACAGATAAATTTCATTTACTTCACCTCTTCTAGTACAGTCACTCTGTTTCTTCCAGAATTCTTTGATTGATATAAGGCTGTATCAGCTAGTTTAAAAGCCTTTTTAAAAGAGATCCCTTTACCTGTCGTCGCACCAATTGACACAGAAACAGTAATACCTGAAATCGGATCTATGCAGATAGAGTGTCGAATGGCTTCTGTACGACTGATCAACCCAGTGTATGATATATCATTTAATACAATCACAAACTCTTCTCCACCCCAACGAATTGCTAAGTCATTCTTTCTTACATGCTTTTGTAACCGCCTGCATACTTCTTGAATAACCACATCTCCTTTCGAATGCCCCAATTCGTCATTAATTAATTTAAAATTATCAATATCTATAATAATAACTGATTTACCTGACATTCTATTTAATTTAGTTTCATGAAAATCACGACGATATAATCCTGTCATTTGGTCTATAGAGTAATAATTAAAAAAGTGAGACCATGATCTTTCAACAACAAAGAATATACTTGTCATAAATAAAGAAAACATCGCGCTTACAAATAAAACCAATGCCATATTTATGGATACTTTCAATTCATTATCAATAGGCGTACAAGGTATTTCTATTGTTTCTTGCTGTATCAGAAACTTATCTAAACCAGAATAATACTCTAAAAAAACATTTCTTCTTTTATTAAATTCATCTAACCAATGAATGAACATTGTATGACTTAAATCAACTAAAACCATGGCTTCTAAGGCTTTATTCACATATACTGGATAAAAAATAGTTCTCATTTTTTTAGAAGAATGCATTTCTATATAAGGCTCAGTCAATTTTAAGTCGCATTGTGAAAAGGCTTGATAGTTTTTAGACATCTTTTCATTTTCTAATATTCTATTTATCCAATTTTCATCAAATTTATATCTTGAATTTAAATCAATATGCACATCACCTAATGGTTTAACATATGCATTATTTACATTTGATGCTGATTTTTGTAATACCGTAATCCCACAATAACCCTCTTTAATGTTGAGTTTAATCTCCTCTTCTAAACGATTAATACCACATGAGAGTTTTTTTATTTTACCACTTTCATTTACCATCACCGATACCTGTTCAATCATATGAATGCCTTCCTTCATATCGACTGAACTTGTATTTAAATAAAAAGGGGTTACCTTTCTGATCGTATCATAAAGTTTAGTTATTTTTTGGTGGAACTCCATTTTAAATGAACTTGCTTCTAAGCTATTATATTGATATAACCCATAAACAGATAGTAAGAACATACACAAGAAAACCTTCCAATACATACTTTTAATGATCAATTTATTATGTTTCATGTTGATTCTTATTTATGGTAACTCGGTTACGTCCTGAGTTTTTTGATTGATAAAGAGCAAGATCAGCTCGTTGTATTGCATCTATTACGGGTTCTGATTCTTTTTTCTCGACCCCTCCCAAAGAAATTGTAACTGCAATATTATCAATTAATTCAGATTCTATACATAAGCGTAATTTTTCTGCTTTATTAACAAAATCACTTATGTGCATATAAGGGAAAATAATAATAAATTCTTCCCCTCCCCACCGAATTGCAATATCTTTCTCTCGAATGTGTTTACGAATTCGAAAAGCAACTTGTTTTATAACATTGTCACCAACATCATGACCATAACTATCATTAACTCGTTTAAAGTGATCGATATCTATCATTAAAATATAGGTACTATCTAACTGGTCTAATTTGGTTTCATAAAAATCTCGACGATAAAAATTCGTCATAGCATCATAATGCAATCGACGTTCAATTTTCAAAAAGCAAATATGAATAAATATGATAATTAAATAAACTATCGTTGTAATATATATACTTACCAAGAACACCTTGTTAACATCAACACTAACATTATAAACTGCATTTTCTGATGAATAAGGTAATATTATATTAAACGTTAACCAACTTATTCCATTTTTATTATCAATAAAGACCCATTTCTTATCGTCAAACTCTCTGATTAATTCTTGATTCCAATCTTCTTTTATATCAATAATAATAACGGAAACTAATTTTTGTTCTAAATAAATAGGATAAATAATGGAATGTATTTCCTCATTAGTACCTAATTCTTTATATGCCTCAGTTATTTTAATATCATCGCGATGAAACCCTTTATAAGTTTCATTTAAATCCTCTAATTGAACAATACGATCTAGCATAAGGCTATCATGTAAATTCTTGTCGTTAAAAGTTATGTAGATATCTCTTAATGGTTTAAAGTACGAATTTCCTGTATTTTCATCATGTAATTTTTCAACAACGGCAATAGACCATAGATATTTTTTATTTATTACTTCAGATAAGCTTTGATGTAGTAAACTTATTGCTGGTGATAATACTTTTACTAAACCCGCTTTATTAACAATAACACCAACATTATTAATTTCATGAATCCCCTCACTAAGCTGAATTTTATTTGCATTAATATAGTACCCATGAAATCTCTTCGTAACATCGACAATGTTTTGGTATTTTATCTCCATATTTTTCTCTAGGAGAGATATGGAAAAAACGTTGTAATATAATAGAGATAAAAACACACCTATAAAAATAATAGGGTACAAACTTACCTTATATTGTTTTAACACATTAGCTTTATTCATAAAATGACTTACACATAATAATAAACATCGTAATTACGGATTCTGTATAAACATCATCCATTAATGAATTTATCTATTCCTTTATTGGATTTCTGTATATCCTATACCCAACAATTATTAAAGTCGCTATGATTTAAGTTAACCATAACGACTTAATCATCGACAAAGAAAACTAAATACGAATGACTCGTACCTTATTTGCCTTATTGTTATCAACCGACAACACTTCAAAATTCCATTCTTGATATTGAATTGAAACTCCAATCGTTGGGACGTTACTAGTTAACCACATAAACATTCCCGTTAAGGTTTGGTAATTGGCTTCTTTTTCTTCTGGTAAAGCAGTTAAATTCAATGTGTCTTTCAATACGGTCGTTGGAATAGATCCATCTAATACCCATTCATCTTCTGAAATCTTATCAGCCCATGAATCATTCGGGTTTTCAGATTTGAACTCTCCTGCAAGCGCTTCTAATAAATCTTTTTGAGTCACTATACCTTGAGCGTCACCGTATTCATCAACAACAAGAGCTATCTCTTCACCTGTTGTTCTTAACAACTCAAGCAGTTGACTGCCCACTTTATTTTCTAATATGGTTAAACATGGTAATAAATTGCGCATTAGCCATTTAGTTCGGTGCTCTTGATGAGACGCCTTTAACAAAAATCGAGAGGTGGTAAAACCTAATACGTTATCCATTCCACCACGGGTTACTGGATAGATAGAATAGTCTGAACGTAATAGTTTAGATAAGTTTTCGTCCCATGATTGTTCAGTATCAAAATAGACTAATTCACTTCTTGGCGTCATTAATGAAGCCACTTTTCGGTCATCTAAATGGAAGATATTGCGCATCATGCTGTGTTCTTGTTTCTCAATCAGGCCTTGTTCTGAACTTTCATGTAATAACGCATAGATATCATCTTCAGTAATCGATGCTTCATCCGAGCTAGAACGCCCTAATAAACGTAAGATCGCATCTGTAGAGATAGATAATAAGAATACAAAAGGTTTAGATATCAAAGCCAGTAAGCCAATAGGTCCAGCAATAATGGTTGAAATTCGTTCGGCATGGAATTGAGCGATACGCTTTGGTACAAGCTCACCAACCACAATAGAAACATAAGTAATAATCACAACCGTTGAGATTGTTGAGATCGTCGGTGCTAGATTTACAGGTATGCCTACAGATATGATCAACTCTGACAGTGGACCAGCTAAAGCCGCTTCACCCAAAATACCATTAAGAATACCGATGACAGTGATCCCTATCTGTACGGTAGATAAAAATTGCGTTGGGTCTTCCCCTAGCTTTATCGCTTTGGCAGCAGATTTGCTTCCTTCTGCCGCTAATTTTTGTAATCGACTCTTTTTTGCTGTCATCAATGCAATTTCTGACATAGCAAACACACCATTAATCACAATTAAAAAAAGTAAAATGGCAATATCCAATGTAAACCTCTAACTAATAAATAGACTATTACAGTTAAAATAGACTGTATTTTTATAATCTTATATTACTGATTTACGATAAGGTCAATAATTATATTGGCCTTATTTTAAGCAATAATATTAAAAATACATATTTATGAATTAAATTAATTAATCTATTCACTATCAATGTAGGTTGTTAATATTTTAACTTAATCTCAATCAAGTCGCTTAATAAGTTTGGCTGGAGCTCCCCCATAGAGACAATCTGGTGGTACATCGTGATTAACCACTGAATTTGCGGCAATGACAGATCGAGCCCCAATCGTCACCCCTTGATTAATAATTGCACTACCACCAATCCATACATCGTCTTCAACAACGATAGGTTTACAGAAAGTTTCCCAGCGTCGGCGGCTTTGATAATCTAATGAGTGCGATGCTGTATAAAATTGAACATTAGGCGCAATCAACACATGATTGCCAATCGTAATTGGCGCACCATCAAGCATAATTACGTTCATATTGATGAAGGTTTGATCACCAATTGAGATAGTTTTACCAAATTCACATGAAAATGGCGATTGAATAACGCTTTGACCAAACTCATTAAGTAATTCAACTAACAGCTCGCCACGTTGCTCTTGTTCTGTCGCTTGGTTGAATGCTGATAAGGTTTGAGTTGCACGAGTTCTAATCGCATCTATCTCAAGATCTCCGCCATTGAATATGTCTCCGTTTATCATTTTCTCAAACTCTGTCATTTCTTCCTCGCATAAAAAATCGAATAGCCCATTAATGAGTCTATTCGATTAGCTTTGATTAAAAAGAGTAAACGTTAGAGGTGAAAAACTTCCTCTTTTTTACCCCTTAACTTTTCATCTATATATTATTTTGATGAATAAAAACCTGTGATATTGGTAAAGGCTTTATGACCTTTTGCGCTTTTAAATGACGCCATACCATTGGGGTGATACAAATAATAAGTGCGATATTTGAAATTGGCATGGCTAACCATACTCCATCAATACCAAACCATTTAGGTAGAATAAGTAAAAATGGCAATTGAATTATAATATTACTGATTGATATCATCATTGCTTTCTTACCTTCATTCACAGATAAGAAGTAAATGGTTACTAACACAATAATGCCATCTAAGAACATAGCGAACAGATGATAACGAATACCGACAATCGTTTCGGCAATTAATGACTGATCACCATTTGTAAATAAAGCCGTCGTAAATTCTGGTGAAATATTCAATATACCGACCCAAGCAACACCTGTAATTGTGACCCACTTTAGTGCCAGTTTAAATATTTGATACACCTTCTTGTTCTCTTTTGCACCAAAGTAGTAACTGATCGGCGGTTGTGCGCCTTCAGCAATGCCTTGAGCAAGAAGGTAATACAGCATGAATAAGTAACCGACTATCGCGTAAGCTCCTACTGTTGTTGCTGAACCATAATGCATCATTAAGGCGTTATGCATAGCAACAACAAAACTACCGTACATGTACATGACCAGTGCCGAAGATCCTAGCATTAAAGACTGCTTTGCTTTGTTACGAGAAAACAGTACTTCTTTAATCGACAATTGAATGCTTGAACGTTTAGTAAAGAAATAATGAATACCAAATACCGTCACAACTGCTTGAGCAATAAGGGTGGCTAGCGCTGCCCCTGATAGCCCTAAGCCCATCACACCGATAAACAAGTAATCTAGTATTATGTTTATCAATGCCCCGACAACTAGTAAAAAAGTCGCTACATTCGGTGATTCATCATTTCTTACTAGCATTGGTAAGGCGGTGGCACACGCAGTAAAGAACCCACCAAACATTAAAACATTGATGTAATCCATCGCAAACTCAAAGTTCTTACCTTCGGCACCTTGAGCGTGCAAAATATTTTCAGCAAAAAAGACGATACAAATAATCGCAATAAGGCTTAATATCACCAGTAACCAAAAGCCTGTTGTTAGTGCTATTTTCGTTTTTTCTAATTTATTTTGGCCACGGTAAATAGACATAACGCTGCCTGTTCCCATACCAATCATGACACCAAGTGCACCTAATATACATATCGCAGGCCATGCCATGTTGATACCTGCCAGTCCTTCAAATCCGATATAGTGACCGACAAAGATCCCATCGATAATTTGATACAGTCCACTCACCACCATTGCAGCTATAGAAGGGATGGCATAACGCCAAAAAGTACGAGTAATGGATGAATCTGCATGAAATGTTGTCATAATTTACCTCAGTAACAACAATGAATTGAGGCGATTCTATGGCATAATTTAAGATTGAAAAAGTTGGTATCCATCCGATTTCCGGATACTTTGACCGTTATTAATAATGATTACTATTTTACTCTTATTGACAGTCACAAACTGTGTTATAAGCTTATGATATAGATAAATTTATATTAGTTAAATACAGAGATAAAGGCCGAAATTATGGTAACTAAATGGGCAAAACGATTTTTCCAGATGGCTGAATTAGTCGGCTCTTGGAGTAAAGATCCCTCAACACAAGTGGGCGCTGTGATTACAAAGCACAACCGCATTGTGTCTGTTGGCTTCAACGGCTACCCTCATGGTGTATCAGACAGCGCAGATACTGATGATCGTGAATTAAAGTATTTAAAAACACTTCATGCGGAAGAAAATGCGATTTTATTTGCTAAGCGTGATTTAGAAGATTGCGATATTTGGGTAACCCATTTCCCTTGCCCTAACTGCGCAGCAAAAATTATTCAAACGGGTATTTCAAAAGTGTATTGCCCAGAGCAAACGGAAGATTTCTTATCTCGTTGGGGTGAGAAAATCCAGATCAGCCAAGATATGTTTTCACAAGCGGGTGTCACCGTGACATGGTTGCCGTTGGATGAGTTGAAATAATCTAATCAGATCCTACAGTAGTCGTGAACTCACCATCATGAGATCACGACTACTGTCTCTTTCTATTCTTTATCTGCTTTTACTGGAAATTTCACTTCATACATTTCCATAAAATCTTGTCGAATAAGTTGCTCTAGATGAGAAGCTTTCTCTGTCGGACAAAAAATCATGTAATGTACTTTTTGATCACCCATTGAGGTCGTTGAAATATGAATATGAGGCTCAGAACCCGGTAAATCGACCCCTGCATGCTTTTCTATTACGCTATTATAGCGTCTTGCTACGTCAATAAAATCTTCACAATGAACATCTATTTTAGTCAATAAATCTGGCAACATTGGGTAAATATTAACGAAGTCTCTCACACAAATAGAAAAATTATGATAAACATAACGCTTCATGAAATTTAGATTTTTTACTGGATAGGTAAAGAACATACTATTGGGAAGTGTCGCCGTTTTGCCTGTGTAATCGTATTGACCATGATGCAGATCGATCTCTTGGATCACCGTTGCCATCATATTGTGTTCAATCACTTCGCCACACAAAGTACCGACTTCTATCCAATCCCCAATCCGAAACGACCGTGAGCTTGCACGTTGAATCGAGCCAGTGAAACACAGAATAATCTCTTTCGATGCCACCACAATCGCCACAGCAATCGCGGTTACTGACAGTGCAAATTCATTTATTTCAGATTTCCATAAAATAAATAAGATAAGAAGAATGAAACTGAACGAGCCATTTTTAGTTCTGGAGATCCATTTACGCTGATCTTCAGTTAAAAAAGCAATGTCACCTCTGATCCGTTTTACCGCAAAATGACGCAATAGAAAAATAAAGCTAATAATCAACACACTAAAAATCATTTTATGTGCTAATAAGAAATCTATGACTAATACCAGTCTCTCCACGCTCACCTCTTCTATTTACCGCTGCTTTCTAAAATCAACGGTAAATATCCCATAGGTTAGCAACAATTTCACCTTTATCTCTCTATTTTCTCGAATTTTATTCACTTTTTATAGATCAAACTTAACCAATTTATTAGTAATGCGTTACGTCTGAGTATTCACCTTCAATAATGTTTGCTTCTTTATTTACCGTATTCTCTGCTTTATTTGTGTCCATTTTTGACATAAAGAAACCAACAATACTCAACCCAATCGCAAAGAATAAGCTTGAAACTAATACAAAAAAACCAACGAACAAAGCAACAATAGTAACAAATATCTGTTTCATGATATGACTCTCTTTTCTGAATGAAACTCCACTCTACCAGCTCAATCTGAACAGAAGATGAACGATATTTCTCCTTCCTCACTTTATTAACTTATAATTTCCAACAGATCACCAATAAAACCAACAAAACCAACAAACCCACATAATAATCTACAATTTCAGATGGATCACAAAATAATAATCTAAATATCTAGAATATTACTTTTAGAAACAGTTTTTGATTCGAATCAAACACTTTGGACCAAATTAACGCACAATACACCTAAATGGTTAACCCATCTCAATTTTTAATCTTAACTTTTAAACGAGGTAATTATGACTCAATCGACCGATAAAGGTTCTAAAGTCGGTATTGGCAGCTATGTGGCATTAGCCTTCGCTGTTGTGTTCTTTTCTGGTGTAATGCAATCTAATGAATGGTATGGCGTTCTCGACTTCACAACGCTAAATGGTTCTTTTGGACAAGTCGCTTATTCTGTATCTGAAACCGCTGATGGCGTTCAAGCTGCAACCACTTCTCTTCGCGGTAAAGGCGGTAGCGGTGCTCGTGACGGTTTCATCTTTGCATTAACACTTATTCCTACCGTTATGTTTGCATTAGGTATGATCAACGTTCTTGAGCATTACGGTGCCCTTAACGCTGCTCGTAAACTGCTTACTCCTCTTCTACGTCCTTTAATGGGTATCCCAGGTAACTCTGGTTTAGCCTTAATTGCATCTCTACAAAGTACCGATGCGGGTGCGGCAATGACGCGTCAACTAAAAGATGAAAAACATTTGACCAAGCGCGAAACTGATGTTTTCACCATGTTCCAATTCACTGCGGGTGCTGCGATTGTAAACTTCTTCTCATCTGGTGCTGTGCTATTTACGTTGACTAATCCTGATGGTTCTTTAGCAGTTCCTTCTTCTATCGGTCTTGCTGTTGTTGTGATGTTTGCCTTCAAATTTGTAGGCGCAAACTTATTCCGTATTTACCTAAATATTACTGAGGGTAAAGAAGGCCAAGACAACGATAAACAAGACAAGAAAATGACTGAGGAGACAGTATAATGAGCGACGTTAAAGCAAAAAAACCAATGGTGACAGACATCTTCGTTGAAGGCGCTAAAAAAGGCTGGGTTATTGCAACGACTTCTACTGTTCCTAACGTATTAATGGCATTTGTTATCATCAAGGCGCTGCAAATTACTGGCGCGCTTGATTTAATGGGCACTCTGTTCTCTCCTATCATGGCTATCTTTGGCTTACCGGGTGAAGCTGCTGCAGTATTAATTGGCGCATGGATGTCAATGGGTGGTGCGGTAGGTGTGGTTATCACACTGTTTGACCAAGGTATCTTAAACGGTACTCACATTGCGATTCTTGCTCCTGCAATCTACCTAATGGGCTCACAGGTTCAATACATGGGTCGCATCATGGGTCCTATCGGAACTGAAGGCCGTTACATTCCAGTAATGATTGCAATTTCAGTATTAAACGCATTTGGTGCAATGTTTGTTATGAACATGATTCTATAAGGATTGACGATGAATTTTTCTCTAAACGATTATCTAGAAGAGCTACGCCCACTGATTGATGTGGATTGTGGAACCTACACGGTTGAAGGCATCGAAGTGATTGCTAACCACATGGCGGCAAAATACGAAGCGATGAACGGCTGGTCTGTAAAGCGCATCGATTGTGGTAAAGCAGGTGTTGGTCTTGAAGTTCGCAACAAGCCAGACGCTGAGCATATTGATGTAATGATGATTGGCCACATGGATACGGTTTTCCCTGTAGGTACTGCGGCTGAACGCCCAATGTCTATGGATGCTGAAAAAGCGTATGGCCCAGGGGTTTCTGATATGAAATCTGGCCTATTGAACGTGGTATACGCACTTCGTAATCTAGACCAAGCAGTATTAGATAAGCTGTCGATTTGTGTTTGCATGAATCCAGATGAAGAGACTGGCTCATTAGATTCAGTTGATTGGATCCAAGAAACGGCGAAGAAAGCGAAAAACGTATTAGTCGCAGAAGCGGCTCGTGCGAACGGTGGTTTAGTTAAAGCACGTAAAGGCATGGCTAACTACAAAGTAACGTTCAGTGGTAAAGCAGCTCATGCAGGTAATGAACCAGAAAATGGCCGCAGTGCAATCACTGAAATGGCAAACTGGATCTTAGCAGCCAATGCAATGACGAATTTTGAATCAGGCACTACGCTAAACGTGGGTGTTGTTTCTGGTGGTGCTGGTGCTAACATTGTTCCTGATTCAGCAACAGCAGTGATTGATGTGCGTTTTTGGGATAACTCAGAATACGATCACGTTGATACTACATTAAATGGCATGACTCAAATGCCGTTTGTTGATGGCGTTTCTATCACAGTAGAACGTGAAGCCTACAAGCCATCAATGGTGCCATCAGTACAGACTGAAGCACTAATGGCAGTGGTTGAACAATCAGCACAAGAGCTTGAGATTGATATCAATTGGCAAGAAGTCGGCGGCGGCTCTGATGCCAACAACACGGCTATTTTAGGTATTCCAACACTTGATGGTTTAGGTCCAATCGGCGCAGGCTTCCACAGTGCTGATGAGTACTTGCTGCTTGAGTCAATTGAACCTCGTATTAAGTTATTGATGAGTGTGTTGACGAAATTAGCTAAGTAATATCTAGCTGATACAAATAAAAACAGCGAGCCTAAATGCTCGCTGTTTGTTTATTAATTCTTAGCTTCTTCAATCTTATCTTGAACTTGTTCAAAAGCATCTGTATCCATAATACTTTCAATCTCATCTGAATAATTCATTCCTAAGTAAACACCTACAAAAATAAAAACAAGTGCAAAAATTTTA
>NZ_CAMLHO010000013.1 GCF_946479765.1 uncultured Aliivibrio sp.
AAGTCACTATCGAAGACGGTTACTTCCTGAATAAATAAGCAATAGAAAACCAATAATAAACGGCATCTGAAAATATATTCAGAGCCAAATAATAGGGAGAGATTGGATCGCAAATCGCAACCAAATCTCTCCCATCATACCTACAATATGTGATTCATCGGAGTACCTTATGTCTACATCAACACGAGGCACCATAGGCAAGTTCGCCTTGCTGTCTATGACCTTTGCAGCAGTTTATAGCTTCAATAATATCATTAACAATAACATCGAAATTGGCTTATCTTCCGCCCCGATGTTCTTTCTTGCTACTCTACTCTATTTTGTTCCATTCTGTTTAATAGTAGCTGAATTTGTATCCTTAAATAAAAGCTCTGAAGCTGGCGTTTACGCATGGGTAAAAAGCTCATTAGGTGGCCGTTGGGCATTCATCACGGCCTATACGTATTGGTTCGTTAACCTATTTTTCTTTACCTCTTTACTGCCAAGAATTATCGCTTATGCGTCTTACGCTTTCTTAGGGTTCGAGTACATATTTACGCCACTCACTACGGCGGTATTAAGTACCCTACTCTTTGCAGTAGCAACGCACGTATCAAACAATGGTGCAAAACTGTTAGGGCCAATAACCTCTATCACTTCATCGTTAATGTTACTACTCACTTTGTCATACATTCTTCTATCAGGTGGTGCACTTCTTGGTGGTATTGAACCAGCAGACCCAATCACTATTGAAGCAATGACTCCAACATTTAACTGGGCATTCCTTGGTGTAATCACATGGATATTCATGGCGGCAGGCGGTGCAGAATCGGTTGCGGTTTATGTAAACGACATCAAAGGCGGTCACAAATCGTTCGTTAAAGTGATCATCATTGCAGGTATCTTTATCGGTGTGCTTTATTCTGTCGGTTCAGTCGTTGCTAATGTGTTTGTCTCTCGTGAAGAGCTTAAATTTACAGGCGGCTCTGTTCAAGTATTTGAAGGCATGGCAAGACACTTTGGTCTGTCTGAAATTATCATGAACCGCTTTGTTGGTATCGTATCATTCACCGCTATGCTTGGTTCACTACTAATGTGGACAGCAACACCTGTTAAAATCTTCTTCTCTGAAATTCCAAAAGGTATTTTTGGTGAAAAGACTGTCGCACTAAACAAAGAAGGCGTGCCAGTACGTGCTGCATGGATTCAATTCTTAATCGTTATTCCACTGATGTTTATCCCAACATTAGCGTCTGACACAGTACAAGATTTAATGAGCACCATCATTAACATGACAGCCGCAGCGTCTATGCTACCACCTCTGTTTATCATGATTGCGTACTTAAATTTACGTATAAAATTGGACCACCTAGAGCGTGATTTTAAAATGGGCTCTCGCTTCACTGGTATCACAGTAGTTTCAATTCTAATTGGTATTTTTACGGTTGGGTTCTTTGCGTCAACCTTCCCTACAGGTGGCGACATCATGACAATCATCTTCTATAACGTCGGTGGTATTGTTATCTTCCTTGGCTATGCTTGGTGGAAATACAACAAGTATGAACAATCATTAAGCAAAGAAGAACGAATTGAAGAGGCAAAACCTTCTGTTCAATAATTCATGGTTTTTTAATTAAATAAAACTAAACAGAAAAAAAACGAGAGTAATCACACTCTCGGTTTTTTTATTTTAATTAATACTTTATCCGTTATTCGCCATCGATTTTTCCCTATTTGTAAACTACGTTTATTCTAGATAATAAAAATCAATGGTGCGTTATGAACTCCCTAAGAATAAAAATAAAAAACAAACTAATATTTCCACTGCATATTCATATTTCAACGCTGTTTACGGTAATGATCGTCGTCATCTGTTCGGTACAAATATACATAACCAACAAAGGTATTAATCACCTTTTGCTTGAGGCGTCATCAAGCATTTTTTCCCGAGTATCAACCGAAACAAGTAACTTAATAAGAAGTGAATACCGACCTGTATTTAACGCAATCTCTAAGCTCACCAAGAGAGAGATCGTCCACACCAAAACATTAGAACAGCGCAACGCTTACTTTACCGAATTAGCGATGCTATTAGATTTACATAAACACGTTTCAACTTATCGTATTACCTTTCCAAATGGCGATTGGTTTGGGGTTGGTATATTAGGTAATTCTTTATTTAGAAAAAGACTAAACGCACCAGAGAGTACCTACTATTTTTTTATTCATAACAACTCATCTCTCGAAAATAAAACCTCTGCTTTCTTCTACGATGAACAGGCGCGTTTTATCAGTTCAAATGAACTTAATGAACGCCAATATGACCCAAGACATGAGAATTGGTTTAAAAATTCGACCAAAGAAAATGTCGTCTTATCCAAACCTCGTTACTTTCCAGGATTGCAACAATTTGGTTTATCCATCCATAAGAAATCGGCAAATAATGTCGTTGTAAGTGCCGATATTTTAATGGACAAAATTAACCACGTATTAAAAAGTACGACTATCTACCCCTCGTCTCTTAGAGTGCTTTATGATGAAGAGAATATCGTTTACACAAGTAACGCCCCTAGCCTCGCTTTAATTAAAAAAGAAGAAAGTAAAATTATTAATTTAAAGGACTTATTTAACAATGAGGTATTAAGTTCTATTAAACACATCAATTTAGACCAAAAAATTCAACGGTATCAACATAATGAAGAAAATTGGTATGGGAAGATTTTTTCGGTTCCAATTAATGAAGAGCGAACATTAAACCTATTAATTACGGTAAAAGAGTCCGAATTATTAGCGAGTGCTTACCTTATTCGACAACAAACTATTTTGTGGTCTTTCGTTATCCTGATGTTGTCCATTCCTTGTGTTTATTTTATATCACAAAGAATATCAAAGCCGATCCAACAGGCCACAGAGCAAGCACGGTTAATATCCACATTTGATTTTTCATCTATCGATCACACACCAACCAAGATACTTGAAATAGCAAATCTTACTCACTCTATTTCTGGTATGAGATCAGCGATAGAAAATTACTTCAATCTAACGAACTCAATATCAAAAGAAAATGATTTTGATGAATTAATAAAACTCATTGGCCGCAGTACTGCCGAAGCAACAAAAGCAAACGCTGCTTATCTTTACCTTGTTAATGATGCAGAAACGCACATAGAGCCTCAATTTGCATGGAGAGCCACCACACAAAATGAAGACATTAGTCAATTAGAAAGCTTTGCTCTAAATGATGAAAAAATAGCAAAAACCATTGACCACATAATGATCAAAAAGAAACCCTTTGAAAACCTGAATATTAATCTGCTCGACAAACAAGAACAGGGTAAATTGGGTTTAAACAGTGAACAAATATGGTCTATCACCTTTCCTTTATTTTCTAGAGAAAAACAAACCATAGGGGCAATGGTATTAGTATTTGATGTGAAAAATAGTGAATACATTCGTCATACTCAATTTCACTACTTTGAATCCTTAGTGAATTATACCGCGATTGCTCTCGATGGAAGAAAAATGCAACAAAATCAAAAGAATTTACTCGACTCTTTTATTCAAATAATGGCAAGTTCGATAGATACAAAGTCTCCTTATACTGGAAACCATTGTCAGAAAGTGCCTTTATTAACCCAATGGCTTGCGCAAGTGGCGAGTGATTCTTCCACTCCACCCTTTAACGATTTTAAACTGAGTTCAACACAACAAGAAGAGTTAAGAATTGCTTCGTGGTTACATGATTGCGGTAAAATAACCACACCAGAATACGTCGTTGATAAAGCAACAAAATTAGAGACTATTTACAATCGAATTCATGAAATAAGAACAAGATTTGAAGTATTAAAACGTGATGCTGAAATAAAACAATGGAAACAAGTGTTCAACAACACACTGCCTGATGAGTATAGAGAAGAATTGGAACAAGAATGGCAACGATTAGATGAAGAATTTGCTCTTATTGCGAGGGTAAATGTGGGTGATGAGTTTTTATCAGAGCAAGACGCTGAAAAAATTCAGGAAATTGGTCAACAAACCTGGGTACAGACACTAGATAATAGCCTTGGTCTGGCATGGGAAGAAAAAGCACGCCTGAATAACTCAAATAACATCCGAGTTCCCTTAACGGTTACTCTCTTACAAGACAATCAATCTCACTTAATTCCGAGAACAACCAATACAGATCAAGATCCACGCTTTACATTACAACCTCCAGAATACACAAATAATATTGGTGAAGCCTATAATCTATCGATTCAGCGCGGTACGTTAAATAATGAAGAGCGATTCACAATAAATGACCATATTATTCAGACCATTAAAATGCTGGAAGCTCTCCCATTTCCAAAAACGATGAAGGATGTTCCAAAAATAGCAGGTGGCCATCATGAAAAAGTCGATGGCACTGGTTACCCTATGGGACTAAAAGCAGAAGAAATGCCACTCACCGCACGAGCAATGGCTATTGCTGATATTTTTGAAGCCCTAACCAGCCACGATCGACCATATAAGAAAGCAAAAACATTAACGGAATCTTTAAAAATCATGAGCTTCATGGTTAAAGATAAACACATAGATAAAGCCTTATTTAATTTATTTTTAACCTCTGGTCTTTATCTCAAATACGCAGAAATACACTTAAACCCAGAACAGTGTGATGACGTTGATATTAATAACTACCTAAGCTAGTCGTATTAGCGCTACTTTCTGGTTTATTGAGCACGACAATCCAAATAACCTTCCGTACTTCCTATGTCTCACTTCTTTGCACCTATAAATATGGGTGCAAAGTTATTTCTTTTATTTTTCTACGGATCACTATTCTCTGTGCTAGCGTAGATCCCCATCACAGTTTGCTGTTTTTTTATTCCCGGTTTAATGACAGAACTCACAGTAACTTTTAGTAAATTTAATTACTATAATTTTACTAAAAGTTACCTAAAACTATTAATTAGAATAATCTGCAAACATAACTATAGGGATACCATTACTATGTCTGATTCTTTACGAGGGACAATAGGAAAATTTGCTTTACTGTCTATGACCCTCGCCGCGGTCTTTAATGTCCGCAACATTGTGAATAATAATATCGAATTGGGGCTGAGTTCTGCGCCCATTTTTTTGCTTGCTACCCTTGTTTACTTCATTCCATTCGTATTTATCATCTCTGAATTTGTGTCTGCAAACAAAGATTCAGAATCAGGCATGTACGATTGGCTAAAAAAACCATTAGGCACTAAAGCCGCTTACTTGGGTTCTTTCCTTTATTGGTTTGTTAACCTATTTTGGTTTATCTCTCTATTGCCTAACGTTATCGCTTATGCGTCTTATGCAATGCTGGGTTATGAATACAGCTTCTCACCAATGGTGACCTCTATTATTTCGATTGTTTTGTTTGCAGGGGCAACTCACATATCGACAAAAGGCGCTTCTTGGTTAGGTAAAATTTCAGAGTTAGTGGCATACGGTGTGTTCGCATTGTTTGGTATTTACGTCATTGGCGCGCTAATGGCATTGGGTGGCGATCACGTTCCAGCAGAACCAATCACTCTAGAAGCAATGACACCAACCATTAACTGGGCAACTCTAGGTATTATGTGTTGGATCTTCCAAGCAGCCGGTGGTGCAGAAACTGCCGCAGCCTACTTGAAAGATGTTAAAGGTGGTCAAAAGACCTTCATCAAAGTCATCATCGCCGCAGGTGTTCTTATCGGTGCAATGTATGCGGTAGGCTCCCTGTTAGTGAACGTATTTGTACCTCGTGAATCGTTGACTTATGCAGGTGGTATGGTTGAAATATTTACGGGTATGGCTCAGTACTTCAATGTCTCTGAATCATTAGTTGGTCGCTTTGTTGGTATCGTTCTATTCATCGCCATGTTCGGCTCGATGATGATGTGGACAGCGGCTCCGGTTAAAATTCACTTCTCTGAAATTCCAAAAGGCATTTACGGTGAGAAAACAACTGAACTAAATGAACACGGTGTTCCTGTTCGCGCCGCTTGGTGGCAGTTTGCTTTCGTTGTTGTAATGTTAATCGTGAATGGCTTTGGTTCTGAATCAGTACAAGAAATGATGAACACCGCTATCAACCTAACTGCTGGTACCGCAATGCTACCGCCGATCTTTATTATGGTTGCTTACTTTGTTTTCCGTCTTAAGTATGATGATACACCACGAGATTTCCGCATGGGTTCTCGTAAGTTTGGTATGAGTGTGGTGTCTGTTCTTATTGCTATCTTTGTCGTAAGTATGACTGCATCAGCATTCCCAACCGGTGTTGATTTAGTTAAGGCCTTCTTTATTAACGTGTTTATGACCGCTGTATTCTCTGCCATTGCATGGTGGTGGATCTCTCGCTTTGAAAAGAAACAAGCTAAGAATGCTGAACTAAAAACAGCAACGGTAAAATAGGTAGAAATCAAATTAGCATTTAGTTTCTGTACCGTACCCTAAAGCAAAAGGCACTGATCCCCCTCAGTGCCTTTTTAATATCTACTTTCGTTATGCCAACTGAATCACACTCCATCTTTATATCACCTTATTAAATGAGACTGAGTTCACGGACAGTCACTCTATTTATTAATACCATGCACAAAGTTAAATTTACTAAACCTTTACTAAATCAATTATAAGAATTTAATTATGAACTTAAAACTCTCTGCACTTGCTGTTGCTACTGCCCTTTTCGCTGTGGGTTGCGCACAAACATCACCTACAGACCTTAACTCTACTGAGCTTAAAGCGGCACAATTTAAAGACGTGATTGATCGCACGGGTTCCCCTGAATATATGCGTGATTACGATTTTGATGATCACCAACGTTTTAACCCATTCTTTGACATGGGCTCTTGGCACGGCCATCTACTACCAGACAACGATGATGGTATGGGTGGTTTCCCAGGAACGGCTCTACTGACCGAAGAATACATTAATTTCATGGCAAATAATTTCGATCGCCTAAGTGTATTTAAAGATGGCAAGAAAGTTGAATTTACTATGGAAGCATACAGCCTTCCTGGTGCATTAGTGCAAGTATTAAGCTCTGATGGCGTAAAAGTAGAAATGACACTGCGCTTTGCAACAAACCGCACTTCTTTAGTTGAAACTAAAATCACAACCAACTCACCTGTTGAGCTTGTTTGGGATGGTGAGCTAATCGAAGGAAATCACGCAAAAGAAGAAAAATCTCAATCAGATAAAACGATTGCTGAAGCATACCCTGATTATGATCGTCAAATTGAAGCAACAGATGATGGCCTAAAAGTCACTTTTGGTGAGGTTCGTGCTACTTGGTCTCTATTAACATCAGGCGACTCTGAGTACCAAGTTCATAAATCAATTCCTACGGCGACTACCGTTAATGGTTTAAGCTTTACCTCTAAAGCAAACATTGAGCAATCCACCACAATTTATACTACGTATTCCCATGTATTAACCGCTGAAGAGAACCAAGCAGAGCAAGCTAAAATCACAGACATTTTAGCAAATCCGAATCAATACTTAGTTGCGACTGAAAAACGTTGGGAAGAATACCTTGATAAAGGCTTAACCAACCCAAATGCAACCCCTGAACAAGAGCGCGTTGCAGTAAAAGCAATGGAAACGCTTAATGGTAACTGGCGTGGTGCGGCTGGTGCAATGGAGTTTGATTCAGTAACACCATCTGTAACAGCTCGTTGGTTCTCAGGTAACCAAACATGGCCTTGGGATACATGGAAGCAAGCGTATGCAATGGCACACTTTAACCCAGAAGTAGCCAAAGATAATATTCGCGCTATGTTTGCGTATCAAATTCAAGCAGATGATACCGTTCGCCCTTGGGATGCTGGTTTTATTCCTGATTTATTAGCCTACAACACAAGCCCTGAACGTGGCGGTGACGGTGGTAACTGGAATGAGCGAAACACAAAACCAAGTCTTGCTGCATGGGCAGTAATGGAAGTGTACAAAACCACTGATGATAAAGCGTGGTTAGAAGAAATGTACCCTAAATTGGTTGCTTATCATGATTGGTGGTTACGTAATCGTGATAACAATGGTAACGGTGTTCCTGAGTATGGTGCTTCACGTGATAAGGCACACAATACAGATAATGGCGATATGCTATTTACGGTTGAACGTGGAGACAAGAAAGAAGAACTTGCAGGCTTAGATAAATACCAAGAGATCATAAAATCTGGTAACTATGACCACATTGAGATCCCGGCACAAACAGCAGCGTCTTGGGAATCAGGTCGTGATGATGCGGCAGCCTTTGGTTTTATAGATAAAGATCAATTAGACGCTTATGTTGCAAATGGTGGTAAACGCTCGGATTGGGAAGTGAAGTTCGCACAAAATCTAGATAAAGATGGCACACTTTTAGGCTATTCTCTACTGCAAGAGTCTGTTGACCAAGCAAGCTACATGTTCAGTGACAACCAATATCTAGCTCAAATGGCTGATATCCTAGGTAAAGATACTGATGCAAAAGAGTTCCGTGAAAAAGCCGATAAGTTAGCAAGTTACATCAACACTTGTATGTTTGATGAAGGTACTGGCTTCTTCTACGATATCCGTATTGAAGACAAACCATTAGCAAACGGCTGTGCAGGTAAGCCAATTATTGAGCGTGGCAAAGGCCCTGAAGGTTGGTCACCACTCTTCAATAAAGCCGCAACCCAAGCAAATGCTGACGCTGTTGTTAAAGTAATGAAGGATACCTCTGAATTCAATACTTATATTCCACTAGGTACGGCAGCACTATCTAGTCCTGCATTTGGTCCTGATATCTATTGGCGCGGACGTGTTTGGGTTGACCAATTTTACTTTGGCCTAAAAGGTATGGAAAGCTACGGCTATCGTGACGATGCGGTTGAAATGGCAGGTGCATTCTTTGATCACGCTGATGGTCTAGTTGGTGACGGTCCAATCCGTGAAAACTACAACCCACTAACTGGCGATCAGCAAGGTGCACCAAACTTCTCTTGGAGTTCTGCTCATCTTTACATGCTGTATAACGATTTCTTCACCGCAGAAAAATAATAAACGCTTTACTTAGCACATCTTAAATAACAGACAACAAAAAGGGATATGATTAACGTCATATCCCTTTTTTACTATTTTAATTTGAGATTGTTTTATATCGTTATTACGATTTGGCTTTTTCTTTGCAACACTCAGGCATTGCGTGGCCTGAAAGTACCAATAAACCAGCAAAAATACCCAAGTTCTTAATGAAATTCTGCATCTCATGTGCGCCTTCCAATCCTGAATAATTCCAGAAATCATGCAACGACACATTAATAACCAACACTAACCCTGCCAATAATAAGGCGACTATCCACGTAAAACGATTTGCTATTAGTAAAACGGCAGCACCTATTTGGAAGATACCCGCAAGTCCTAATAGGACAGGCACAAATGGCATATTATGCTTTTCCATTAATTGGATGTGCATATCCCATGACACAAATTTCATGATCCCAGGTACTAAAAAGTACAACGCAAGTAAGACTCGCCCAACCGTTAAAAACAGCGTATTCATGTTATTTATCCTTTATAACGTCAGCTCATTGAATCAATTATAGTACAACGCCATTTACTGACAGTTTCACATCAATATTGCCTTTAACTGCATTCGAGTATGGGCAGACTTGGTGTGCTGTCTTTACTAATTGCTGCGCTTGTTCATCGTCTAGATCTAACGTAACAGCCAGTGCAACCGTGAGTGCAAAACCACCCGTTTCATTTGGACCAATGCCCACTTCAGCCGTTACAGGTGCTTGCGTTAATTTAATTTTCATTTCACGTGCTACGTGAATAATCGCATTTGAGAAACACGCAGAATACCCTGCCGCAAACAATTGCTCAGGGTTCGTTGCTTCCCCTGTTCCGCCCATTTCTTTAGGGTAGCTTAGAGCAAGATCAAGCATGTTATCGTCAGTCGTTACTTGACCATTACGTCCTGCTGAAGCCGTTGCTGTTGTTGTGTATAACGTCGTCATAATGATGTCCTTTAAATTAAATACGATAATTAATTACTTTAATTGCCAACAATTAGATTGCGCACAATTGAATTTCAATAAGTATAAGTCGATCCGAAGACAAAATACAAGTATATTGTGCGCAATCTATTTTTAATAAGGGTGTTAAAATGACGAATTCAACTGAGAAACACGGTAAAAATGAAGTGGAAGCACCTCAATTGTTACTTAAAAATCAAGTATGCTTCTCTCTTTATAGCGCATCGAATGCGATGATCAGAGCGTATCGTCCATTATTAAGTGAACTTGATCTTACCTACTCTCAATATCTAACAATGATGGTTATTTGGGAAAAAAATGGCATTAATGTAAAAGATCTCGGTCATGACCTTCATCTTGATTCCGGTACGCTGACACCTTTACTGAAACGTTTAGAAGTAAAAGGCTTCATCACAAGAGAGCGAAGTAACGAAGATGAACGCATTCGACTGGTTTTTCTAACCCACCAAGGCCGTGAATTAAAAGAGCGCGCCTTGTCGGTTCCTAATAGTATTTTCTGTAAAAGCCAGTTAGAAATTGAAGAATTACAGCAATTAAAAGCCACTTGTGAAAAGCTACTGGCCAACCTCGAAAAGTAATTTGAGACCAGTAAATTCCTTATCCCCACCTAAATAATAAGATAACCTATTTCACACAATTATAGGTATTTCTATCCATAAAGAATTTCTTAATACATTGATTTTTGAGTACCCAGATACAACCCTTCAAATTGATGGCCATACTGATAGCTCTGGCAATGATACTAAAAACCAAACCCTATCTGAGCAACGCGCTGAATCAGTACGTACTTACCTGATTAAACAAAAAGTAGCCGCAGGTCGTGTTAATGCTCATGGTTACGGTGAACGTTACCCTGTTTGTGATAACTCAACATCACAAGGCCGTGCGTGTAACCGCCGTGTATAAATCACTATCCTACCGCTTAAATAAGCATCTATATTGATAAAAAAATCAAATAACTGTACATAATCACAGTTATTTGTTGGTTTTCAATATTTACTGTTATAGAATTAAAAAATCCCCCAAGATGCTAGTCATCAAGGGGGATTTTTATTTTAAGGCAAACACCTTAATTGCTAAGTAGTTTGGTTCTATTTAATTATTGAACCGCACCTTCTATTTTTTCAAGCACTAGATCTTTACCATCAACTAAGGTGTCTTGTACTTTCTCAAAGGTATCTGAATCCATCACACTTTGAACTTCATCGCCGTAATTCATTCCAATGTAAATACCTAACGCGATGAACAGTAATGCAAATATTTTAAACATGATTATTTTCTCTATTAATTCAGCATATATCTTACAAAAGAATTCTTTAAAAACCTATGGCAAATTTTAGTACTCATTTTAACAGCGCAGCTTTAATCTCAGGCGTAGCTTCTGCAGCTTTACTCTCAGCAAACCACATTGAACTAAACACCGCATTATGGCTTTGGTTTTTAGGTACAATTGGTGGACTATTACCCGATATTGATTCAGATAATTCTACCTCTTTAGATATTATCTTTAACCTTTTCACTATTTGTATTGTCTTACTCAGTATCCGCTACTTTACCAGTGATGCCATTAATGAAAGGCAATTTTTACTTTTAATAGGTCTGCCTGTCGTCATTCATATTTTTATCAAATACGGTATTCGTAATGTCTTTGAATGGCAAACCATCCATCGTGGGATATGTCATTCACTGTTATTTCTTTTATTTTGTGGGTTACTAACAACAAACATCACCATGTTCATTTTAAATACTAAGCTACAAGGCGCAGATTTAATTGGTTGGCTTTCTGGTATGTTTGTCTTTGGTGGTGGGTTAATTCATTTATTATTAGATGAGATGCACAGCGTGGATCTCGCAAATATTCGTATAAAACGATCTTTTGGATCTGCATTAAAATTAACTGATTTCTCTAATCTTACTTTATCGAGTTTTTTCCTTATCATTACCGCCGTTCTTTTTTGGTTAGCTCCTCCGATTGAATCTACACTGGCTACATTGAGTGACTGGCAATTTTTCAAATTATGGTAATAAATCTATAATCAATTAATCTTTATAGCACCTGATAAAAAAGCACAAGAACGAAATGATCTTGTGCTTTATTTTTATTATTTATCACGTTGGCATTGTATTATCTATAAAGTAAAGCGTTCTACCAACTCAGACAATTCATTGGCTTTCTGGCTCAACAACACACCACCAGCTCTATTTTGACTAGCTAGTTCAGCAGACTCAGAACTTTGATCTGATACCGATACAATTCGCTCTGAAATCTCCTGCCCAACAAGGCTTTGTTCTTGTGTTGCTGTCGCAATTAATGAGTTCATTTCCATAATGGTATTTACTGACACTAGAATTTGACCTAATGACTCAGAAGCAGCTACCGCTTTATTTACCGTTAATGTACTAAAGTTCTTACTGGCAGCCATTACTTGAACTGCTGAATCAGATCCTGACTTCAACGCCTCAATACGTTGGTGGATCTGTGCAGTACTTTCTTGAGTACGGCTTGCCAGCTTACGAACTTCATCAGCAACAACGGCAAAACCACGCCCTTGTTCACCCGCCCTTGCCGCTTCAATCGCCGCATTTAAAGCCAATAAATTTGTTTGCTCAGCAATATCTTGAATTACCGATAAGGTACTTGCAATATTTTGTACATCACCTTCTAGTTTCGAGATAACATTACTTGCTTCATCTAGCTCTGCTGCTAATGTTTTTACTGACTCAGATGCTTCGTTAACGGTACGCATCGCCACTTGTGCATTCTTGTCTGCATCTTGTGCGGAGTTAGCCGCTTGTTCCGCATTCGATGAAATCTCATGAGATGACATTGTTAACTCAGTCATTGCTGTTGCAATTTGCTCAGTCTCTGAACGTTGATTTGTCACAACAACATTAACTTGAGCGGAACGTTCTGACATATTTTTTGTTTCAGCAACCACTTCTTGGCTAACTAAAGACACATTACTAATAATTTGGTGTAACGAACTGACAAACAGGTTGAAATTCTTACTTAACTGGTTGAATTCTGGAACCGAAAAATCAGGCATACGGGCAGTTAAATCTGCATCACCAGAAGCAAATGATTTAATTGACGCATCGAACTGCTGGATTGGTGTCATAATGCTTTTATTAATAAACGAACCAAGTACAGCAACCACAATCATGATAAGTAATGTAAATAAAACAATAACTTGAACGCTATCTAATAACTGTTTATCACTCAATACTTTCATCTCATGAATAACGGCATCTACATCATCGGTATAGAAACCCGTACCAACAATTAAATCCCACTGAGGAAAATATACGTTATAAGCTAATTTTGGCAATGCGACCGTTTCATTCAATTTAGGGTAGTAATATGTGACATATCCAGTGCTATTTTTTGCTGCTGCAATCATATCTTGAATGAAGTAATTGCCTTTTTTATCTTGCGCGTTCCACATATTATGACCAATATCACTCGTATTCCCTTGTAAAATACGAACACCATTTGATTGAAAACCAAATAAATACCCAGTATCTGCAAATTTAACTAACTTTAACGACTCAAGGACTTGTTCTTTTGTTTCACCTTGTTTTTCGAGGTGTTTTAATTCTGACGATACAATATCTAAATAAGATTTAAGTTCCACTCGCTTCATTTTCATCATTTGCGAACGAGTCATGTCCATTTGAACTTGGTTTAATTCACCAGCTTCTTTATAAGTCATAGCCATAATCAATACTGATGTCAAAATGATCGGTAAAATTGCAAGTAAATACAATCTCGCTTTTATTGATAAATTCATATTATTTCCTCTAAAAGACTCAAGATAATCTTGAGATACATTGTTCGCCAAAAAATCATTATTTCCACCAATAACACGCATCAATTTTCATGCCACTTATTCGAAGATATATTAAAGAAGCTAAATTAAAGTGAGCACGTCATTGACCTTTCTATTTTAATCCATAGAATACTGACAATAGTTATCATTTAAGATAAGGCTAGTTTCTTTGAGATTCTCATTACTCCAATACAAGCGTCAACACCTCGCTTCATGGTCACTAATATTAGTGAGTATTGTGCTAATGGTCTGCTTTTCTCAAAATTTAGGTCTCTCTTCATCTTGCCCACTAACACCTCATCCAGACGCTACTGAGAAATTACAACAGCAATCAACCTCTCAAACTCCTGATGATGATGTTTCTCAATGCCATAACAGTGAACATTTAGTCAACGCGCACACTGTACATCTCGATTTTGCTATTCCTATGTTTATCTTAGCCTTAATCATTATCGCGGCAATTCTTAAACAAGCAGGAACAACGTATTTCTTCACCGAGCCTATCACCTCTTATGGTGTGCGGCGGCATTTGGCCTTCTGTACTTTTCAAGAATAAACATACCGTAAGTACTTATATCTTTTTTATATAATTATTTTCGGAGTAACACTGTGTTTAAAATTCAATCAGTTAAAATAGTGAGCGTATTACGTTTAGCTATTCTTTTAACGTCAACACTCTTGTTGTCGGCATTTTCGGTATCTGCACAACCCATTACAACAGGCTGGTTAACTCACCCTGATCATCCACCGGCACAAGTTCGCTTTATGCTGACCGGTGAAGTCGATGAAGAGAACAATCAAGCCCGAGGTTTACTCGAGGTAAAACTTGGTGGTGAATGGAAAACCTATTGGCGATCACCTGGTGAGGCAGGCGTTTCACCGGTACTCGATTGGAGTAAATCAACCAACCTTTCTAATTTAGATTGGCATTGGCCTACCCCTGCTTATTATGAGCAATCAGGCTTAATGACGCTTGGCTACAAGCACGATGTTGTTTTCCCTATGGAGCTAACCGTTGGTGATATTACCAAACCCGTTAGTTTCTTAGGTAAGTTGACCCTACCAACTTGTACCAATATTTGTGTCCTAACTGAGTATGATCTGGAATTACCTCCTATCAATCTCACAGACATTGAAACGGATGCAGACGCTCAACATTTGTACCAACAAGGGTTTTCAAACGTACCAACAGCAAGTGATTCCATTACCATAGTGGCCGCCTCTTTTGATAAGGTATCGCAACAATTACACGTTAAATTACGCCAAGATGCGGGTTGGGATAAACCACAGATCCTCATTGATGGCAGCGAAATTACCGATGACTATTTTTCCCAACCATCAATAGACATTAATGGTAGCGACGTAACCGCGACTTATAAGGTGACGAACTGGTTAGGCGAAACAGACTTAGTCGGCAAACCTATTTCGATTACCGTGTCTGATGCCCTTTTCTCTCATGAGCTGAAGGCTGTTATCAATGACAAGCCTTTTGTACAAACGACATCAACAAGCTTATTAACAATGATAGGCTTTGCGTTACTTGGTGGTTTAATCCTTAATATTATGCCGTGTGTATTGCCCGTATTAGGCATGAAACTGAACAGCATGGTGGCGTCTTCTCAAGCGAGTAAACGCTCAATTCGCTTGCAGTTTTTTGCCTCTGCCGCTGGAATATTAACCTCATTTTGGTTATTAGCAGCAGGGTTACTTATCTTAAAGTTCACAGGCAGTGCTATTGGTTGGGGAATTCAGTTCCAAAACCCTATTTTCATTGGTTTTATGGTCACAATAACCGCCTTATTCACGGCTAATTTATTTGGTGTATTTGAAATTCAATTACCAAGTCGATTCTCTACCTCTCTTGCAAATAAGGGCAACGATTCCGCACTTGGGCATTTTGTGCAAGGGATGTTTGCAACCTTACTCGCAACCCCATGCAGTGCGCCATTTCTGGGTACCGCGGTTGCCTTTGCATTAGGAGCAAGTACCCTGGAAATGTTGATGATATTCACTTTCTTAGGTTTAGGTATGGCGCTACCTTGGTTGGTTTTTGCTTTATTCCCTCTCCTTGTATCGTTTATGCCAAAACCGGGCATGTGGATGAATAAAGTCAAACTCATTTTTGGCCTCATGATGTTAATCACTACATTATGGCTACTGAGTTTGCTTACACCATTTATTGGTGGATTATCAGCAACTATTATTGGGTTATTACTCAGCACTTACTTACTGTATCAAATAGGCAAAACACAAGGTAAAAACACCGTGATCGCAATTATTGCAGTCATTGTGTTTGCAAGTAGCGCTGCGCTAATTGTTGGTAGCATGACCACCAAACACTGGGCTACACCAATTGAAGATAACCTTGCTTGGCAACCATTAAATGAGCACGCCATTGATCAATACGTTAAACAAGGAAAAACGGTTTTTGTCGATGTAACGGCTGATTGGTGTATTACTTGTAAGGCCAATAAGATTGGTGTGATTTTGCAAGATCCTGTGTATTCAGCATTACAGCAAGATAACGTCATTACCATGAAAGGTGACTGGACACATCCAAGCGATAAAATTACCAATTACTTAAAAAGTCATCAACGATTTGGAGTTCCCTTGAATGTAGTTTATGGGCCGAACGCACCGCAAGGATTACCACTGTCCGTGTTATTAAGCAGTGATGAGATTATTCAAGCCATGGAATATGCTGGGAGAACACCATAATGACTCAGGGCTCGATTAATGAAAAAAAACCAAAGAACTCCAAAAAAGACGTGATCAAATTTATTAAAGAAATAGCAAAATTTGCTTTCTTCATTATCTTACTTGTCTCCGCTATCGATTTTTGGCGCAGTAAAGATATGCCATCAGAATCAATACCAGAGTTATCAATAAATACGATCAGTGGAGACTGGGTTGATATAGAAAAAATGAGTCACAGTGAACCTGTTTTACTGTATTTCTGGGGTACATGGTGTCCTATTTGCAACGTTGTTAGCCCTAGCGTCTCTTGGTTGGCAAATAATCATCAAGTCGTGTCTGTTGCTATTACCTCTGGTGATAATAAGCGACTGTCACACTTCATGAATTACAAGGACTACGAGTTTCCGGTAATCAATGATTCAACAGGGCAGATAAGTAAAGAATGGGGAGTTACTGCGACCCCTTCAGTTGTCATTATTAGTAATGGCAAAGTATCTTCTATTACAACCGGTGCTACGACTCCATTTGGTCTGTGGCTACGTTTATTTTTCGCTTAAGGTTATCTCATGAAATCACTACTAATATCAGCAACAATTACAGCAACTCTGCTTTTATCCCCGCTAATTTCCGCACAGAGCGTTACAGCAGTTCAAGAACAACAATTAACTGAGATCACCAGTTTATTACGTCAAAATCCAGAGTTAATTGAAGGTTTACATACCAACTTAAATCAATATCTTGATGGACAAAAATCATTAGACTCTATCTTAAAAACCAACCACGATTATTTATATAACAACCCACAGCAACCCTATTTTGGCGCTGAAAACCCTAAGTTAATCATCATCAATTTTACTGATTATAACTGCCCTTATTGTAAGCGCTTAGAATCTGGATTAGTTGAAGTAATTAAAAAACATCCAGAGATCCGCGTTGTAAATATTCTACTTCCATTCCAACAACGTATGATCCCAGGGCTAAAAACCAATACAGCATGGTACGCATTAAATGTATGGGAAAATGACCGTTCTAAATTTGCCGAGGTTCACCGTTTGATGATGGCAAAACCATCACGACATGACAGCACATCAGTAATGAAAATTGCAGATTTAACTCAGACCCAAAAAGAATTAACACCAAATCCTAAAAAATCAGAGCTGGTTGAAAAAAATGAAAAGATCTTTAGCCAACTTGGACTTAGAGGAACACCAAGCTTAATCATTGGTAATGAAATTATTCCTGGTTTTATTCCACAAGACCAATTAGAAGCAACGATAAAAGCACAGTTAAAGTAATATAAATCGAAGTAGCCATGATCCAAAAGACATGGCTACTTATTATTAATATTCTCTGCTACATGAAGAAGGCTCAACGAGATCAATTTCAATCCCTTCAGCTACAACCGCTAATTCCATGATCAATGGAAATAATGGCATTAATCAACACCTCATCACTAGTACTACCAATCCTATTTACAAATGACCGATCTATTTTTATTTAAATGAATTAAAACAAGCAACCCTTCACTTGCCTGCTTTGGCGATGTTGCATGGCAAATTGCCGACACTAAAGCAATCCCATCCACTTGAGTATCTGCTATCTGCTTAATGTTCGTTTCGTTAATGCCACCTATAGCTACAAGAGGAAGTTTGCTTTCTTTAACCGCTTTTGTTAAACCGTCAATGCCCCACTCTTTAATAATATTAGTCTTAGTTGGCGTAGAAAATATCGCACTGATACCAAGGTAATCAACTGGCAGGTCTTGCGCTTCACGCAACTGCGTTTCATTTTCAACAGACAGCCCTAAAATCATATCAGGGCCTATCAATTGACGAGCAAGGTTTGCAGGCATATCCGATTGACCTAAATGAACCCCATCCGCTTGCACCGCTAATGCCACATCAACACGATCATTTATAATTAATGGTACACCACTGTCTTTTAATACTTTTTTTATCGCCAATGAGCGTTCAATAAAAGCACGTACATCACCATGTTTTTCACGGATCTGCACCATGGTTACGCCGCCTTTTATTGCCTCTGCAACAACGTGGCACAACGTATCAATGTCTTGTTGATCGTCGGTCACTAAATACAAGGTATAAGGGCTATTCATATTACGAAACCTATGCATTAATCGTTAATTTCAAACGACGTGTGAGTGTTTCTTCATCTAACTGATAAAGCACATCCAGTAAATTCATTTGCAAGCTACCTGGGCCAGCTGATTGCTCTGCGGCGATTTCACCTGCAACGCCTAAAATAGCCGTAGCTGCAACCCCTGAATGCTCACCTATTGCGGCAAAAGCACCTGTTAATGCGGTATGTGTACAACCCATCCCCGTAACAAAAGGCATCATCGCATGGCCATTATTCAATTGGTACTGCGCTTCTTTCGTGACAACGTAATCAGTTTCACCCGAAATAACGACGCTGCATTGATACTGCTGCGCGACGTAACAAGCCGCACCTAATGCAGAATCACTGCTGTCTAATGCATCTACGCCTTTGCTCTGCGCGTTCTCACCAGCTAATGCGATGATTTCAGAAGCGTTGCCTCGAATAATCAGTGTATTCGCGGCTTCTGCAATTTGACGCGCGGTTTGGGTACGAAGTTGACTTGCACCACAGCCCACAGGATCAAGCACCACCACTTTATTATTAAGGTTTGCTTGCTCTACCGCGAAATGCATTCTTGGTGTCCATACACTGTCTAATGTACCGATGTTGATCACCAACGCACCAGAGAAACTCATCATCTCTGCCATTTCTTGTTGGCTGTGCGCCATGATTGGTGAAGCACCTAGCGCCAATAAAGCATTCGCAGTGTTATTCATCACGACGTAGTTGGTAATATTCACAACTAATGGCTTTTTCTCACGTAATATCGCTAATGCGTCAATAATCTTTTGCGTGTTCATGACCGTCATTTTTCTTCCTTAATTCGTTCGCTTATTCATTAATTGAGTACTAATCATCAACAATTAGGCTTCATCTAATCCTTGCTGCCAAAACGCCACTTCCATACGAGTCGCCGTTTTAAAAATATGACACAAACGCTGCCCACGCTGGCTATCAAGGTCGATATCGACAAGCAATTCATCTAGCTGTGTAATGCTTTTTTGTACGCCTGATTGAAACTCTTCACCACCATACATCTTGATCCAATTCGCATACGGATTGCCTTCAAGCTTAGTTGATTCTCTTGCTAGTAGCTGCGCGCCAATCACACCATAACCAATCGAACACGGTGCTAATGCTGCGTATAAATCAATGACATCACCAGACATACCGGTATCTAATACGAATCGAGTGTAAGCTACCGTGCCAAAGGCCTCTGGCTCTGCTTCCATCTCTACTTCTGACACGCCCCATTCACCACAATAAGTCACATGGTGTGCAATTTCTGAACTCAATAATGCTTGTACACTCGGTAACGCCATTCGCATTTCCGCTAACGTTCTCGCTTTATAAATCGCTAAGGCATACGCTCTGGTGTACTGCTTTAAAAACAGAAAATCTTGTTTTAAATAATGTAGAAATGACGAATGCGCTAATTCTCCAAGCGCTAATTGTTGAACGAAGCTGTGCTCAGTGTATTCGGTCCACTCGTTTTGACACGCTTGAATTAAGTCTTGATGATTCATACTGATTCTCTAAAAAATAAACAGGAAAAATGGATTACAACACCGGCACAAAATCTTGAGCTTTAGGTTGTGTTTTTATGATCTTATGCTTGAACATAAACTCAGAGAAACGATTGTAGCGTTCTAAATCAACCGCTGATGGGCGTAAAGCAAAACGCGTTAACGTGTCATTCCATGCGCGTTTATTTAATTCATTGTTTAGAGTGTCTGGCGCGTAAGAAACAAAGGTTTTCCACGATTCATCAGGGTGATTCACAATAAATTGTGTCGCTTTTTCGATAGCGTGATTAAATTTCTTTAGCGCATCGGCATCGTATGTTTTGGCATTCGCAACAAAAACAAGCTCATCATACGACGGCACACCATGCTCTTCTGGGAAAAACGATTTCGCTTTATAGCCTTTTAATGCCAATTGATTGGTTTCAAAATTACGTAATCCACCCCAAATAGCATCCACTTTTCCTGAAGCTAAAGACGACGATAATGCCCAGCCTACATTGATGATTTTAACCTCAGAGAAATCAACACCTTCTGTATTTAGCATCGTTCCTATCGTAGCGTCTTCATTACCCGCAATCGCAATACCAATCTTCTTGCCTTTCAAATCAGCTAAAGAATTTATCTTGCCGTTATCAAGTACCATTAAGGTATTTAATGGCGTGGCGATAAGGGTTGCCGAACGAATTAACGGTAAACCTGCCGCTACATCAATCGTTAAACTGGTTTGGTAAGAAATGGCTAAATCAATGTTATTTGCCGCCACTAATTTCGCCGGCATGCTTGGATCGGCGGGTTCTTGAATCGTCACATTTAGGCCTTCCTCTTTGAAATAGCCTTTTTGTTGTGCGATAACCACTGGCCCATGGTTCGGATTTACAAACCAATCCAACATTAATGTCATCGCTTTATCTTCCGCGCTTGCCATCATGGAGTAGCTTGAAATAAGAAGAGCCACCGCCCCTTTAATTACCATTTTATTCATTATCGTTGAGTCCTTTTTTATTATGAATTTATTTATCGTGTTGCCACGGTATGAGTTTTTTAATCAATACATCCGCAAGAAAATACAAGCTAACGGATAGCGCCGCGAGAATAAATAACGCAGCAAACATCTCATCTATCATCATTCGAGCATTCGCTTGCAGCATTAAATAACCCAGCCCTTCGCTTGACCCTACCCATTCACCAACCACCGCACCAATAGGCGCGACAACAACAGCAACACGAATCCCAGACGCTAAGGCAGGTAAAGCCGCAGGTAAGCGAACGTATTTTAATAATTGCCATTTTGATGCCCCCATCGTATGGGCTAAATCAAGATAACCACTTGGGGTATTTCGCAGCCCGTCATAACAACAGGTAGTCACAGGGAAAAAGATAATTAATGCCGCCATAACTACTTTTGATGCGATGCCATAACCCAACCACAACATCAGAATCGGCGCGATAGCAAAAACAGGGATCGCTTGGCTCGCAATTAAAATTGGCAATAACCAACGGCGAAGTGGATCAAACAACAGCATTTGAAGCGCAAATAACAACCCCATAGAAAGGCCTAAACCAAGACCAAGCAAGATCTCTTGAGCCGTTATCCATGAATGAGCAAGTAGCACATCATATCGTTGTATTAATTTAGTAAAGACAGCCAATGGACTAGGTAAAATGAAGCTTGGTAAAGCAAAAACTATTACGATGAATTGCCATAATCCCAGAATAACAACCACACTGATTAAGATTCTTATCATGGATTTCACGCTTTGTAGCATTGGTTTTGGCGTTACCTTTCCTATCGTTGCTGATGTCGAATTTATAAGGAATGATTTAGACATAATCGACCTCTAAGGTATCAATTATCTGTTGTTGAAGTGCAGCTAGCTCAGCATCAATCTTTCGAGGTATCTGCGTACTAGGAACAGGTAAAGAGACCGCTGAAGCAGGTTGTCCTTGCATGATATAAACCGCATCACTCAGTCTTAACGCTTCTTGTGGATCATGCGTGATCAATAAAACGGTTTTATCTGCTAGCACTTGAGCAGCAAGATCTTGCAGACGATAACGAGTGACGGCATCTAATGCGGAAAAAGGTTCATCCATTAATACCATTGGTTTGTCTTGCATTAATGTTCGAGCTAACGCCACACGCTGGCGCATCCCGCCCGATAATTGTGACGGCATCGCAAGCTCATGCCCTTTCAGCCCAACTAACTCTAAAAGTTCATGCGCTCTATGTTTATCCGAATTCGGTTTGGTTGAATTAAAGCGGGAGTTCGTTGCAAACTTATCGGCAAAGCAGACGTTATCTATTACGTTTAGCCACGGCATCAATAAATCTTGTTGCGCCATGTACGCAATATTGCCTTCTAATGCATCTATGCCATCAATCGAAACATCCCCTGACCACACCACTTTGTCGGTCAATAATCCGGCGAGATAACGCAATATCGACGTTTTTCCACAACCACTTTTGCCTAATATAGCTGTCCATTTTCCTTTAGGAATCGTCATATTTAGATTGAAAATAATAGGGTGTTCGCTGTCTTTATATTGTAACGCCCCATTAGAAATGACGGCACCAATGCGATTATTCATCCCCATTACTCTGGAGTATGTAAAGCAAAAAAGTGATTCACAGGGCCATGACCTTTACCAATATTCAGCTCATCGGCATGGATAATGGCTTGAGTAATGTATTGCTTACCTAACGCCACCGCAGCCAGTAATTCATGACCTTGCGCTAAATACGAAGCAATCGCTGACGATAATGTACAGCCCGTGCCGTGTGTATTGCGAGTTTCAATTCGGGGTGTCGATAAACGTTCTATGGAATCAGATAAAATCAGTAAATCGGTACTGTTTTCATCCTTTTCTAAATGCCCGCCTTTCAGTAAGACTGATTTAGCACCTAATTGACGAAGTTCATCAATCATTGCCGTCATTTCAGCTTCGCTTTCGGGTACTTTAGCGTTAATGAGTGCCGCCGCTTCAGGGAGGTTTGGCGTGATAACATCGGCAAGGGGAAGCAGTTCGGATTTAAGGCTTTCAATAGCAGAGGATTGCAGAAGAAGATCACCACTGGTTGCGACCATAACAGGGTCAACCACAAGGTAGCGAGGTGAGTATTGTTTTATTTTTTTCGCAACAGAGCAGATGATATCAGAATCACTTAACATGCCGACTTTAACGGCGATAACATTCAAATCAGAAAAAACAGCATCCAGTTGCTGCTCAACAAATTCACTGCTGATTGGATAAATGCCCATCACGCCTTGCGTATTTTGAGCGGTTAGGGCTGTAATCACCGAGCACGCATAACTGCCGGTTGCAGAAATCGCTTTGATATCGGCTTGGATGCCAGCACCGCCGCCACTGTCAGAGCCAGCAATGGTTAATACAATCGGTGTGGTAGAAGATAATGTCGATAAAAGTGCGGTAGTGTGTAACGAAGGCATACTTATTTTCCCTAACTAACGGTCAGGAAAAACAGTCACATGAGATAAAGATACCGAGTAGGTGCTATCTCATTAAAAGAAATCGATCAGAGAGATCGTTTCAAGAAGACCATTAGTTCCCTACGTCAGTACTAACTGAATCAGGTTCAACGGGTTCGCTATTGCGATCTCAGCCTATTGGCTCCCCGACTAATGGCGTCATACTATCACTAATCGATTTGTAAATAGTATGCTTTTTATGAGAATGATAACTGTATTAGTTAATTCTTATCTTGAGAACTCAATTTGGATGCTAATTGAGCAACTATCGTTTTACGCATATCAGAAAGCTTAGGCGCTTCACCTACTTGCCATGGCAATGGACGCATTAGATTCATGGTTCTTAATCCAAAACGTGCCGTTAATAAACCAATCCCTAACCCCTGTGCTGCTCTGGTTGATAATTTACCGGCAAGGCCAGTAGATAGCATATCAACACCAACATCCGTCACCATTTCAGTTGCTCCTGCAAACGCCATGTTTTGCAAAACCATTTTAAATAAACGCAAACGTCCCCAATAGCCAAGCTCTACCCCATAAACTTGAGAAACTTGTTCGATTAATCGAATATTACGCCACGCTACTAATAACATATCCACCACAGCTAATGGACTTAATGCCACCATCAATGCTGATTCACCTGCGTGTTTACTAATTAATGCTTTTGCTCGTTTATCTTGCTCTGAAACCACCATGCTGTCATACATTTCAAATACTTCAGCGTTATTATGATGCGATTCGATACTGTTCTTCCAGCGCGTATATTCTGCCGTATTCGCCGTCGCTCCTTTCTTAGCTAATGCTTCACAGAACGGTTTTGCCTGACCAATACCATTGCCTTCAACCAATTCAGTTACTTGATGTTGAATTTCAGCTCGGTTTTTAAGTTTACGCAATGTCCATAATTCACGACCAATAGCAGTAACCCCCATGATTGCTGCAAGGCTAATTAACCCAGCCCAGCCTAATGACAGAAAATCAGCCGATTGGATTGCAGTAATGACATGATCAACACTTTGCCACACCGTTAAACCAAGGAAACCACCAATCAGAGTTTTAATACTCCAATGGGTTTTCTTTTTGATTAATGGCGTTTCAATATCCACACCATCAAGTTCCTCCTCTTCGATAGCTTGAGGAACAAATTTAACACTCTCTTCAAATAGCTTTTGAGTTTGCAGGTTATCAAGGGTTTCGCTATCTTGCTCCAGTTCTTGAGACGAGGCTTGAAAGATACGCTGTTTTTTTAACTCACTCATACTAATTTATCTCCTAGCAAGAACTGCATCGCCTTATCCATTCGGATGTGTTGCAGCGGTTTGTCATTCTCATTGTGCAACGGTTGAAAACTCATAAAGTTAAACGGTTTTGTTTCCCAGTAGGCTTTACTTGGTATACGTTTTGGCACTTCGCCCGGAAACATCATTAATGGCTGCTGCTCAGAGCTTACTCCTGAAATAGCAGAAAATAGCTCACCATTTTCATCAATCATTCCCGCCGTAGTCGCTTGAATAGACGCAATACTCATGCACTCCATCTTGATACCTTCATACGCCGTTTCTTGCCATGTTTGGTGGATCATTTGTTGTAACAAGGACACCATATTTGGATGCTGCTCTGGTGTCACATGATCAGCCTTGGTTGCCGCAAACAACACCTTATCAATTTTTGGTGAAAACAAACGCTTAAGCATTGAGCTTTTACCATATTGAAAGCTGTGCATCAGTTGATCAACCGCTTGGCGCATATCGTTAAATGATTGTTCACCTGCATTTAATGGCTGTAAACAATCGACCAGTACGATTTGACGATCAAAATGTCTAAAGTGTTCGTTATAAAACTGCTTCACTACGTGTTGCTGATAATGTTTATACCGTTTTTTTAATGCCGAAATATTTGAATCTTTACTCGCTTTTGCTAACTCTTCTTCTGTGTATTTATGCAGAAACATAAATGGGAAAAATTGCAATACCGGCGCACCTGCTAGCTCTCCAGGTAATACAAAACGGCCCGGCTGAACCCAATGTAATCCCTGAGAATCCTTACAATCATGAAGATATTGTGTAAATAGCTCAGAAATATGAGCTATTTGCTTTTCATCAACAGGCGCCAAGGGATCGAGTTTCTTCGCTTCTTGCAACCAAGCTTCAGACAGCATTTTACGATGACCCGTAAGGCTCGATTGCTGCTGTTTAGACCACTCTAAATAATCCATATCCAAAAGCGGTAAATCCAATAACCACTCGCCCGGATAATCGACAATATCCACATACAAGGTCGCACTGTCTTGTAAATGCTTTAAGAAACCCGACTTTGGTTTAAATTTTATCGCTAAACGTAACTCACTCACATCGCGTGTTGGCTCTGGCCATGTTGGAGGCTCAGAAAGTAGTGAGTCCATTCCTTCGTCATAAGTAAAACTAGGAATAGAAAGATTTGATTGCGGTATGCGTTTCGCACCAATCATTCGCCCTTCACGGGTCACGGATAACAAAGGTAACTTATCACTTGATGCGGCATGTAAGCATTGATTAACTAAAGAGGTAATAAATGCCGTCTTACCTGCACGCGATAGCCCTGTAACCGCCAACTTGACGTGGCGATCCATACTACGGCTAACTAATTTATTCATTTCTTTGGTTAATCTGCTCATTCATATTTCTCTCTTTTCTATAAACAACAAATGGAGTGTACAGAACTGATTCTGAACCCCCCATGAACAAGATAGTAATCCTATGTGTCATATCAATCTACATAAGTTATTGACTGCTCTTGTTAATTAATCCAATTATAGGTTTCGAAATTCACGGCGAACCTTGTATTCAGAAGACGTAACATAGCCTTCCATTCGACGAATTTTCTCTTCCATTCTCGCCATGTCTTTATCCACACGCTTAATTACTTCTGATGGCGATTGACCCGCTTGCCACGGTTTACTTTTAACGGTGTGCTCACGGCTTTCTTCAGCTCGGTAATACATTTCAGCCGGCGCTTTATCTAAGAATAATACCGCCGCAAAGTAGGCTAACATCACCAGAAAACCAGCACTAAATAAGGCTGCTGAGACGACTAATATACGTACTATCCAAGGTTCAATACCAAAGTACTGAGCAATGCCTGCACAGACGCCACCAATTTTTCCATTTCGAGTATCTCTATACAGTTCTTTTGACATTAGCGCTCCCTCCAACTCGGGGATTCTGCATCTAAAATTTTCTCTAACGTTTCAACACGACGCTGCATTTTATCCGCACGCTCTGTCATTGTTTTAAGTAACTGCGTGTCTTCATGCGACAGACCTTGCGCTGTTTTACCTTTGCTTCGGTAATGTAAAAACAGCCATAACGGTGCAACGAAAATAAAAAATATAACCAATGGGAAAGCAAAAAAGCCGCTCATTGTTTTCTCCTTAAGTAATTCAACTTCAATCAATACTTGTTTCTATTTATGCGTCTTTTTTCATTTGTTCTTTTAGACGCTCTAACTCTTTTTCAATTTCATCTTGCGCTTGAAGCTCTGCAAATTCTTGCTCTAACGAGTTCGCTTTGCCCATTGAGTACGTATCTGCTTTTGCATCTAGCTCATCAATGCGACGCTCATATTGCTCAAACTTTGCCATTGCTCGCTCTGTTTTACCAGAATGAGTGTGCCCTTTAATCTCATTGCGATGTTGCGCTGTTTGTTGACGGATCACTAACGCTTGTTGACGAGCACGTGTTTCTGTCAGTTTAGTCTCTAATTCGGTTAATTCTGTGGTTAACTTCTCAATGCACTCTTCAACAAGAATAAATTCTGTTTTTAAGCTTGATAATACATCCTGAACTTTCTGTTTTTCTATCAACGCCGAACGAGCCAAATCTTCACGTTGTTTAATTAACGCTAAGCTCGCCTTTTCTTGCCAATCGGTGACTTGTGCTTCAATTGATCCAATTTTACGTGTCAGTTCTTTTTTATCCGCAATAGATTTTGCTGATGCGGTACGAACTTCAACTAACGTGTCTTCCATTTCTTGAATGATCAAACGGATCATTTTTTCTGGATTTTCAGCCTTATCCAATAATGAAGTAACGTTAGCATTAACGATGTCTGCAAAGCGTGAAAAAATACCCATAATTGATTCCTTTTTAATAAATGATAACGCGACTTCGTTATCTAAATTCAGTGTTGTTAAACTTGCTATGACTATTACACAATACATGCCAACTTTTCACCTATTACAAATCAATAGGTTACAAAATATTGACCTCTCATGAAAATTAAGCAATGATTAAACTAACCATTTAATGGTCAATTTAACCAAACAATCATGAGGTCAATGATGAGAAAAGACAGTTTAATTGGTGAATCTGATGCGTTTTTATCGTCATTGGATCATGCCTCCCAACTTGCAGGCATTGACAGACCTATTTTAATTCTTGGTGAACGAGGAACGGGTAAAGAGTTAATAGCACAACGTCTTCACTTTTTATCCAAACGATGGGACGAACCCTTGATTAGTTTGAACTGCGCAGCACTCAGTTCAGGCACATTAGATTCTGAATTATTTGGTCATGATGCGGGGGCTTTTACTGGCGCAAAACAACGTCATCAAGGTCGATTTGAACGAGCCGATGGCGGTTCTCTATTTTTAGATGAACTCACAACTGCTCCATTAACGGTACAAGAGAAATTGTTGCGTGTTATTGAATACGGTGAATATGAACGTGTTGGTGGGTCTCAAACCCTCAGAACAGACGTGCGCTTGATTTGTGCAACCAACCAAAATCCACAAGAAATGGTGACAGAAAAGAAATTCAGAGCCGATTTATTAGATAGGCTCTCTTTTGATGTGATTCATTTGCCCCCTCTACGATACCGCGAGCAAGACGTACTCCTTCTTGCAGAACACTTTGCCATCAAGATGTGCCAAGAAATGAACTTGGCATACTTTGCTGGTTTTTCCCGCTACGCTCAGCATCAAATTTTAGATTATGACTGGCCGGGTAATGTTCGTGAATTAAGAAATTGCATCGAGCGCGCTGTGTTTAAGCACAATCATGAAGAAGCACAAATTGAATCGCTCCAACTTAATCCTTTTATCTCTCCTTGGGAAAATGAACAGGTGAAGACGCCCACCTCTACTATACTCAATACTCAAGAGGAACAAACTCAAACCGTAATATTGCCTTTGAATTTGAAACAGTTTCAAATTGAACAAGAAAGAAATCTATTAGAGCAAGCATTACTTGAAACACAGCATCATCAACGAAAAGCGGCTGAAAAATTAGGCATAACCTATCATCAATTTCGAGGATTATTAAAAAAGCATCAAATCTTAGACACAAACAAAGGATAATCTTAGATATTTAAGTGCAGAACCAGTCACTTGGGTATAAAATGACAGGTTCATTAATCAAAATTGATAAAAGCTGCGGTCATTATGAAGATTATTACGCGCATACTCATTGCTGCCACGGGATTATTTAATCTTACTGGTTGCTATGATGCGGGGATCAAACAGACTATTCAGGAAACAGGATTCATCTACTGTGAATCAGGAAGTGTGGAATTTTTTAACCCACAGATTTCTGATGAAAACAGTATTCTTGAAGCCATTAGTGCTCAAATTTATGACCGCTTATTAATTATTGACCCAATCTCACAATTGCCTTCACCTAATTTAGCCAAATCTTGGGAAGTAGATAAGACAGGTATGGTTTATACCTTCACATTACAACCAGATGTCGATTTTCAATCAACTGAACTCTTTACTCCGACAAGAGCAATGAACGCCAATGATGTTGTGTTCAGTTTCGATCGTGTTATCAATCCAGAGAATCCTTATCATACGGTAAATACAGGTCACTACCCTTGGTTTGATAGTATAAATTTTTCTCGCATGGTCAAATCAATTAAGGCGATTGATAACAACACCGTTCAATTTGTATTATCTTCACCTGATAATACCTTCTTATCTGCCCTTTCTACCTCATACGCGGTTATCCATTCATTAGAATATTCTCAAAAGCTCGTTTCTATTGATGAAAAAGAATTAATCGACATTAAACCTGTTGGCACAGGACCATTCAAACTTGATCAATTTCAAAAAAGTGAATTGGTTCGCTTAAAACGGCATGATAACTATTGGCAAGGTCCGGTAAAAATGTCGCAAGTAGTTTTTGATATATCGAACGGTGGAACAGGATCTCTTGCTAAATTATTACGTCAAGAATGTGATGTCGTTGTTAACCCAATTTCAAGCCAACTACCTATTATTATAGAGAATGATAATCTCACGCTGTACTCACAAACGGCAACCAACGTTGCTTTTATTGCTGTAAACACTCAAAAACCTGAATTACAGGACCAACGTATTCGTAAAGCTCTCAGTTTTTCGATTGATCGCTCAAGTTTAATTAATTCTGTTTACTATAATTCTGGTATCGAAGCCAAATCAATTTTACCACCAGCCTCTTGGGCTTATGGTGATGACAGCTCATTTATTCGTTATGATTTGAATTATGCTAAGGGTTTATTACGAGAAGCAGGAGTTAAAGCACCATTAGAACTAACCATGTGGGTTCCTTTAGATAATAACTCTTACAACCCAAGTCCTAAAAAATCAGCAGAGATAATACAGAGTGATTTTTCAAAAATAGGCGTCAATCTAACCCTGATTACCAGTGACTTATTAAGCCGTAATGAATTAGAAAATAATGACATTGATTTAGTCCTTACAGGTTGGAATGCCAACAGTTCAGACCCCGATTCTATACTCAGACCCCTACTCTCTTGTAACGCAAAACAAGCAGGGTTTGGTGTTGCTAACTGGTGTAATGAAGAGTTTGATTTACTATTGGATCTAGCAAAAGAAACGAGCCAACCGCGCTATCGTATGAACTTATATCGCCAAATTCAAAATCTTCTGAGTGAAGAATTACCGGTTATCCCACTCGCTCATGGGGTAAAATACCAAGCAAATCAATCATCATTGCAAGGATTTATATTAAGCCCATTTAATACTTACCCTTTCAACAATGTTACGAGAATTAAGGAGGACAAATAATGTGGATATATACGATTCGACGTTTTAACCTATTCATTATTACACTATTGATCCTTACTTTGATCGGTTTTAGTATTTTACGTCTTGATGATAATTCCGTTTGGTCTCAGACCTCTTTTATCTCAGGTTGGTTCACCTATTTAGGTCAATTAGCGAACGGTAATTTAGGAATGAATCAATATGGAGTAAACATGCTTGATGAAATTCTGCGTGTTTTTCCTGCCACGATAGAGCTTTGCTTCTTTGCATTCTTTATCGCCTTAATCATTGGGACTCCACTCGGCACTATTGCAGGTATGCGTCAAGGTAAGCCTACCGATACCATCGTATCTTCAATTGCATTACTCGGTTATTCAATGCCACTCTTTTGGATTGCATTAATCTTACTGATGTTTTTCAGTTTAAAATTAGGCATAACACCAGTCTCTGGTCGTTATAGTTTATTGTATGAATTTGATGCAAAAACAGGATTTGTATTCATCGACGTATTGGCTTCTAAATCGCCATATCGTGCTGAAATGCTAGAGAATATTATCCAACACCTTGTTTTGCCTACTTTGGTTCTATCCATTGCCCCAATGACTGAAGTTATTCGTTTAATGCGATCGTCAGTTGCAACCGTAATCACTCAAAACTACATTAAAGTTGCCCACACGAAAGGATTATCAAAATTTGAGATCATGGTGAAACATATTATTCGTAATGCCTTACCACCCATTATTCCTAAATTAGGTATTCAACTCTCCGGTTTATTTACAGCAGCAATCGTCACTGAATCCATTTTTAATTGGCCGGGTGTCGGACGTTGGCTACTGGATGCCATCATTAATCAAGATTTTGTTGCAATACAAGCTGGCGTAATTACGGTGGCTTCATTTATTCTATTGGCTAATATTTTGTCGGATTTATTAGGTGCTGCTGTAAACCCGTTAGTAAGGAAAGAATTCTATGCTCTCAAATAGTGTTTACCAAGAAGAACATATTCCGACTCAAATGGAGCGTTTCTGGCTGAGTTACCGTGCTAATTCGCTAGCCATGTTCGGTTTTTGGTGTTTGTTACTCATTATTATTATTACGATAGCCTCTCCATGGTTAAGCCCATACGAACCACAATGGCAATCAGAAAATCTATTAATGCCGCCTTCTTGGAACTCTGAAGGCGACGTTGCCTTTTTCTTAGGTACTGATGACTTAGGGCGAGATATCCTATCTCGACTTCTTATTGGCTCACAACTTACCTTTGGCTACGCCGTCGTGGTTGCTCTATTCTCTGGTATTGTGGGTTGTACTATCGGTATTTTTGCCGGTATGACGAAGGGATTACTATCAAGTATCTTAAATCACCTGTTAGATACGATCTTATCCATTCCCTCATTATTACTGGCTATTATCTTTGTTGCGTTTTTAGGCTTTGGTGAATTCAATATCTTATTAGCGATTTGGCTCGCTCTTATCCCTCGTTTTATTCGAGCAGTTTATACTGCGGTTCATAATGAAGTTGAAAAAGACTACATTCTTGCTGCTCGTCTAGATGGTGCTAATGATTTCTATCTATTATGGAACTCGGTGCTACCCAATATCCTAGCTATTATTGTGGCTGAAATGACGTTAGCTATCTCTGTCGCTATTTTAGATATTACTGCATTAGGTTTTCTTGGGTTAGGCGCACAGGCACCAAGCTCTGAGTGGGGGGCAATTTTAGGTGACTCAATAGAGTTAATATACATTGCACCTTGGACAGTAACACTGCCAGGTATCGTCATTACTTTTACAGTTATTATCATTAACTTAGTGGGTGATGGAATTCAGCGCGCATTAAATGCGGGGACAGAATAATGCCATTATTAGATATTCGCCATTTAACCATTGAGCTAGAAACGCCTCAGGGAATGGTAAAAGCGGTAGACCGCATGAGCTTAACTCTGAATGAAGGTGAAATTCGAGGTCTGGTAGGTGAATCAGGTTCAGGTAAATCTTTAGTAGCAAAAGCTATTTTAGGGATCACCAAAGATAACTGGAAGATAAGCGCAGACAGAATGCGCTTAGGTAATATCGACTTACTTGCTTTGTCTCCAAAAGAGCGACGTCGTGTTATTGGCCGTGAAATGGCAATGATCTTCCAAGAACCATCAACTTGTCTCGACCCTTCTGAGCAAGTCGGTAACCAACTAAAAGAAGCTATCCCATCAAAATACTTTACTGGTAATTGGTGGCAACGTTGGAACTGGCGTACTAAAGGCGCGATCGCACTGCTGCATAAAGTCGGCATTAAAGATCATAAACACATCATGAAATGCTACCCCTATGAGCTTACAGATGGTGAATGTCAAAAAGTAATGATCGCAATGGCGATTGCCAATAAACCACGTATTTTGATCGCTGATGAACCAACAGATGAGTTGGATGCGGTGACACAATCACAAATATTCCGTTTATTGAGCCGTATGAATCAAGTTAACAACACGACGATTTTGTTAATTAGCCATGATTTAATTACCTTAACTCAATGGGTAGATAGAATTACTGTTATGTACTGCGGACAATCGGTCGAATCTGCTAGTCGTAAAGAGATCCTTGAGGCACCAAAGCATCCCTATACCAACGCGTTATTACGTGCGATGCCTGATTTTAGCAAGGATGGGATCCCTCATAAAGCCAAACTAGAGTCTTTGCCCGGAACTATTCCTCCATTACAGCATTTACCTATTGGTTGTCGTCTAGGGCCTCGGTGCCCTTACGCCCAACGTAAATGTGTTCAAGTTCCTGAAGGCCGAAAAGTGAAAGACCATAAATTTAGCTGCCATTTCCCATTAAATTTTGAGGAGAAGAAAAATGACTGCGCTTCTTGAAGTTATTGATCTTAAAAAAGACTACGTATTCCGTACAGGCCTGTTTCGTAAGCAAATTAAAGAGGCAGTAAAGCCTGTTAGTTTTTCTTTAGAAGCCGGACAAACTCTTGGGTTTATTGGTGCTAATGGTTCAGGAAAGTCTACATTGGCACGCATGTTAGCAGGCGTTGTTGAGCCAACCTCTGGCATCATAAAAGTAAATGGGGAAGTTCTCGATTACAAAGATTTTAAAACACGTTGTAAACTGATCCGTATGATTTTTCAGGATCCTAACTCTTCATTGAATCCTCGAATTCAAATCGGACGAACCTTAGAAGGTCCATTAAAGCGTAATACCAGCATGTCTCAAGATGCACGAGAACGACGAGTAAAAGATACTCTCCAACGTGTAGGTTTATTACCGGAACATGCTTACTTCTACCCTCAAATGCTAGCAACAGGACAAAAACAACGTGTCAGTTTGGCAAGAGCATTAATATTGCAACCTTCTATCATTGTGGCAGATGAAGCCTTGAATGGCTTAGATATGGCTATGCGCTCTCAGATCATTAACTTGTTCTTAGAACTTCAACAAGAAATGGCTATCTCATTCATTTACGTATCTCAGCACATTGGGGTGGTAAAGCATATTACCGATAAAGTAATGGTGATGCATGAAGGAGAAGTAGTAGAAAAAGGAATAACTCAAGAAATTTTTGCGAATCCTCAACACTCTATTACACAGCGTTTACTAGCAAGTCATTTTGATGCACCAACGCATGATAGAAAACAACGAATCAGTGCAGCAACACCTAAAATTGAGTGTTAATCGCTTTTAAACATAGATAAATATTGTCCGATCTCTATCTCTTTATTAATAGACAAGAGATAGAGAGAAGATGATTATTAGATTGAAACCAAAATAGCTCGACTACTTAATCTACCCTCTAATGTAAGCAATAACATTTGCATTGGCTCTTCGTTTAGCTGCTCACCACTCCAAAAATCACGCCAGATTGACGGTTGATCAGCCACTAATGTGTGCTCCATCGGTTCATCTTCATAATTAAAGATACAATGAAGTTCATGCTGATGATTTAATCGTAAAGTACAGTGACGGTTAGATAATGACTTAAATTGCGCAGAGTCCTGTGTTAATCGAAGACGAGAAAGTAAATTCTTCCATGTTTTTTTAGCGAAGCTATTTAATTCAGACAATGGATCACCCGATAGTGCTAATCCACCAGAAGCCAAAATTACATTACGATGAAATTCATAATATTTTCTTTCCGTACCCTGATTAGGCAAAGACGTTAACGTTAAGCAATCTGGATCTATTTGCCATAATTTACGATGTTGCCAACTGCGATAGAACGTCTCTTGAGCAATTTGTTCAAATCGTTCAGGGTTTCGTTCAACATCATCAGAGATTCGCATTGCATCTACAAGACCAAGAGATGGCCACATCGGTGCGTTGCAACCAAGAATGAGAGCGTCTCCAGAACCATTAATGATAGCTTGCATGCCTAAACGATAGGCTTCAACACCGGTAATTCCAGATTGAACTCGAGTACCTTTTAAAGCTCCCCAATAATTAGCATCTAACTTAAAAAGCTCAACTCCCCACTCTTCTCTCATAGTGCGGATCACTTCCGTTAAATGGATTTGAACCGCTTGTTTTGAAGTATCAAGAATATACCAAGGAGTACAACGCCAGCCACCATAGGTAATGTCCTCAGCTTTTAATAGATCACCATTGTCATTACGAACAAACCAATCAGGGTGATTTTTAAATAACTCTGATTCTGGCTGAGCAATAAACGGTGCAATCCAAATTGCTGGTTTTTTCCCTTTTTCTTTAATTGCACGAAGTAAACTTTCAATACCATTAGGAAATTTATCTGACGGTGTTAACCAATCACCCATGAACGCTTGATAGCCATCATCAAGCAATACCCATTCAAGCTCTTTTTGTTCATCACACATAACATCGACATTATCTAATACATTTTGCTCTGTCACATCAGAATAATAGGCATACCATGAGCACCAACCTACCGGTGCATCTTGTTTTACCCCTGCTCTAATTGGATGATTTTGCTGTATTTTTGCGGCATAAAGCTCATAAATTTCAGTCAGTGAATTCGCTTTAATAACGGTTAACGCTTCCATTTGATTGTTGGCCCAGTCCTTTGGATGTGTATGCTCGCCATCCAAAAATGCCATTACATTCATTTCACCTTGGTATTGATGGATCTCGAAATATCCAGAAAAACGGTGACAAGAAGTAAAACCAAATAAGATAAAGCCATCTGATTGCTCAATGACTAAATAGTTATAAAATCGTTTTTTTGCATTCTCTGAATACAGACGATAACTGGCACTATTATCTGGACAGCGACCTAAGTCTTTTGGTGTATCAACCTGACCCGTAGTTTGAGCCAGCATTTGAAAGCCATCACCTAAAATTTTAGCATCGTGTTCTAACTGTGTGGGAAATTGTAAGATAAGATAGTGATCATTAATTAGAGAATTATGAATACCAGCAAAACGCATGGTAATTTGATCATATTCTAACTCATAGACTAAATCAGTTTGAACAGGAATGGTTTCCTGTCCACATAATAAAAATAATGGGTTCATCATGCGCTTCCTATTGCTGGTTTTTGTACAAAATGAATCAGCTAACTATGTAATTTACATAGAATACTACGATTCAAGATACAAGCAACAATAACAGATGAAGGACGAGTGTTCAGGGAGGGATTAATACATTAAAAATACCAAGTCAGTTATCATTGATACTGACCTGGTATACTAAATTACTCTACTTATACTTTAAAGAACAATAATTGTTCTCTTTGATTTTCAGAAAGTTCAGATAAATGTTGGCTTGCCTGAGTTGACTCTCTAATGCCTTCGACATTCTGATTAATACTCTCAGTAATCACATTTACGTTTTCACTGATAGATTCAATCGCTCTACTTTGCTCGTTAGCAGCGGTTGCCATTTCTGAGTTTGTTTGAGAAATACTTTCAATCGAATCAGAAATATTTAACAGTTGGTTATTAGTATCAAGGCTCATCTGTGCAGTTTGATTAATCATCTCTATCGACTGATTAACAGAATCAACTACATTTAATGATTTCTGTTGTAGCTCATTAATAATATTTTGAATATTCTGTGTCGATTGCTGAGTCTTAGCCGCAAGAACACGCACTTCATCTGCAACAACAGCAAAACCTCTACCACTTTCACCAGCACGTGCTGCTTCAATGGCTGCATTAAGCGCTAATAAGTTAGTCTGCTCTGAAATAGAATCAATAACAGTGATCACTTCACTAATACGGTCGGTTTGATCTTTAAGGATCATCACTTCGCTTGATGTAGCATCCATTTGAATCGCAAGATTTTGACTTAATTTAACCCCTTCAGAAGCAGATTTCGCCCCATCACGACTCATTCCAAGCACTTCTCTTGCTTTCATGTCTGCTTGATTCGCTGATGCATCGACTTGGTTTGCTGAAGCAGCCAATTCAGTGATTGCCGTCGCAATTAAATCTACTTGAGATTTTTGATCTGAAGAATTCACTTCACTTTGCACCATAATTGCGGCCAATTCTGTCGAAGAAGAAGACACTTCTTCACCTACATTACGCAAATTTCTGATCATTTCTTGTAGACGAATAACGGTACTGTCTGTATTTTTACATAACTCACCAATTTCATTGTCGCTTAATTGGTTATTCAATGAATCTAAACGACCATTGGAAATGTCAGACATTTGCTCTTGAAGGATCAAAATTGGTCTGGTGACTATTCTAGCAATAAATATACCAATAAATAATGAAATAATCATGGTAATAAAAATAGCCGTTAATAGTAATGTTTGACTTTCTGCTATGAATCTCATGTTCTGTTCTGAGATTTTCATGTTAATTTCTGTTAAACGTACTTTTTCATCATTTAATTCTTGGTAAACAAGGTTACCAAGATCAATTAATGCCTTCTTATTTTTGTTGATATTTTCAGTCGCATTCCATAGAACTAAATTCATATTTGACTGTATTTTAAATGCTGAAAGTAAAATATCTTTTGCTTTCTTATGACCTAATGGGGCAATAAGTTTATCTAATGATTCAAAATCTCGCTTAACAATATCAATTCTCGGTGTTTTACTTACCGATGTATATAAATCATCATTGAACAAAGACGTCATCTGAATTTCAATACTACCAGCCTTATTGTACATTTCAGCAACTACTTCACCCCAATATTGCTTTGATGCCTCATCTTCTGATGAGAAGATCAATTGACTCGCTTGCTGAATTGGTTTTGTCAAATATAATGAGTTCCCCCATTCATTTATTTTTTTATCGTGAAATATAGAAATATCTTCTGCATACTTTTTATAGGTATCTAACTGCAAGAGCAATAAATCCGTTTCAGATTGGAGTTGTTCTGGTGTTTTAACTACTGCATTCATGCGTTGTAGCAATCGTTGTTGTTCTACCATGCCATTAAAATTAGCATCCAACTCGGAGGTAATACCTGCAAAATTAATCGATTTTAATAGATCATAATTATTAAAACCCGCAGATACGCTTAATCGTAAATAAAGTAGACGAGATTCAGCGACAGATATATTGTGTAATTGAATACTTCTATAGTCTGAAATTTGTACATTTTTATTAGTCGATTCTAATTTAGAATTAACAAGTAGAATAGCAATCATCATGACAATAATAGTTACTACTACTGGAACTAAAATCTGATATTTTGTTTTTAAATTTATAAGTAAAAATTTTGCAGCATTCTTGTACCTACCTAAAAGGTTTATCAAAACAATTTTTTGGCGAGAATAATACAGTTTTAAGTTTTCTCATAGAAAAATAAAAATAATTTCAATAAAAATTTATCTTTTTAAAAATAACCCAATATCGATCAATATGTTTATTAAGTTTAATATAAGAATATATACATAATATGAAAAAAAAGCACCTATAGTATAGGTGCTTTTTTTGTTTAATACTTGTTACTTTATTGTCTTACTCAACAATAATTGGACCGCCAAATGAAGTGACTGGTGGAACTTTACCTGTAAACTTCTCAAAATCAACCAAACATGTATTTGCTGATGTTGCTTGAGCTAGCTCTGACGATGGAATATCTTGCGTTAGTGTATTTGGATCGCCGTATGTACAGATTGCGCCCACTTTTTCATTCAATGGACCGTACCATGCACCTTCTTCGATACGAATAACACCACTTGGGTAGCTATCAGTAAGAACAGCACCAGCAAGGAGCTGACCACGGTCATTGAATACTCGAACTAAATCACCATCTTTAATGCCTTTTTCTTTAGCATCTTGAGGGTTAATATATACAGGCTCACGACCTTGAACAGCGTAAGTTGCACGGAGCGCTTCAGATTCACACATTTGTGAATGCAGACGCTTATCAGGGTGACAAGACTGCATCCAGAATGGGTGTTTCTTAGAGCCAGGACCACCGTGTGAACGTTCCGATTTCTCGAACCACATTGGGTGACCTTGACATTCTTCGTAGCCAAAACGTGCAATTTTACGGCTTGTGATTTCAATAAAACCAGAAGGCGTACCTAATGCATTAACTTCAGGATCTTTACGGAAGTCAGCGTGACGAACCCATGGTTTACCTTCACCGAAGTCTAGAACGCCTTTTTCCCAGAATACATCAAACTCAGGCATTTCAAATTTGCCTTCGTTTGCTGTGCGACATTCTGCATATAATGAGCGAACCCACTCCATCTCATCCATACCACGAGTATATTCTTTATTACGACCAAAGCGGCGAGTCAGCTCAGTCATGATCTCAAAATCAGATCTTGATTGGTATAGAGGATCAACAAGCTTATGCATTGCAATTAAGCCACGAGCAGAGTATGAACCGTATTGGTCAATATCGTTACGTTCCCATTGCGTACATGCTGGAAGTACGATGTCAGAGAAACGACACGTTGCAGTCCAAGCAAAATCAATCGTTACAACCGTTTGAAGTTTTTGGAACGCTTGCTTCATACGGTTACGGTCTTGGTGGTGATGCCAAGGGTTGTTACCAGAAATAACCATCATTTTAAAATCAGGCAGTACAACTTTAGATCCGTTATAACGGATCTCTTTACCTGGTTCTAATAAACAGTCGATCCAACGCGCTACAGGAATAGTATTGCTGTAACCATTGAAGTCGTTGTTATTCCACTTAGGCTCATGACCTTGGTCCACGTTGCGTGGGAAACCACCAGGACCAGCGAAACCAGTTGAAGGTACACCAACACTTGAATAGTGGTGACTGTAAGATACACCGCCGCCAGCAAGACCGATTTGGCCAGTCATTGCAGATAGCACCGTGCCCATCCAGTATGGCTGCTCACCGTGTTGTTGACGTTGGATACACCAACCAAATAGGATCTGCGTACGACCAGTAGACATCATCTTCGCGAAATCACGAATTTGCTCAGGAGATACGCCACAGATCTCAGCAGCCCACTCAGGAGTTTTCACTACTTTGTCTTTTGTCTCACCAAGAACATACTGCATAAACTCATCAAAACCTAGGCAGTAAGTATCGATGAACGCTTTGTCGTACAAGTTCTCAGTATACAAAGTGTAAGCCACAGCCAACATGAACGCCACATCAGTTTGTGGATTCAAGTACATGTGGTCATTTTGTAAGAAACGTTGTGTTTTGTTTTTAACTGGGTCAACAGAAAGCACATTTACTTTACCCGCAGCCACTTTTTCTTTTAGTTGCTCAAGGTATGCGTAAGATTCATGAGTTTCACAGTTCCAACCTACTTGTAGGTTTTTAACTGGATCCGTTGCCCATAAAATAATGTTATCTGAATGCTCGATGATCTCAGACCAAGAAGTACCTTGTGCATATACTTCTGTTGAACCAAGAACGTAAGGCATGATCGTTTGGCCAGCACCCGTAGAGTAGTCACCTACTTTCTTGATGAAGTTACCATGCATACCAACCGCACGTTGCATATGTGCTGTACAGTTATGGAAAGAACCTGTTTGGTTCCAACCAGTTTGACCTGCATGCAATGCCCATGGACCATAATCTTTTTGAACTCGCTCAAGTTCACGGTAGAATAAATCTAACGCTTCATCCCAAGTTACACGAACAAAACGGTTGTTACCACGAGTCTCTGTTGAGTACTTATGTTTTTTCAACCAATCCAGACGAACCATTGGGTAACGCACACGGCTTGGGCTGTAAATAATACCCTTGATACCATTCAACATTTCTGTTGGATGCTTATCCATTTCTAATGCTGTAATTTCTTGTACTTTGCCACCATAGATGTGCGCACGGAACGCACCCCAATGTGAACCAGACGTACGCCATGTACCCGTAGTTTCCGCGGCAGTGGCTTTTGAAGACATTAATAGGCTTGGACCCACTAGAGATACTGCACTTGTTGTTGCAACACCTTTTAGAAAACTTCTTCTGCTAATAGACATAATGCTATCTACTCCATTAATTCTTAGTGTTTTTCGTCAGAAAAATCTGAAGAGTGTTTTTGTAGGTATTTCAATACAAGTGACTTGCTGTCTGTATCGAAGTTAACGAATGCCATCATACCGTCAAACATACCAGGCCATGTATTTGAATCGAAGTGACCTTCAGCTGGTTGAGTATGACATACAGAACAGTTTGTTTTGTATGACTCTTCAGCTTTCTGCCAAACCGTTGTGTAGTCAGGTAAGAAATCTTCTTTCTTCATCCATAGACTCACAGTTACACGCTGCCAAGGTAGACCCGTTAGCTCATCTTCTTTCGTTTCAAATTTCTGAACAACTTCATCGTTCTGAGCGGCATCTTTAAGTAAAGCACCAACCGCAATGTTCATACCAAAATCTTCTTGGATAACACGACCGAAGCCTTTAACTTTACGCCAACCTTCAATCGCAACTTTCATTGCATCGCCTTTCTCTTCAAGCACAGTGACTTGAGAGGCAGGATTTAATAGGCCCGCTTCAACAGTTAGTTTCTCATCTTCATACATTGGAAGGTGACGAACAGATACGTAAGTTTGACCATCTTCATATTTTGTGTTGCTTGCAAGTTGAGTCAGTTCACTCACCATGCCGCCAGAGCTATCCATGTTTGCAGGAAGGCTATGAGCAATACCTTTATGACAATCTACACAACTTTGATCACGTTCTTTTGCGCCTTGCATTTGAATACGTGCTGTAGGTTGCATTTTAGAGAAATCCATACCGTCATAGTCATGACAGTTACGACATTCAAGAGATTTGTTAGCGCTAAAACGGTCCCATTCGTGCTGGGCTAAAACGATACGACGCTCTTCAAATTTCTCAGGCGTATCGATAAAACCGAATACGTGAGCGAATACTTCTTTACTTGCTTGCATCTTACGAGCAATTTTAGAAGTCCATTCATGTGGAACATGACAATCAGGACAGGTAGCACGAACACCTGAACGGTTTTTATCGTGAATAGTACCTGCATATTCAGGTTGAATATTATCTGCGTGACAACTAATACAAAACTCTTCTGTATTAGTAGCTTCTAACGCAACGTTAAAGCCACCCCAGAAAATAACACCGGCAATGAAACCACCAAGGGTTAAAACACCCAAGCTGATATGTACACTCGGACGAGCAAAAACCGCCCAAGCTCTTTTAAGTAATGACATCATAATTGCTTCTCTTTTATCTAATTCTAATTTGTTGTAGCGGCTGTATTCTTAAAAGAATCAACCCCCGTGACCTGGCATACCAAAAAACAGCGCCTGCATTAACCATACAGAGAAACCATACGCACCAACCACACCCACGCTTAAAATTGGGAAAAGAACAACCGTGATGAAGAAAAAGGCTTTCCATTCAGATGAACGTTCAGCTCCATCGTTTTGCTTTATTGCATTGCTCATAATTTTATTCCTAGTTATCTTTCTACTTTATGAATATAGAAAATGTTAACAAGTTGTCGAACCTATCTGACATGATTTTAATCCCTCACAAATAGTGCTTCAATTAAATTTTCAAGATAAACCCTTTTATCTACTAGTTTTTTGCGTTCATCCAGACATGTATTTAATTGAAAAATAATATGTGCGAATATTAACACTTATGACAGATTAATTTTATGCGGTAATTGTTAACAATGTTAAATACCATTAAAGAATAGGTCACTTTAATCACTCCGCCAATTGATCTACATCAATTTATTAGCCTAATTTTATAGCGTAGCATGTAATTATCACGCTATCGGTTTCTTTGATAAACAATGTTGACATAAACACTCTTCATTCTCAGAAACAATACCGACATCTCGCGTTTCAACGTTAAAACACCAACACGTTTCTTTACCCATTTTAATGTCACACTGAACAGACTTTGTGCATTCAGGGCAAGCATGAGTGGCTAATTTCCCTGACAGCCTATCCATTACATTCTCTCTTTCATCATCGGTCATTGATTTCCATTCAATTATTTCAGTAATGGTGCGTTTACAACCAATACAGATACCGTCTTCATTTTTACAAGCCGCAATACAAGGTGTTTTCATCTCTACTTCTCTCTATTGTCCTTTAAATCCCATACAACTCATGGGATAATCGTCAGAATTCGACATCGTTATTATTAGGAATTATTTATGGCACTAAGCTTACAAGAGCAAATGCTAAAAGCTGGGTTAGTGAACCAAAACAAAGTAGCAAAAGCAAAGAAAGCTTCAAAAAAATCTCGCGTTCAAAATCGTGAAGCAAAAGCAGCGGTTGAATTAAACAAAGCAGCTCAAGCTGAAAAAGACAAAGAACTAAGCTTGAAACACAAAGCGGAGAAAGATCAGAAAGAGTTGCTCGCTCAAATTAAACAAATTATCTCAGCCAATAAACTGAGTCGCTCTCATGGCGACATTGGTTATAATTTTACTGATGGTACGTTAGTCAAAAAAATGTACGTTGATAAAATCATGCAAACTCAATTGGTTGCTGGCCGTTTAGCTATCGTACATTTTAATGACGATTATGAAGTGGTCCCAGCCGGCGTTGCTGATAAGATTACTCTGCGCGATGAATCTGTTGTTGTACTTAACAACGTAATAGCGGAAGATGCGCAAGATGAAGACGATCCGTATGCGGAATTCGTTATTCCTGATGATTTAATGTGGTAATACAATGAGCCGTAAAAACAAAATAAAAGAGACTCTTTTAAAGAAACACCGTAGAACTCAAACAAAAAACAGCCGAGCACACAATAAGCCAAAGTACATCTGTAAAGCTGATCGTGAAAAAATGGCGCTTGAAGCTGAACAAGCAGCAACAGAATCTGAAAATACAGAACAAGTAACACCATCAGAAGAGTAATCTAATTACTAACTGATACAAAAAAACCTCATCATTTGTTCTAAGTGATGAGGTTTTTATAACGCTAAGTTAGCTGTTTTTTAATACAGCCTGTAATGCCGCTAATGAATTAACCACGTAAGTTGGTTCAATTTCTTCAGGACATGCTTGGCCGGTTTCATTTAACCAACAGGTATCAATCCCTGCATTCATGCCGCCAAGAACATCTGAACCGGGGTTATCACCTACCATCAACACCTTAGATAAATCAACCTCACCCATCATCGAGAACGTATATTCAAAAATACGTTTGTCCGGTTTGGCAACACCGACTTGCTCTGAAATGGTGATCAATTCAAAATAGTGACTAAATTCCGTTTTTTCTAAGCGGATCTTCTGTAATTCAGTAAATCCATTCGTAATAATACCCATTTTTACATTGTTCGCTAACAATGAATCAAGCAACTTTCTAGCACCATCTAATGGCGTACAAATCTCAGCCATTGCCATCATAAAAGCACTGTTCATTGCTTTTGGCGTAACACCTACTTTTTTAGCCCACTCTTCAAATCGTGTTTCTTGGAGTTGCTGAGCCGTAATTTCATTATCTTGATATTGTACCCAAAGCGGTTTATTTACCAACTGATATTCAATAAACTGCTCTTTACTAAAGTTAATGCCATAGCCTAAAAACATACGTTGCAAACCAGCAAACGCATCAAAATGAAAAAGTGTTTCATCAGCATCAAACAATATCCATTGGTACTTCATCTCTATTCCCTTAATAATATTTAGTCATTCAAAGCGATTCTTATCTTCACTTAGGACAAAGATCTGATTGAGTCACGCTGACACCTTTAATTTGTGCGAACCATTGCTGACCTAACTCTAACGCTAGATCTTCTTTTGCCCAGCGAGTGATATTTGCCCACAATACATGCCCAGATAAATTCAATTTCACCGCCACCATGTCGTTTTCTTCATCTTCAGTTAAACTTTCAATAACCACTGGGAGAATATTTCGAATAGAACTAAACTCTGGCTGTTGTTTAATCAATGACACATCGTTTGCTCGAATACGTAAACGAATGCTCTGACCTTCTTCAGTGCAGTCACAGGGTGATTTTACCCAAATCCCTTGCTGAGAATTTTTTAATGTCACCAACGTCATCGGATGCTCTGAATGCAGCTCTGTTATCGTCCCTTCTAATAACGCAGAATGCTCTGACGCATTTAGCCAAGGACGCATTAATGGAGATCCCCACACCGAAGTAATATCTCCCGATAAGCTTACCGAGCCTTCATTAAGCAATACCATGTGATCTGCCAATCGTAGGATCTCATCTAAACTGTGTGATACATAAATAATCGGCGTTTGGATCTCTTTCGCTAATCTCTCTAAATACGGCATTACTTCATGTTTTCTTGGCAGATCCAAAGACGCTAATGGCTCATCCATAATAAGCAATGCTGGTTCAGACAAAATTGCACGTCCAATCGCCACTCTCTGTTTTTCACCACCCGATAATGAATGTGGGTAACGCTGTAATAGAGGCTCAATATCGAGTAATGTCACGACATCACTAAAACGTTTTGTTCTTTTTCCATTGCAACCATACAGTAAATTACCTTCTACTTTATAGTGAGGGAACAAACGTGCATCTTGAAAAACATAGCCAATATGTCGCTGCTCTGGTGGCAATGAAATCTTTTTCTTCGAATCAAATAGCACCGTATTATTAAGTGAAATTCGTCCTTTATCTGGTGATGTTAATCCACTAATCAAATTAGCTAATGAGGACTTACCTGCACCAGAACGACCAAAAACAGCACTGATACCAGAAGATGGAAGCGATAATTGAACATCAAGGTCTAAATCACCCAATTGTTTTTTTATATCAATAACTAACATAAATTAACCCAGTAACCTTTTTTTACTGGCACGCGCTAACCATTCTGAAAGTAGTAAAGATATTAAAGCGACAATAATTGAAATAACACATAAACGCGCCGCTTCCATTTCAGCCCCTGGGATCTCAATATAACTAAACATGGCAAGAGGAAGTGTTCGAGTCTCACCTTCTATATTCGATACAAAGCTGATCGTCGCACCAAACTCACCTAAACTACGCGCAAAAGCCAATACTGCCCCCGTTAAAATACCCGGTAACATTAAAGGAAGCGTGATGGTAGAAAACACTTTTGTACGTGAAGCGCCTAGAGTTCTTGCAGCTTGTTCTAATTTTTGGTCAACCGATTCCAAAGCTAAACGAATGGCACGAACCATTAATGGCAGCGCAACAATCGCAGAGGCCAACGCCGCGCCTTTCCAATTAAAACTGAAGGTTAAGCCAAATAATTCATACAGCCATTTACCAATAATACCTTGTCGCCCCATTGAGATAAGCAACAAATATCCAATCACAACTGGGGGTAACACTAAAGGCAGATGAATTAATCCATCGAGTATCGCCTTTCCTTTAAACTCACAACGAGCAAGCACCCAGGCTAACAAGATCCCAATAGGTAAAGAAAAGCTGACGGCAATACCCGCAATTTTTAGACTAAGTAATAAGGCGTCAACTTCGTAATCCGTCAATATCATTAAATTGTTGTAAACCCATAAGAAATAAATATATTTTTCGATTTTTCAGATAATAAATATTGATAAAAGCGCGAAACTTTATCTGAGGTTTTATTCTTTACTATTGCCATAGGATAGATTATAGGATCGTGAGAGTCTGTCGGGAATTCTTTAACAATCGTGACACCTGTTGATAAAAGTGCATCGGTTTTATAAACAATCCCTAATGGTGCTTCATCACGCTCGACAAACAATAAAGCAGAACGAACATTATTGCCTGAGGCGATATGATTTTTGACTTCAGGCCAACGATGCTGTTTTTCTAAACTTTGTTTCCCATAGATACCAGCAGGTACATGTTTTGGATCTGCCATTGATAACCGAAGCCCTTTTTGCCCAATAAACCACTGCCACGAATTTTCTTTTGGTGTTGTTTTAGACGCAATTAATACCAAACTATTTCGCAATAAATCCACTTTGCTCTCAGTCTCAATATGATCTTTTTCAATCAAATAATCCATCCATTGGGTATTGGCTGAAAGATAGATATCCGCAGGAGCACCATTCGCAATTTGTCGAGCTAATGAAGAGGAGCCAGCATAGCTAACTCGGACTCTTTCACCCGTTTCATCCTGATACGCATCTACAATATCGTTCATCACATTGGTTAACGATGAAGCAGCATACACAGTAACATTAGCCCATGCTGACAAAGAGCTAAACAGCAGTACAAAAAATAACGTAATTCGAGACATATTTAATTCAATCCTTAATATGTAGATTTCTTTTCAAACAAACTTGGCCACAATTGAGATAAATCTAAACTTTCTTCAATCGATGCCGCAATACGTTCAATGGCCTCTTCTTGAATCGCCTTCATATCTATCGCTTTACTCTCTTTTAAACCAGCCCAAGTTAAAATAGCTTCAAACGCTTGCGGTTCATCAAAAATACCATGCAGATAAGTGCCAAAAATCGACCCGTCTTGATTTACTGTACCATCTCGCCTTTCAAGCGATTCATTATTAATCACGATGGGGGATTTACTCGCAATAGAGTGAGTACTTACTCCTGCATGAATTTCATACCCTTTTACTTTCACGGTGATTTGATTCTGAAGCGTTAATTCACCATCAACCAAGGTGAGTTGTTTTTGTTTTTTCAGTTCAGTCGAAATGGGTAAATAACCTAACCCATTAATCGTCGATGGCTCTCCCTCAAGACCTAAAGGATCAGAAAGGTGTTCACCTAACATTTGATAGCCACCACAAATGCCCATCACTTTGCCACCAAAACGAAGGTGTCTTTCAATATCTTTATCCCACCCTTGAGATTTAAGATAATTCAAATCCGCTTGAACCGATTTACTGCCCGGAAGAATTATAAAATCAGCCCCAGAGAGTGATTGCCCTTTTCCAACAAACTGAAGATCAATTTCTGGATGTAATCGTAACGGGTCAAAATCAGTATGATTACTAATGCGAGTAACCACCGGTACTTTAACGACAAACTTACCCTTTTCTTGCTGCTCACTTTTAATGGCATCTTCTGCCTCTAAATTTAAACCATGCAGATAAGGAATAACACCTAATACAGGTTTGCCCGTTTTTTCTTCTAACCATTCTAGGCCTGGAACTAATAAAGAGATATCACCACGAAAACGGTTAATTACAAACCCTTTTACTCGCGCTTGTTCAGATTCAGACAATAACGCCAGCGTGCCATAGAGATGAGCAAACACACCACCACGGTCAATATCAGCAACAATAATCACTGGAACATCGGCCGCTTCTGCAAAACCCATATTAGCTATGTCATTTTCACGTAAGTTAATCTCAGCAGGACTTCCCGCTCCTTCAACAACAACGCACTGATAATGCTCAGTCAGATAAGAAAAGGATTCCAAAACATAAGGCATGGCCAATTTTTTATAATCTTGAAAACCCCATGCATCCATCGTTTCGATTGCCTGACCTTGAACAATGACCTGAGCACCAATATCTGTATTTGGTTTCAATAGGATTGGATTCATATGAACATGAGGCTTTACCCTTGCCGCATCCGCTTGCAAAGCTTGAGCTCGACCAATTTCTCCCCCCTCTTCCGTTACCGCACTATTTAATGCCATATTTTGAGGTTTAAAAGGGGCAACTTGGATCCCTTTGTTGGCAAGTACTCGGCATAAGCCTGCCACAAGTACGGTTTTACCGGCATCAGAGGTGGTCCCTTGAACCATTAACGGGGATAAAGCGGTCATAATTCCATCTAATTTCGTTATACATCAAGTCGATAATCTTAGCATTGTTCCCAGTGAAGAGGCTAGTTATCCCACCGCTTATTTCTCCGTCCCCCTACTGAATATCTAGATGAATTGAATATGAATATATTAGTCACGATAGATTCAGCCAACCTTTGTTTTAATAGCGCTATCGAAACAGAGTGAACAACATTACCTAATCAACCGAATTAAGGATTTATTATGAAAAAGACAATCATTGCAATTACAGCTGCCCTAATCTTATCTCCAACTATCGCTTTAGCTGATAATGGCGACCACAACAAACACGCTCAGTTTAATTACACAGGTCCAGTAACCACTACGACTGTTGCTGAGTTATTAAAAGATACAAGTATGTTCACAGAGCAAGACGCAACTGTTGATGGCCATATTATTCGTCATATCCGCAAAGATAAATACGTATTCTCTGATGGAACAACTGAAATCCAAATTGAATTGGATGATGACATTTATCTACCTACCGCAATTAATGAAACCACAAAGATACGTATTTTTGGTGAATATGAAGGTGGTAATACCCCTGAGATTGAAGTAGAACGCTTACAAACACTATAGAAATTAAAAAAATAAATAATCTGGCCTGTTTTTTGCAGGCTTTTTCATAGATGAAATTTATGAATATCAGGTTAACTACGTTATGAAATCAATTAAGTACATCAAAAAATCCTTTCTTTTAGCGACGGCTCTGACTTCGTCAAGTGCAATGGCTAATAACTTCCCTTACACTTTTTTTGAGACTCGTATTGGCACAAGTCCAGGAACTTATGGTGTACAAGTTAACCAACAGTTCACTGAAAATTCTCACCTTATTGCCAAGGTAGATACTAAATTTTCTGGCGATTGGGATGTCAGTGGTGGTATTGGCTTTAATGGCCCTGTCAATGAATTTGCTGACATTTATGGTCAACTCCTTCTGCATAATGTAAAAAACAAAAGCAGTGATAAATTTGGTGATGAAATGCTAACCGAAGTCAATTTTGGTTTCCGTGTTTGGTTAATGCAACAGATCGAAGTTGGTGCTCAATACGGTCAGCTATTTAACAGTAATGTTCACAAAGACATTGGGGGACTTCATTTTCGATTCCACTCAACAGAGCAACTTTCCGTTGGTACTGAAGCTAAATTTGGTGGCGTTTATGGTGGCCAAATGATATTGACCGCTAGATTTACATTCTAATTCGACTAAATACAGTTAAATGATATTTCAACCTCTACCATACCGACTTCAAATATCAGATGCAGTACAAAACGGTAATGGATGAGGTAAGCATGAATAGTCAATCAGCCAGTGTATTTATACGCTCTTCACTGGCTTTTTTGCATTATTAATAGGAATTTGGTTAATCCTTATAAAAACACTTGATTTCACCTCCTTTTAACACTAACTTGTTGCAATATTGTTAAAAAGGATATTTCGACATGCGTTTTATGCATAAATGTGTTTTATTGCTTACCTTATTACCCACTCTCGCTTTCTCGCTTGAGCTTTCACCTCTGACACAAGTCCCCTATATCGGCGATCTTAATATATTAAAGAAAAAAGGAACCGTACGCGTTCTTGTTTCTGCCGATCTTGGATTTTATTATATTGAAAAAGGACAACCAAAAGGGATTATTGCCGAGTTCCTTCATCATTTTGAATTACATCTCCACAAGAATAAAATTAACGTCAATGTTCAAATAATTCCCGTACCAAGAGATGATCTTCTTGATGCACTCGAGGCTGGTTTTGGTGATGTTGCAGTCGCTAACTTAACCATTACACCACAGCGCTTAAAATACGTTGATTTTAGTGATCCAATCATAAGCAACAGCCAAGAATGGTTAGTCACTTCAAAATCGATACCAACAATTACTTCTTTTGAAAACTTATCAGGAGAGGAAGTCTGGGTTCGAGCCAGTTCAAGTTATTTTGAAAGTTTACAGCAGATTAACAAGCAATTATCTTCTAATGGCATTCCTCCTATTCATATACAATTTATAGAAGAGAACTTACAAGATTACGAACTAATGGAGATGATAAACCAAGATATTCTACCTATTACCGTAATTGACAGCCATAAATCTCAATTATGGACCAAAATAATGGATAATATCGTTATTCATGAAGATCTTCCTATCCGCACTAATGCCAACATTGGCTGGGCAATGAGAAAAGATAGCCCTCAGTTAAAATCGGCCATCAATCAATACGCAAAAAAAATAAAACAAGGCTCATTTTTAGGTAATGTTATTTATAACAAGTATCTTGATAATACAAAATGGCTTAAAAATGCGTTAAACCCTGATACGGTTAAGCAATTTAATCACCTTGCTGTTTTATTTGAGCAATATGCTGAAGAGTACGATTTCGATTGGTTAATGATTTCAGCGCAAGCTTATCAAGAATCAAGATTTAATAACCACCTTGTTTCTCATATGGGTGCAGTTGGTATCATGCAAGTTTTACCAAAAACAGCAAAAGAGCCTTACATAAACATCCAGAATTTTAGAAAGTTAGAACCCAATATTCATGCTGGCGTAAAATACATGAGTTTTGTTCATAAGCGCTATTTCTTAAAACCAGAAATAACCAAAGAAAATCAAATGTATTTTTCACTAGCTGCTTACAATGCTGGTCCTGCTAATGTAAGAAAAATGAGAAGAATGGCGGTTAAGCATGGGTATAATCCCAATATTTGGTTCAATAACGTAGAAATTATGGCACGAAAATACGTAAGCAAAGAGCCTGTACACTATGTTAAAAATATAAGTCGCTACTATGTTATTTATAAGCAAATCGCGTTACTCCAATCACTTAGGGAGCATCAAAACGCCTCCAATTATAAGTTACTTTAGTAATACCGATGGCATTAATTAAATGTTCTATTTATAGCTGAAATTGGTATAAGGTTAATAACAATTTAAATCACCAAACTAAAACGCCCAAATATGATATTTAGGCGTTTTTATTTGAACATGATTTATTGAGACTATTTTGCTAACTTCACTTTTGGTTGAACAAACTTCTTACTTACATCAACAACCGCTATATCACGAAAAAAAGTTCTACCCAGTAACACTGGAAATGTCATATGCGTTCGATCATTCAACGTAAATTCAGTTCTTGCTTTCAAATCACCAATTTGTACCCATGCTTCAATCACAGGACGATCAGTACGCTCTTCTGTACTTGATTGACGAATAGTGACAATACGAGCTACGGGGTATTCAAATTCTTTTGTCACACTATCGCCATGAGCCAGTTTAAATTTAACCCAATCTTTTCCATCACGTTCAAACATTTCAATATCAATGGCTGAGATTGAAGATGTTGTTGCTCCTGTATCTATACGAGCTTTCACGTTATGGTTGATCGCCTTGATGTACATCCACTCTTCTTCACCTAAAATCAATTTGCCATCTGCGGTTTTTAGATTTGTGACGATTGGCTTCTTCACTGGTGGTTTAGGATCAACTTGTGGTTTTTGCTCAGGCTTTACCGCGGGCTTTGTTTCTGGTTTTACTGCCGGCTTAGTCTCTGGTGTTACTGGTTGCTCAACAACCGGCTTATCAGTCGTACCTGTTTCTGGTGTTGTCGTTGCTGTTGTCGACATACAACCAGCAAGTAAAATAGGTAAAAGTAACGTTGACCATTTTTTTGTTATCTTCATGCGTTTTCCTTTACTGTATTATCTGTAATGATTCATTCTATTAGTATAGTAACTATCTCAAAAAATTCTGTTACTGATTTGCAACAGAGGCAACGGATTTTGCAATATAATCAATATGCTGCTCTTGCATTCCAGCAATATTAATACGACCGTCCCCTACCGCATAAATTCCATGTTCAGATTTTAATACTGCCATTTGATCGCCATTGAAGCCAATCACAGAAAACATGCCTTTATGTTGTTCAATAAAATCAAACTGAGTCGATTGCGTTTCATCACGCAGCGCTGCACAAAGATTCGAACGTAAACCAAGTAAACGTTTTTGCATCTCATCTAACTCGGTACGCCATGATAATGTTAATGCCGCATCGTTTAAGATTCGTCCGACAATGGCCGCACCGTGATCGGGTGGCATCGTGTACGTTGCTCGTGCCATTTGCAGTAATTTAGCTTTTGCATTCATCGCAATTTCAATATTGGCAGCAATTACCATCGCCGCACCAGTACGTTCGCGGTACAAGCCAAAGTTTTTAGAACACGAAGTTGCAATAAACATTTGAGGAACACGATCAGCCATAAAGCGTAAGCCGGCGGCATCAGCCTCTAGGCCATCACCAAAACCTTGATAGGCAATATCAACAAAAGGAATAAAGCCATTTTTCAACGCCAACTCAGTAATTGCTATCCAATCAGACAGACGAATATCCGCTCCTGTTGGATTATGACAGCAACCGTGCAGTAAGATTATGTCTTTGGGTCCAGCTTTGGCTAGATCTGCCATCATAGCGGCACTATCTACTTGCTTTGTTGCAGGATTGAAATAAGTGTAATGCTTAACCTTTAAACCTGCTGCTTCCATTACTGGTTGATGATTAATGTAGCTTGGGTTACTTATCCAAACCGTAGCGCCTGGCTCTGTTGATTTAATTAGGTCAGCAATCATACGCAATGCGCCACTGGCACCGGGCGTTTGAATAGCAGAAACACGCTCATATGCAGAGGTATCACGCAGAAGAAGATCAACCATGCTTTGGTTAAAGACTTCACAGCCAGCAAGGCCAACATACGCTTTTGTGGTTTGCTCAGCAGCAATGGCTTTTGCTGAATCACTCACCGCTTTCATGATTGGAGTTTGACCTTGGTCATTACGGTAAACACCAATGCCGAGATCGACTTTGTTGTCACGATCGTCAGCACGGTATTCAATAGAAAGAGAAAGAATGGGATCTTTAGCAGGAGTCGCTATATTTTGCAGCATATTTTCATATCCTTATGATCTGTAATGCATTTAAATTACCATTCAGACAGGAAAATATCACGGTTTATTGTTTAATTTTTCACATTTTTCTTACAATACATTAATTGTATGAATAATTTGATTGCTCGAACCACGCCACTCCAATGACGGATCGGCTTTATCTTGCTCAAAACGACCATCAATGAGTGTATCAATCAGAGCCACTATCTCTTTTTGTGTCTCGTTAAGCTCGTTTAATTCGTAACCTGTCCACATCCAAATGTCTTTATTTTTACATTCAGACTTAACGCGTTTGACTAATTTAAGTACTGCTGCACAATTCATTGGGTGCAGGGGATCACCACCAGATAACGACAAACCTCGACGATAAATACGCGTATCGTTCAAATCAGCAATGATCTTATCTTCTAACTGCTGACAGAAAGGATGTCCTGAATTTGGATTTAATGTGGCTTTGTTGTAGCACCCTTTGCAGTTGTGCTCACAACCAGCAACAAACAGGGTACAACGCGTACCCGGTCCGTTAATCACATCAATCGAATGATAGACGTGATAATTCATTATAAATGCTTCACTCGACGTTGGACTTCTTCTTGCTTACCAAAGTTAAATGGGCGCGCATCTGGGCTGCCTAAGTAACCACAAACACGACGTGTTACTGACACTTTAGTCGAGTCATGGTTGCCACATTTAGGGCATGTAAAACCTTTGCTTGTACACTCAAACTCACCGGTATAACCACACTCGTAACACTCATCAATTGGTGTATTTGTTCCATAATAAGGCACACGGCTGTAGCTGTAATCCCATACGTTTTCTAACGCTTCAATGTTGCGTTGCATGTTAGGGAATTCACCATAACAAATGAAACCACCACTTGAGATCTCTGGGTATGGCATTTCAAAATCAATTTTGTCGTATGGATTTACTACTTTTTGAACATCAAGGTGGAAACTGTTGGTGTAGTACCCTTTGTCTGTCACTTTATCAATAACACCAAATAGTGTGTTATCTAGCTTACAGAAACGTGAGCATAAGTTTTCGCTTGGTGTGCCATAAAGACTAAAGCCAAAGCCTGTTTCTTTTGTCCATACTTCTACAGCATCTTTTAGGTATTGAATAATTTCTAACGCTTTTGCTTGAAGTTCAGCATTATCATATAAGTGGTCATCACTACCGAACAATGCTTCAATTGTTTCATGTACACCAATGTAACCTAGTGATACAGAAGCTCGGCCATTTTTAAAGATATTAATAATGTCATCATCTGGTTTCAGACGAACACCACATGCACCTTCCATATAGAGGATAGGAGCGACACGAGCCTTCACGCCTTCTAGACGAGAAATACGCGTTTCTAATGCGCGACGACAAAGAAGTAGACGCTCATCAAGCAATTTGTAGAATGCAGTCACATCACCTTTCGCTTCAATCGCAACGCGAGGAAGATTTAAGCTGATAACACCAATGTTATTACGACCATCATGAATTTGTTCACCGTTTTCTTCATAAACGTCTAAGAAGCTGCGACACCCCATTGGCGTTTTGAATGACCCCGTCACTTCAACCACTTTGTCGTAGTTAAGAATGTCTGGATACATACGTTTTGTAGCACATTCAAGCGCAAGTTCTTTAATGTCGTAATGAGGATCCGATTTTTTATGGTTCAAACCATCACGAATAGCGAAGACTAATTTTGGAAATACCGCTGTTTTACGGTTTTTACCTAAACCAGCAATACGGTTTGCTAAAATAGAACGTTGAATTAATTTTGATTCCCAGCTTGTGCCTAAACCAAAACCAAACGTAACAAAAGGTGTTTGTCCGTTCGCGGTATGTAATGTGTTTACTTCGTACTCAAGAGATTGGAATGCGTCATAACATTCTTTTTCTGTTTGTGCTTGAGCAAACGCCTCAGCATCCGCAATGTTCCATTTCTCAGCCAATTTCTTCGCTTTTTCGTAACTAACCGTTACATAAGGTGCAAGAATTTCATCAATACGGTTAATCGTAGTTCCACCGTAGATATGACTTGCAACTTGAGCAATGATTTGCGCAGTTACGGCTGTCGCTGTGGCAATGGATTTTGGCGTATCGATTTCCGCATTACCCATTTTAAAGCCACCTGTTAACATGCCTTTTAAGTCAATCAGCATACAGTTGAACATTGGGAAGAACGGGGCGTAATCTAAATCGTGGTAATGGATCTCGCCACGTTCATGCGCTTGAACGATATCACGCGGTAAAATATGACGCGTCGCGTAGTGCTTAGCCACAATACCCGCCAGTAAATCACGCTGTGTTGGGATAACTTTGCCGTCTTTATTGGCGTTTTCATTCAATAATTCAGCATTACTTTGTTCAATCAGGCCGCTAATTTCTTTATTTAGTACACTGATTTTTTCACGAGCAATGTCACGGTCATGGCGATACTCAATATAGGCACGCGCTAACACTTTGTGTGGTCCTTGCATTAATTCATTTTCAACCAAATCTTGGATCTGGCGAATACCCACTTCTTCTTGCCCTTTTAAAGCAACTTCAACCGCATGAGCCACTAACTGCGCATAACTCTCAACCTCAGGTGTTACCTGCTCTGACGCGCCTTTTATAGCATCAATAATACGAGAATTCTGGTAGGTTGCACGACTTCCATCTCGTTTGATTACAGTTATGTTCACAGTGGCTCCAAATACTAAATAGTGGGTGCATTAGGCTCGCTAACACAAGATGTGGTGTATTAAGCTCGATCTGCCGATAAAAAGCTTTGATCTAGATCAAGTTAAATCTGAGGGTGATTCTAGTTTCGCCACTGCTTTAACTTGTTCTCAAAATCGTTGCAATGTATGAAAATGAAACATTTTTTTGTGTGCTATCTTTGAATTTTTTAATTAAACTGCTTGCGATTTCAGGAGGACTTATGAATCAACGAATTACTCACTTACTTAGCTTTTGTATACTTATTTTTAGCTCATTTTCAAGCTACGCTGTCACATTATCCACATGGAATTTGGAATGGTTAACACTTAATCCTTCTGAAAAATTTCGACCATCAGAAAGAAACCAACACGATTTTTCTCAGCTGAATGTTTATTTTTCTCAATCCAACAGCCAAATTCTAGCATTTCAAGAAGTCGATTCGAGAGAAGCGATACTAAAAGTGGTGGGAAGTGACTACCGCATTTTCCTTTCTGACCGATCTACAAATCCAAAAAAGCAGTTTACTGATATTAATCAGTACACAGGATTTGCTATTCATCACTCAATTCCAGTGACTGACCCTAGAGATTTATCTCTTCTACCGAATAAAAAAAGCAGTAAATTACGCTACGCTACTTATGTGATTGCTACCGTTGATGAGCAGCCTCTTCACCTTCTTTCTGTGCATTTAAAATCAGGATGTCTCGGGCAAAAGAAAAATAACTATGCTTGCGAAACATTAAAGACACAAACGAAAGAATTAACTGATTGGATAAATGCACGCGAAGAAAATAACGACACTTATTTAGTTTTGGGAGATTTTAACCATACCCTAGCGCATCCTAGAAGTTGGTTATGGAAAAACATCAAGAAGCAGACGACAGAGGCGCCAATACTATTAACCAAGAGCACAAAAGGAAATTGTACCGTTAAACAATGGAAGCGAGATTGGCCTAAATATAAAACATATACTCGCTTAATAGATCATGGCATAACTAACGATATTGAGAAACGATTTACTGTAACTCAGCAAGTTTTCCAACAAGCTGATGTGAAAAAATACCAACTGACCGATCACTGCCCTGTTATTTTTAAATATAACTAAATAAAAAAGGAGCACCAACTGTGCTCCTTCCTAATCTAAACTAAATACACAAAAAACGGGCCGTTAAAATTTAGCACCACCGTCCATTCTTGTTTGACTAAAATTCACATTCTCTTTCTTTTCTTCTTTAGTCGCTTGTGTGTGTTCTTCCTCTGAAGACTTCTCTTTTAGCTCATTATTAGGCTTCTTTGGTGCATCTTTACCAACGACAAATTCATTGCTATCAGGAAAATAACTCTCTCGTTGGTACAATTTATCAAGCGATTTTATGATGGCGTGTTTCTTTAATTTTCCTTTCGCCATCTTTTCAAACAACGGCTTTGCCATGCCTTGCAGTCCAATAACAGCATCAACCCCAACAAGATGACCAACATGATCTCGTCGTGATATCGCAGCTTCAATGCCATTCTTTGCGGCTAGCCATAGCCAGATATAAGCAATTGAGTTCCCTTTTTCGTTGGTATCTGCACCCATCTCACCCGCAAAGTATTGAGCTTTAGCATCACCAGCTTCTGCTGCGAGCTCTAACCAATAGGTTGCTTTTTTAGGATCAACTTGAACACCATGGCCCTCTGCATATTGTTTACCAATACGAATTTGCGCTTCAATATTATCAAGCATTGCGGCTCGCAAGTTCCATTCAGCTGCTAATTTAGCATTCGGTTGTGGGTTTGATTCTGCCACATACCAATCGGCAATAAAGAGTTGAGCGGGAACATGGTCTAACTCTGCGGCTTCAGTGATAAAGTTAATCCCTTTTTCAATGTTCGCTTCTATACCATGGCCTTGTAAAAACGCAACGCCTAATGCAAATTTATCTTCCGGCCTACCTTCTTGAGCAGCAACAACCTTCCCCCAAAAAATTGATTTCTCTTTTAACTCAGGGTTATCACGACGACTATCACATAAACGGATCATAGAACGCATCGCAATATTATTATCTAATTTCGCCGCCATTTCATACCAATATAAGGCCCCTTCAACATTGCTCATTTCAGCTTCTTTTGCTAAAAACAATTGAGTTGAGATATGCCCCGTTTGTGCTTTATATACTCGCTCTTGATACTCTGCTGCACGAGCTTCTTCGAGCGCTCTTCGATATAAACTATCATCTCGTTCTTTTTGTTTCTGTTGTTTTTTTTGTTTTCCATTTGCAAAGAAAAAATTAATACACACTAACACGAGCAAAATGACTAGCCCTGTGACAGCGATTTGAATCCAATTCATGCTACACCATTCTTATATATTTTAGATATCACCTTATTATCGACTATTTTGAGTAAAACATGAGAGTTTTATTTTTTATTTATGTTCAAAAACTTCAACTACTTACAGAGTAGTTTATAAATTGTACTCATAAGTATCATTTTTTATTTGAATAATTTAAAAATGAGGATTAATATCCAGCTCTTGGGGAGTAGTCACAAGATTTAATACTTAATCTTGTTCAGATATCGTCATCCCGAAGCTTCAGCTTCCGGTATCTGTAAGTGGGCAATGAATGCCAATCACTTTGACAAGACCAAAAACCATTACATTAATTTTATTGTTTATGGTGGAAGGTTTATACTCACTCATTTTAGCGGTATTCCTTTCACCTATTTGTTAAGGAATTATTATGTCACCGTTAACTTGGGAACTCTTTGGTTTCGTTGTTCTCGCTCTATTTGCTCTCGATATGTTTCAAACAAGAAAAGAGGCTCCTAGCTTAAAAAAAGCGTTATTGTGGTCATTTTTCTGGTTCATACTCGCCTTTATCTTCTGTGCCGCACTCTATGTTTATTGGCCTCTCATGGCTCCAAACAGCACCTATTCACCTAAAGATGCAAGTATCGCCTTTATTACAGGCTATTTACTTGAAAAAATGCTTAGCGTAGATAATTTATTCGTATTTGCACTCATCTTCAGCCAATTTGCCGTTCCTGAATCAAGCCGACCTCGAATTTTACTCTGGGGAATTATTGGTGCACTTGCATTACGTGCTGTAATGATTTTTGTTGGCGCTGGATTATTAGCTCAATACCACTGGATTTTATATATTTTCGCGGTGTTCTTGATCATTACAGGTGTAAAACTTTGGTTTGCTAATACTGAAGAGAGTAGTGATTTCTCTTCATCAAAATTAGTGATGTTCGCTAAGAAATTTATTCCATTTGATGACAAGTACGATGGCCACAAATTGCTTACAAAAGTAAACGGTAAAAGAATTGCAACCCCACTACTGCTGGTTGTTATTGTGATCATGTTTACCGACATTATGTTCGCACTAGATTCCATCCCTGCCATCTTTGCCATCACTCAAGAACCTTTCTTGGTGTTTGCCGCCAATGTATTTGCCTTATTGGGTTTACGTTCTTTGTATTTCGTGCTTCAAGGTATGTTAGACAAATTCTGTTACTTACAACCGGCACTAGCCTTTATTCTAAGTTTCATTGGTATCAAGATGTTCTTAGTAGGAACAGCATATGAAGTTCCTACTGTGATTTCACTGTTAACTATTATCGGTATTATTACATTAGCGATCATTGGTTCTATAATGAAAAACAGATCACAAAACGCGTAGAAATAACAATTCAGCGGTATCCAATTACGGATGCCGCTGTTTTATTTCATTTTTTGCATAAATTTGTCCTATTCTTTACATATCACTGAACTCAATCTCGATTAAAACGTCTACTATTCATAAATACTTTTCATTTCATCAAACTTACAATAAAGGCATCCATGAAAAAACTCATCCTCTCAATATGCTTATTATTACTTTCAACGTCCACCTTTGCTGCTGAGTCCTGCTCTGGTAAGACTATTGTTGGTCAAATTGAAACTATTCATATAAAAGAATTAAATACCAATTATGAAGCTCGAATTGATACAGGAGCCGCTACCACCTCAATCCATGCAACTAACATAGAAATCGTTGGGCAAGAAGATGAAAGCGATGATATGCGTGATCACTTAGGTGATACGGTAAAATTTACCACTTACAATGAAGAAAACGTAGCCATGCAACACACTGGACGTATTATTAAAGTCAGTAAAATTCGCAATGCACAAGGTGTTGAACGTCGCTATGCGGTAAGAATGCATTTTGAGTTCAATGGCGAAGATAAGAAAGTGGCCGTAAATCTTCGTGACAGAAGTAAACTAGATTACAAATTATTGATTGGCCGTAACTGGTTAGAAGGCGATTATTTAGTCGACGTAGATAAAAATAGCGAATAACGTTTATTTTTTAAACGCTTAACGTATTTTTTAGAAAAAAGACTTTACATAAAAATCAAAGATGACTATTATTCTCGGCATTGGAGGGATGGCTGAGTGGTCGAAAGCACCGGTCTTGAAAACCGGCAACCGTTAATAGCGGTTCTAGGGTTCAAATCCCTATCCCTCCACCACTTTTCAAAATTCAGATAGAGTCTGGGTTTTAAAAATTGGAGCGGTAGTTCAGTTGGTTAGAATACCGGCCTGTCACGCCGGGGGTCGCGGGTTCGAGTCCCGTCCGCTCCGCCAACATCAACGAAGCCTTGTCAGAAATGATGAGGCTTTTTTGTATCTGTTGGATATGGATACACACGCTTTTTAAAATTCAGATAAAGTCTGGGTTTTAAAAATTGGAGCGGTAGTTTAGTTGGTTAGACTCTTTATTGGGGAGCTTAGCGGCCTGTCATGCCGGGGGACGTGCTGCTCTCAAGGTGAGATAGAAAGTCCCGTCCGCTCCGCCAATACAACGAAGCCTTGTCAGAAATGACGAGGCTTTTTTGTATCTGTTGAATATAGAAATAACCACTTTTGAAAATTCAAATAATGTCTGGGTTTTACAAATTGAAGCGGTAGTTCAGTTGGTTAGACCTTCTATTGAGGAGCTTAGCGACCTGACACGCCGGGGGCGTGCAGCTCTCAAGGTGAGATAGGAAGTCCCGTCCGCTCCGCCAAAACAACAAGATAAAAACCAAATTGTTTTGCCTCGTCAAATACATACTAAAAGTTGTTGTTAATAAAACTCGATAGCAATACCAATTTCTTGAGATAACAACTCTAATTGTTCATGGTTGTCTAGTTTAATCGACCATTTCATGCCACTACCAACAGCACTAATTACATTTGCACCACCAATCAAAGTAAGTGCATCTATCTCAGCCTGTACTGTCGTTCTAGAGGTATTATTTAATCGAACAACCAACTCATGTTGGTTGGCAATAATATCGCCTTCTGAGAAAGTGATTTTCATTCTGCTTTACTTCTATCTAATTTAAATGAACACAAATTATATCAAATTTTCTCGATTATCCCTCTTTCAAAGTAACCGCATTGCCCTTTATTTAATTTATGAGTAAATCAAACACACTGCCAATTACAATAACTGACTCACATTTGTTACATTTTGATCCTCTCCTCATCTTGACTAAAATATCTACACAACCTATTCTAGCGCACAACTGTACGCTTAAGTGGAATATTTATTATGGATCAAGAGTCAAAACCACCCATCATTTGGTTAAATGTGTTTATATTTGCCTCAAGTCTATTACTTGCTTTAGTCGCGGCTCCTCTTTATGCCTATTACTATGGATTAGGAGCTGAGCATTGGGTATGGCTGCTTCTCGCTTTCAGTTTTTGTAATCTATCTATTACAGCAGGTTATCATCGCCTATGGTCACACAAAGCTTATAACGCCCATCCTGCTTTACGTTTTATTTTTGCCTTAGGCGGCGCTTTCGCTTTACAGAATAGTGTATTGCACTGGTCTTCCGATCATCGAGTTCACCATCGCCATGTCGATAATAATGATAAAGACCCTTATTCAGCAAAGCGCGGGTTTTGGTATTCTCATATTGGTTGGATGCTACGTCACTACCAATCCTCTACCAGTGATGAATATAGCAATTGCCGCGATCTTCAAAAAGATAATGTCGTCATGTGGCAACATAATCACTATGTACCACTCGCTCTTCTTATGAATATTGGTGTTCCAGTGCTTCTTGGGGTTATCTATGGGGACATTATCGGAATGTTACTTATGGTAGGAGCGGTACGCTTAGTGTTAAGCCATCACACTACTTTCTTTATAAACTCTCTCGCTCATATCTGGGGCTCTCAACCATATACCGAAAAAAATACCGCTCGTGATAATGGTATTTTAGCTATTTTTACTTTCGGCGAGGGTTACCATAATTACCACCATATTTTTGAAAATGATTACCGAAATGGTATCTACTGGTGGCAATATGATCCTACAAAGTGGTTTATTAAAAGCTGTTCATGGTTTGGCTTAACCAATAAGTTACGAGTTAGCCCTCAAGCTAAAATAGAAAAAGCTAAAGCCCTTATGTTACGCAAGAAAGCCGAGGATAAAATTGCCTCACTTCATAATTATCACGCCGTTAAAGAACATTTAGAAGCAGAATATGATGCGCTGATCGAACGTATGTCAGAGTATTACGATTCTAAAAAACAGCTTCTTGATAATAAGAAAAATGCGTTATCGAAGAAATATGAATTGGCTGTACTTAGCGTTCAACATAAACAGATTAAATTGCAGTTTGAACAACAAAAGAAAGCCTGGAATAGTCTTATTTTGCAATATGTGTAATTTCATTCTCCATTGAATACTAAAAAGGACACCTCATCACGAGTTGGTCCTTTTTATCGCTTGAACGCTATTATTAATTTAATTTACGACGGGAAAAACCAACAAAGCATAATGCAAGTAAACCACCAAAAGTGAACGCCCCACCAGAACTGCCACTACTTTCTGTCGCCGTAGTCGTTGGTGCTATCTCTCCCCTCTGCGCCTGAAGGATCCAATCTTTATATTGACTAACATCTGTGAATACAGATTGAGCTGCAACACTTTCCTGTCCACAAGTTGCAGGACCAAAGCTTACAATACCGATTTGTTTATTATTCCAAATTAAAGGTCCTCCCGAATCCCCTTGGCATGTAGCTGTAACTAAAGCTGGGTTCGAATTACCGTTAGTACAAATTAACTTATCCGTAATGGTAATTCCTTGCCATAATCCACAATGTGCAGCGCTAACATAATTAACCGATGCTTCCATAAATTGTAGGTTTGGGTTTTTCTGATTAGTGCCTAAGCGTCCATAACCAACAATAGTAAAATCTTGATTCTCATCTCGATAAGATAATTCATCACCAGAAGTCCCTAACGTCACCTCATTGGCTGATGCATAAGTAGGTAACGGTTGAGATAATTCTAAAACTGCAACATCATTAACTAATGTTGAATCATTATAATCACTTGGATAATAGATGTTTTTGACTGCTACCTTTTGTGCAATAAGCATATCTTGAGCATTATTGACTCCGATGACAACTTTCATGCTAGGCACCAGATAAGCAGCCGTATCATAAACACAGTGCGCAGCTGTTAATATATGCGTCGCATCTAAGACCGAGCCACCACAGAATGGATAAATTGTTCCTGGCTGGCTATCGTATTCAAACATTAAAGACGCCATAAATGGGAAGTGAGCGACGTCCGCATTAACCCCGCCAACAATATATGGGATAACGGTTACTTCTTCTGCATTTGATGCAAAAGAAAATAATGATAAAGCTAATCCAATAAATACTTTCATGTTTATTCCTTGATACAACAACAAAACATGTTAATAATACATTACTATCTTGTTGTAATGTTAGTGCGTTTATACGATTTTTCCTGTTTTAGCTATAATCAAACAAATATTAAGTCACTGACACTGTCTAGACATTCAAACATAAATTTTGCGCTATAACACAACATTGACGAATACAGAGAATATATAAGGGAATACCATGGGAAGAGTCTTCTTTTTTGATTTACTAAGATGCATTGCCGCTATTGCAGTCGTCGCGATTCACGTATTAGCTCCCTACCGACATGAGTTAAATTCAATTCCTTTTGACCAGTGGGCAACTGCGGTATCGGTAAACAGCTTAAGTCGCTGGGCTGTCCCTGTTTTTATCATGATCACGGGGGCATTAATGCTCAGTGACAAAAGAGAGTTTGATGCGCCTTATTATGTAAAGAAACGACTCGGGAAGGTACTTGTTCCTTTTCTTTTCTGGTCGGTATTTTATGCTTTATTATCAGGATTAACCGCGCAAGGTTATGATTTTGAATCAGCAAAAACAGTACTTATCGATCTGCCTTTTGAATACACCTATTACCATTTAGGCTTCTTTTATTACTTTATTCCACTATATATTGTGATCCCTTTCTTTAGAGTCATGGTTCAAAAGATGGATAACACCGCTCTCTTCTCTGTTATTGGAGTATGGCTACTCACTACCTGTTTCTTTCTTGTCAAATTTGAAGGATTCTGGAGTACTGAGATCTGGCTGTACAGTGGCTACTTATTACTAGGTTATGCGCTATATCAACGAGTAGAATTGACCAAGCAGAATACCATAATCGCTTTCGTTATCGGATTCACCGCATTAGCGACAACCGTTTACATGGTGATAAGCCAAAGTGTGCTATTAGGTGAATACACTGTCGGAAGATGGTTATCATATAAAACCATTAATACCGTTGCTGCGGCTGGAATGTTATTTTTTGTGTGCCGTTACTATGGCGAATCGTTGTCTAATAAATCACGAACTATAGTGGGTTTTATTAGTACCTACAGCCTAGGAATTTACTTACTTCACCCATTGTTCTTATGGCCGATGAAGAACTTTCAATGGTATGACGGACAAAATCCAATGTGGGTAATCCCTGTTTGGGTTGTGCTAAGTGGCGCTGGCGCATTAGGGTTAAGTTGGTTATTGTCTAAATCAAAGAACACAGCATGGCTTGTGCCTTAACTCTCTAGACCTGTTCGGCTGCGATAATTAATTGTCGCAGCCATTGGTTTGCTTTATTGTTTTCAAACTTAGTTGGCCAAAGCATGTGTATTTTGGTTGAGCGAACAGAAAAAGGAACATCCAATAGCTGTAAACCAAAGCTATCTTTATATTGAGAGATCAAACGTATCGAATTAATCCCAATAAAGTCAGATTGGGCAACACACGCCATCATCCCCATCATAGAGGTATGCTCACTACCCATTTTACGATTTGGCAGCACCTCTTCAGCTAAGTAATCGGTTATAGTTTGCTTAAAACGACGAATATTTAGGAAGGCATGCTCTTCTTCAAAAAACATATCTCGAGTAATATTCCCTATTATTCTTGGATGGTCACATCGCGCAATACAACAGATCTTATCTTCTGACACCACCATACTTCTCAACGATGACAATCTTGGTTTCATCACATCTAACACTAAATCAACCTTCTCAAGTATCAGTGCATCAAGGATCTCTTCCTCATTACTTGGTAGTTCTTTTAATGTAACCGTAATACTACTTTCTTTGAGCAATGCTTTTAATCGAATTTGTAGCTTTGGTAAAACGGACTCTAATGCATAAATTGAAAATGATCGCTTTGATGTATGAGGATCAAACCCCTCCCCTTCATCGACGACACAAGTTAATGCCATTACTGAAGGCTCAACTTGCTTAAACAGGTTCTCTCCATAATTTGTCATCTCAATACCACGACCAGAACGAACAAACAGCTCACTACCTAAAGACGTTTTTAAACGACGAATGGCATTACTCACAGATGACTGAGTTAAATCGAGCTCTTCGGCGGCTTTAGTAAATGAACCTGTTTGGCATACTGAAACAAAAACCCGTAATAAGTTCATATCAAAATCTTTTTGCTTTGGCATTATTCATTCCTCTCTGTTTGCTACTCGTTAAATCACCCAATACATTTATATTATAAATGACAAGTATATCTTTTTCTCTATTTTTAAAATGAATAGAGATCACTAATATTGGTTTAAGCACTGAGGCATAAAACGAAAAAACGCCTCATACATATTTTATATTCAAACTAATTTACTGAATTATTTAAACAGGTGGATTTATGAAAAAAACTATTTTAGCTGCTGTTATCTCATCAATATCTTTAGGTGCAATCGCAGCTGAGCACGACCATGAACACTTTAGTGAAATAGGTAAGCAAGGCGGAAAATCAGCAAGCGAAACAACCATTGCAAAAAACAAAGCGTTTGCCAAAACATTAAACTTTTCTGATACACGAGCATTTGATAACAATAATCGTGGGCTTATCGCTTCCTTCGATAAAAAGACTGGTGATATTATCCGTAACAGCTTTGACTTTATCGACCCGTCAGTTGCTAATGCAGATAACGCGCCAGATTCAGTTAACCCATCATTATGGCGTCAAGCGGTATTAAACCAAGCAGCAGAAGGTCTCTATGAAGTGGTTCCTGGTAAAATTTACCAAGTTCGCGGAACAGATTTAGCCTCTATCTCTTTTATCCGCAGTGATAATGGTTGGATCACCTACGATGTATTACTGACAAGAGAATCAGCGAGCCAATCATTAAAATTCTTCCAAGAAAATGTGCCTGACGGTGGAAACTTACCTATCGTTGCAATGATCTATTCTCACTCTCATGCCGACCATTTCGGTGGTTCTGCCGCAATTAAAGAAGCTTTCCCTGATGTGAAAGTGTACGGTTCAAAATACATCACTAAAGAGATTGTTGATGAAAACGTATTGGCGGGCAACGCCATGTCTCGCCGTACTGCTTACCAATACGGCGCAACACTTAACCGTCACGAACATGGCATTGTGGATGCGGCATTAGCAAAAGGGCTTTCTAAAGGTGCAATTACGTATGTACTACCAGATTACGAACTGAACCATAAAGAAGAAATTGAAACACTGAACATTGATGGTTTAGAAATGCAATTTATGGATGCCTCTGGTACAGAAGCGGCGTCAGAAATGGTGACTTACATTCCAAGCATGAAAGCGTTATGGACGGGTGAATTAACGTATCAAGGCATGCACAATCTTTATACGCTTCGCGGTGCCAAAGTTCGTGATGGTTTAAAATGGTCTAAAAAAATCAATGAAATGCTAATGACGTGGGGCTCAACAACAGATGTCCTTTTTGCCTCCCATTCAGCGCCAGTTTGGGGAACAGAAGAGATCTCTGATTACCTAAAAATGCAACGTGATGCTTATGGCTTTACTCACAACCAAACACTTCGCTTGGCAAACGACGGCGTAGTTCTACAAGACATGGGCGATAAAATTTACACCGTGATGCCAGATAGTATCCAAAAAACATGGCACACCAATGGGTATCATGGAACTTACTCGCATAATGCTCGTGCTGTTTACAATATGTATTTAGGTTACTTTGACATGAACCCTGCAAACTTAAACCCATTACCCGTTAAACCTGAATCAGCAAAATTTGTTGAATACATGGGTGGCAGTGAATTAATCCTAGAAAAAGCAGAAGCTGATTTTGAGAAAGGCGAATACCGCTTCATTGCAACGGCGTTAAATAAAGTCATTCAAGTTGAGCCTAAAAACGTAGAAGCTCGTAAATTACTGGCTGATACTTATGAGCAACTAGGTTATCAAGCAGAAGGCGCAGGTTGGAGAAACATTTATCTTACCGGTGCTCAAGAATTGCGTGTAGGTACATTACCTGGCGCACCTAAAACCGCATCACCTGATGTACTTGCTAACATGACCGTAGAAAACTTACTGGATTACTTAGCTGTACAAGTGGATTCGATGAAGGCTCAACATACGCCATTTACATTAAACGTGGTACTACCTGATAATAAAGAAACTTATTTTGTCGAAATGTCTAACGGTAACTTAAACAATATTTTAGTAGATAAAGAAATGAAATCTGATGCAACCCTATTTATTAACAATGCTGATATCTCGCAAATTTTATTAAAGAAAACCACGCTAAGTAACCTATTAGAAAGTGGAAAAGCAGGTATAAAAGGGGATAAGTCAGTACTACAGAAACTAACAGGTTCACTAACACATGCTGATGAAAGTTTTGAGATAGTTCCTCGCCCAGAAAAAGGCGAAGAGGTCGATGCAGAGTTATATGAAACCGCTCAGAAGCACTAATTACAACGCTTAATAGTCATCCTATTTTTGTTCTTGTTATGATTTATTTTTAGCACAGATACAATAAATGAAAAAACCACTGACTTAGGAAAGGCAGTGGTTAATCTTGATACGTATATCTATTTAATCAAATTCGATTTCAGATGCTTGTAATTGACCAGCGTTATTAATCAAATCAACATCGACTTTAGAACCTACTTTTAATTGATCTTTCGTTCCATCTTCAAAACGAGTATTTTCAGTAATAGCGATAACTGTTTTACCATTTAATGTCATTGATGTTTTTTCATTATTAAGAGTAGTTACATAACCTTCCACTTCAGCATTAGCTAGATCAAGCTCATTCTCAACATCAACGTCTGTTGCATCGAATATTTTTGAGGTCGTATTATAAGAACCTTCAATCTCAACCCACACGCCATTGCTTAATTCATTTACATCATCGTAATCTTTAGACTCAACAAATGTAGAGTTCAATTTGAACGTATTGTTTGCTCGATCAAAATCTGACACAACACCTTCATGCACATCATTAGGTAAAAAATCAGCGTTATAAATTGCTGTAATTACCCATTCTTTTGAGTCGTTAAGGTAACCAAATAACATAGCTCTTTGGTCAGCCAATATATTCTGCTTTGCTGCTAAATCAGCATGTTTAAATGTTTGCCCATTAATTGTAATATCAGCACTAGTAACGTGTGATACTTTGCCTACAACTACTGGCTCCAACTCAACTTCGTAAGCCACTCCATTATCATACTCAACATCTACCTGCATTCCTTTATTAAGCTCAATAAAGTTAATTGGCATGTCATTTAGTTTAATCTCAGCATGACTCACATTTAATGACTTTGAGCCCACCTTTATAGAATCATTATTTTGATCAACCGATTCAATAGCACCAACAAACGAGCTTGACGCACGGCTATCGCCTGACTCATCTGACCCACAACCAGATAACATTGCTGTTCCCAACAGTAAAATAGCGACTTTCTTCATTTTTTAACCTAATTCTTATAATTAATTCAATTTATAAGGGTACTATAGTGGTAAGAATGTGAAGGAGTCGTGAATAGATAAATGAAAGTATTAATTGTTGAAGATAACCACCACGTAGCAGAGACCATTGCCGATTATTTAGAATTAGTAGACATTGATATTGACTGTGCTTATCACGGCATTGCCGCGATTGAAATTCTAAAAAAAGAAAGCTTCGATGTGATCGTTATGGATATTATGATGCCAAAACTAGACGGTATCAGTACCGTTGAGGCATTACGAAACAATTATGCTTGCAGTACTCCCATTATTTTTTTAACGGCAAAAGACACGTTAGAAGATAAAATCCATGCGTTTGAAACTGGTGGCGACGATTACCTCGTCAAACCTTTCGCGATGGAGGAGTTACACATGCGTTTATTGGCATTATCAAAACGAGGTAAACGCACAGATGTAGGAAAGATCACCTTTGAAGACATGGAAATGGATATCAAAGCAGGTACCTTATATCGTCAACAACGATTAATAAAACTGGCTCCTATTCAATTAAAAATTATTGCATTATTAATGAAAAAAGCGCCGGATATGGTTAGTAAAAATGAACTTATCGACCATGTTTGGGGTGACGAATCACCATCCAGTGATGCATTACGAAGTCATTTATACACTATTAGAAATGCCATTGATAAAGGCTTTGATACCCCAAGACTAGAGACGATTCATGGAAAAGGTTACCGACTTAAATAACACAATAAAACACCCAAGTTTTTTCAAGAAAATACGTTGGACATTTGGCATACTCACATTTTTAATGTTCGCTTTATTTTGGTCCATTATTTACATTGCTGAAGACCAATTAGAGATAATTAGTCTTCATCATTGGCTTGATACTGAAGCCAATCAATACATCAAAAAATACCCTCAATTAGGTAAAGACACCCCCTTGCCTAATGAAGAAGAATTCTCAACTTATTGGAGTAAAAAAGAGCATCCTCTCTGGTTAAATGTCTATAAAAATCCAGGACTTTACGAGCAACAACTTGGTACAGAAGACAAGCATTTCATTGTTAAACCTCATCCTTCAGGTTCAGGTTTGTTGTACATCCTATTCCAAGATGATGCAGATGATTATCTGGATGAATACGAAGCTAACTTGCATATTTTAACGCTTATTCTAGGGGGGATCACCACTATTTTGATGGTCTTATATGGTATTTATTTTGTGCGTAGTATTTCGCTACCACTTCGACATATTCAACATAAAGTTGACCTTATGTCTCCAGAATATAATGATTTTACTGTTGACACTAACTATCAAGAAACTCGTGATATTGAACGATCATTATTAAAAAGTAAGCACCATATTTCACAATTCTTTACCCGTGAAAAAGAGTTTAGCCGCTTTGCTTCTCATGAGTTGCGTACACCCATTATGATCATTCAGGGCTCAACAGATTTATTAGCTAAAGTACCTAATCAACCTAAAATCGCACTAAAGGCGATCAATCGCTTACATCAAGCTAGCGAAGAAATGACACTATTAACTGAAACCTTTTTACTGTTAGGTAAGCAAGAAATAGAAGCTCATCATTTCCACCATTATCAAATAGAAGAGATCTTACATACCCAACTTAATCATTTAGCTCCTTTATTCGCTAAACAAGAAATGGACGCACAACTAACCATAATAGAAGATAAACCCTGCCTTGCGCCAAGCAGTTTTATTACCGTTGTGATTAATAACCTGATAAAAAATGCATTTAGTTACAGTGTTGGTGATATTCAGATAAACCTGAATAAAAACCAACTATGCATCACTAATTGTCATGATGGTAATGACACTTATAACGCAGGTTATGGCTGTGGCTTAGTTATTGTGGAACGTATCTGTGAGCGAATGAGCTGGGAATTTGAGATACAAAAAACCGAAAAAGATTTCATTACTACCGTTCTATTCAGTTCTTATGACCTATCAGTGTCGTAATGAACAGATAATAGACAGCAAAATCAAATAGAGTTTGATACACTTCTCATTAATAACTATACAAAGAATGGATGCCATCGTGAGCCAAGTTAATTCAGTTTCAAGTTTATCGAACATCAATATATTCCCTGTAAAATCCATTGCAGGGATCTCACTCTTTACCGCTCAGGTTGAAAAGCAAGGGTTAGAGTTTGACCGTCGATTTATGGTTGCTACTTTAGATGGCAAAATGATCACGGCTCGTACTCACCCTAACATGCTAAAAATAAAAGCGCTTATTGAAGCTGATGGTTTAATCCTATGTTACCCAGGGCTTCTCGACTTACATTTCACCTTTAATGAACTAGAAATGAAAGAAGTTGATGCCACGGTATGGGGCGATACGTTTTCAGCTTATTCCACCACAAAAGAAGCAAATCAATGGTTTTCTTCTATTTTAGGTACTGAAGCACAGTTACTATTCTCTGGTAAACAATCCAACCGTATTCGTGAAAAAATCCAAACCAACGTCAGTTTTGCCGATGGTTACCCATTGCTCGTGATCAGTGAGGCGTCTTTAGCTGAACTCAATAAACGCAGTAGCAGCCACCATACCATGGCGCAATTTAGAACTAATCTTGTTGTCTCTGGTAGCGAAGCCTTTATTGAGGATTCTTGGAAGCGTATTCGTATTGGTGAAGTAGAATTTGAAATTGTTAAACCTTGCCAACGTTGTATCTTAACGACAGTTAACCCACATACCGCACAATATCATCCAAACAAAGAGCCACTAAGAACCCTCTCAACGTTCCGCGCTGATGAGTCTAGTAATGTGTATTTTGGTCAAAACCTTGTGGCTAAAAACGAAGGGACGATTAACGTTGGTGATACTATTGAAGTATTAGAAACCAAAGAAAAAGAGTATTACGTCGACTCAGGTGCTATCACAAGGACCAAATCAACAACATCAGATGCGCTCAAAGTAGAAAAAGAATCAAAAGAGATCACCATCAGCTTAAACGGCAATTTATTCACGGGTAACACTGAAGATCCTTTACTTCAACAAGTAGAAGCCGCAGGCCTAAGCATCAACAACAGTTGCCGAGCGGGTTTATGCGGCGCATGTCGAGTTACTTTAGAATCTGGCGACGTTGAACAAGAAGACTCTCCCGCACTAAATCAACGCCTTAAAGATGCTGGAATGATATTAGCCTGCTGCTCTGTACCTAAAACGGACATTGAAGTGGTTGATTAACCTAAACTCATGCCAGAAAGAGAAAGGCGCTAGGACGATGTCTTTCTCTCAGTTACAATAACCATAATTCGTAATCCTAAGAGACCCACATGTCAGATCAAGAAGAGTTTGAAGTAGAAGCAATTGGTGTTGAGGTTAACATGCAACCAATTGAACTATACAAAGTATTAAAAATTGCCAATGTGGTGAATGGTGGCGGTGAAGCTAAACACATGATTGGTGAAGGCTATGTAGGCGTCAATGGTGAATTAGAGCAACGCAAACGTCGTAAAATGTACGATGGTGATGTGATTGAGTTTAATGAAGAATATTACGTCGTTATCTGTGATACTCCTGTTGGTGAGTTACCAGAGATAGAAGAAAAACCTCAACCTATTCCTGTTGAGCCTGAATACTCAGAACCAAAGCCTAAGAAAGAAAAAAAAGAGAAAAAGAAAAAACAAAAGCCAGAGATACCAACAACAATTGATCCTGAAAGCGGTCGACGTTCAATTAACTTCTTCTAAAAAAATGGCTCAATACCTAAATGTATTGAGCCATTTTTTATGACCATATTTAACATATCCTCCACCTATTATCCTAAAATCATCTAAATTTCACTTTTTATACACCCCATTAATTATTTTTTATTGTTATGATGTAAAAATACACCGCATTTACTTTATAAACTCAACAAAAACAAAGAGATTTTATGACCAAGCAACCTAAAAAAGTGTTGATCTTATTTGCTCACCCTTCTCAACATCGCTCAGAAGTGAATGTATCACTGCTAAAGGCAGCAAAAAAAATTGACCATGTAACCGTGGTTGATTTGTATCATGACTACCCAAAATTCAATATCGATATTGATAGAGAACAGCAGCTTTTATTAACTCATGATGTGGTTATTTTTCAATTTCCTCTGTACTGGTATTCCACACCTGCGATTCTCAAAGAATGGCAAGATATGGTTTTAGAGTACGGTTTCGCCTATGGTACAGAAGGTAAGGCATTAAAAAACAAGACTTTCCTGTGCGCAATCACCGCAGGTGGCAAAGAAGAAGCTTACCAAACCAATGGCTATAACCAATTTACCATTCGTGAACTACTGCACCCTCTTGAGCAAATGGCCTCCTTAACCAATATGGAATACATCGCTCCATTAGTTTTATTTGGTGCCCGTACCGCATTAGAAGATCAAAGAGTCGAAAGACATACTGACCGTTTTATGAACTTACTCTCTGCATTAATTGAAGACCGTGTTGATATTGAAATAGCAAAAACACTGCCAAAATTAAATCATTCATTTGATAAGTTTCTTAAGGAACCAGCATCATGACAGGATATTTTCTACAAGCCTTTATTTACCTGTTTGCCGCAGTAATTGCCGTACCCATCGCTAAACGTCTTGGATTAGGTTCAGTATTAGGCTATTTGATCGCAGGTGTCGTTATAGGCCCAATTATTGGATTAGTTGGAGAAGAAACCACTACGATTCAACACTTTGCCGAATTTGGTGTAGTAATGATGTTGTTTCTTGTCGGCCTTGAACTTGAACCAAAAATGCTATGGGGAATGCGTCATCGCTTAATGGGATTAGGTGGTTTACAAGTCGGAGGCACCACCGCAATTGTCATGGCTATTGCCCTATTCTTTGGTCAACCTTGGACCATTGCACTGAGCATTGGTTTAATCTTTGCGCTGTCTTCAACCGCCATTGTTTTACAAACATTTAATGAAAAAGGATTAGCCAAAACAGAGGGAGGACAAAACGCATTCTCTGTATTGTTATTTCAAGATATCGCCGTTATTCCAATGCTGGCTTTTATCCCATTATTAGCATTACCTGAATTGGTTGAGAAAGCCCAATTAGCCGCAGCAAGTGCAGCAGATCACCATGACGAAATCAGCTTAGTCGCCGGTCTTCCTGGTTGGGCTTATGGTATGGTGATTTTAGCGTCTATTGCTATCGTCGTGGTTGGTGGTCACTATTTAAGTCGCCCATTATTTCGCTTTGTTGCAAGCTCTGGCTTACGAGAAATCTTTACTGCGACGGCATTAATGCTCGTTATAGGTATTGCCGCACTGATGAGCTTAGTCGGTCTATCCCCTGCCCTTGGTACTTTTTTAGCTGGCGTTGTATTAGCGAACTCAGAGTTTAGACATGAATTAGAATCCAATATTGACCCTTTTAAAGGCTTGCTGCTTGGTTTGTTTTTCATCACTGTCGGTGCAGGTATCGATTTTGGTATTCTGTTTGACGATTTCTTTACTATCGTCGGACTTACTCTTGGAGTCATGGCCCTAAAAGCAGCAGTATTATACATTCTTGCCTTAATTTTTAAGATCAAAAACAGTAACCGTTGGTTGTTTACACTAAGTCTGGCTCAAGCGGGTGAATTTGGTTTTGTATTATTAAGCTTTACCGTTCAAAGCCACGTATTACCTCCTGAAGTAGCACAACCATTATCGTTAGTTGTTGCACTTTCTATGTTCCTAACTCCGGGGCTATTCATCTTATTTGATAAAGTCATACTGCCAAGATTTGAGCAAAAATCGAATGATCGTGAAACCGATAGTATTGATGAGAAAGGCACGGTGATCATCGCTGGCGGAGGTCGTTTTGGACAAGTAGTAAACCGCTTCTTAGTCTCAAACCATGTAAAAACAGTAGTATTGGATCATCAGGCAGATCAAGTAGATACACTACGTCAAATTAATACTAAAAGTTACTTTGGTGACGCAACCCGTCCTGATCTTCTTCATACCGCAGGGATTGAGCACGCCGCTATGTTAGTGGTCGCTATCGATAACCAAGAGAGCAGTGTTGAGTTAGTAAAATACATTAAGCACACCTACCCTAAAGTGAAGATCCTAGCGCGAGCATACGATAGAGGTCATTCTTATATGCTCCGTTCTGCGGGTGCTGATTTCATTGAATCAGAAACCACTCGCTCCGCCCTTGAAATGGGGGCAGAAGCCATGCGTGGATTAGGCCAACACCCATTCCATGTTGAACAACAAAAATTAGCGTATAAAAAAGTAGAAAACGAAAGCTCTGATAAATTATACCAAGCATGGTTAGATGACTCAGAAGGTGAGAGATTTGATAATAACTATCGTAAACTCTTCATTGAGCTTGAAAGCACAATCAAACATGCAATGAGTAAAGATCGCTCTGATAAACACAATCAATCAGAACGTGCGTGGACGCCACCACCAAAAGGCTATGCTGATGATCTTGATGAATAATCATATTAGCAAATAACTCAAGTCTCTACGCATAAAAATGCCCTACTCATTACTGACTAGGGCATTTTACTTTGAAACTAAAAAATCCTTATTCTTTGCATTCAGAATAACAACTTGGCTTTCTTGGACACACAGCCCCACGAGAACAAATCACTCTCGCATCCGTTTCTAAACCACGTTCAATCCAATTGATATTTAATATCTTAGCGACACTAATTAGCTCTCTTTTTATTCCTTTCGCTATTGGACTCTCTCCGCCATTTTTAACACACGCTTTTTGCAAATCTCGCGCTAATGACACCGCATCTTTCCCTTGTGCTTCAATCGCTGGATTTAAATCAATTCCGGCGCACAAAACACGATTATTACCCGCGGGATCGGTCATGTTTACCGATTCACAACAATATATACGAGGTTCATTATCGACGTTAAGGATTGATATCTGCGCCGAACTCCCTTCTTTTGGTTCTGATAATCGACGAAATACCGCCCAATGGTGACAAGGATCATTCACTTGTTTCATGTTTCCCCAAGGCAGAGGAATACCATTACCTCGATACACCGCTTTAAGCTTTCCCGGTGCATACGCATCAAAATAATGCCAATGTGGGTAAGGAGAAACGACCGTCATTCGCCTCATAGCAACCGAAGGAGACACGCCAGCTAAACGATGGCTATCTATTTCATACCCATGCCTATCAAGTAATTGCCTAAATGGAACTCGTGGACACAATAGCGCACCAGCAAAGAAACTGGATTCAAAATCACGCCATGCATTTAAAATATCTTGTGCATTGAGAGAGCTATCCGTGTGGTGGATCTCATCATCAAATACACGATGACTCCCAACCGATAATGAACTCTTTAGCCCTTCTTTGTTATGTAAAACACAGTGTCCAATATAAACGGCTAAATCATACTTTAATCTCGTAGGATGATTCTTTAATATCTCATTCAAATACACGGTACATGGAGGTTCAAAAAAAGAGGTCAACAGCTCTTTACCATTAACACCGAATTCATCCACCACTGATTTAGGCGTTTCTTTTACCCATTTGAATATCAAGCCATGCTTAGCCGCAATATCCATCATTTGATCAACACTGAGTGGCAGTTGCTTTAACCCAACCTCTTCAGCAGCACGCTCTAAATCGGGGAAGTGGTTTTGGTTATTTTCTTGATGGGCACGAATAAGAAGATGAGCAAATTGACGACCAGTCACCCCTGTTTGATTGAGCATTTCAGGAATAGCAATTTGAAGAATGTCATTAGAAAACAGAAAACTCGGTTCCAGTGCCATGCCGCTAATACCGCCTTTTCTACCCTTATCAGGTGTAATGGCTTGAGATTCTGGCTCGCTGTCTAAGAACCATGACGATTCTTTTTGGAACACCGTGGCGATAACCTCTAACATATCAGCGCTGGGAACCCGCTTTCCTCTCTCTATCATTGATAGATAAGAGACTGATGGTGAATTCTCAGGATCCACACGAATGCATCGCGTAGAAAGATCTTCCATCGTTAAGTGATTGCGTTTTCTCAGGTTTCGAATTTTAGTCCCAAGAAAATGACTTTGTCTAATTATACTTTTTGACTGACGCATCTTGTAAAATTCACACTGTTAAGTTTTTGTTGTGAAATTGTAACCAAAACTACGCTAAGCTTCAATACAAGTAAGCAAACAACTCTGACCAGTGTGACTTACTTACCAATGTCGATAATAAATTGGCATTACTTAAGGACTATTTATTCGAGGGCAAGACTATGGCTATCACAAATATAAACAACACAAACAATGCACAACAAGAAACTCCGTTTATGGCTGAAGCTGTCTATGCCGTGGAAAACATGGATGCAGGTCATACAGAAGAGAAACAACACAAAATCAAAAATTTACTCGACCAACTATTCCCTTTAACAAAAGGAACGCATCAAGAAGTAACAAATTATCTATTGGATTACCATCATTTAGTTGTATTTTTTAAAGATGGCAGTTGCAGTGGTTTACGTAATCCTGGTAAGTTTGTGGCATTTACCGGTCACCGCTCATCTCCAGATACTATTCTTTTAAAAGACAATAGCGGCAGCCATGTAGAGATCATTTTTGGTCATCATGAGCCAGGGAAAAATACACTAGTAACCATTGACGATATTGAAATGGAGACGTGCACCACCTTTAGTCAAGATTTCAGTCTAGCAGCGATGCGACATTGGATAAGTTTATTAAAACGAGACGAAACATCTCACCCTAAAGCACGTAAAGAAGATAAAGAATACACCGCAAAGAACGGGGACGATTACCAACTGGCCTGCTGTTTTAGTCTTTAATTACTGTAGTCATCAATATACAAGATGTAAAAGACCACTCTAATTAAAGTGGTCTTTTTATTTATTACGCTCTAACTTCTTAATGATTCTTATAAAAATACATACTTCGGTCAGCTTTATGCAACAACTCATCAACAGACTGCATCTCTGCACTAAAACGGCTATAACCTATAGTGGTATTAACATAAATAAACGAGCCATCAAATTCAATGGGCTCATCACTCACCACCGCTTTAATTTTACTGATAATTGCATAGATATCTTTCTTTTGATGGATCCTTGGCAATAATACGAGATACTCATCGCCACCAACTCGAGCAATAATGTCATTACTTCTCAGCACTGCAATAACCCGTCTAGCAACTTCTTTAAGTACCTCATCACCAGCAGCATGACCATACGTATCATTTATGTTTTTAAATTTATCTAGATCTAAATTCAATAAAGCAAAGTACTTGCCATTTTTTTTAGCTCGTGTGAATAAAGCATTTAAAGTGTACATAAAATAACGCCGATTAGGCAGTAAGGTTAACTCATCTTCGAGAGAACGATTCGTTGCGACCACATACAATCTAAAAATAACGGCAACAGACAATAATAGTAAGCCAAAAAACGAATAACCAACTAAGCGAATAATCTCAATTCGATACCACGGATACCACTTATCTAAGGGCTGCTTTTGTATCGCTAATTGCCAACTACCATAAGGTAATTCGACATTTTTAATGACTATCGGATTTTCAAACACCTCTTTTTTACCTAAAAAGATAGCACCTTCACTTCCTCTGCTGTCCTTCCCTCGCATTGCAAATGGGTATTTAGATTTAAGACCATAAATACCTGTACCATAAAACAAAGCATCAATATCTAAGACAATACTAATAGACCCCCAATATTTTTCGTTCAATGGTGGATCAGAAAATACAGGCATTCGAGCAATAAAGGCTCGGCCTCCTTGATACAGATCCACAGGACCAGCAATAAAGATCGTCTCCATCTCTCGAGCTTTTTGTATTGTTAACCACTGAATAGGAAGCGTTTTAAAATCTAAACCCAATGCTTTTTCATTGCCTTTTAAAGGGTAGACATAACGAATAATATCATTAGGCGCAATGGCTAAATGGCGTATATAACGAGAATCACGATATAATTCTCTCGCTATTAATCCCCATAACTCTATCGTAGAGGAAGGGTTAACCGTCATGAGTGTCGCCAAGCTATTAGCATAAAAAATATCAGAATGAATAGCACTTTCTAAGTTAGACCGCACCTTCGCTAATTCAACTTGAGAAGTATTACTAATTTGATTTTGTAAAAATGTATTTTGCTTTCGATGCAACTCTTCTACTATCCAGATAACAGCTAAAAAGCAACAACTAATAATAGCTAACATTGTTGTTTTCTTAGTTAAAAATAATTTAACCTTCATAATTATCTTCCACTAACCCCTCGCCTACCACATTATTGCCAAAGCATAGATATATTTATTATATCTATCAATAGTATCATTTAAAGCACACTGACGGAGTGCTCATCTCTTATTATTAGTAGGTTACTCGTTAAGCTTCATTTTTTCTCGTTTGGTTAATTTTGATATGACAAGATCATAAGAATCATCCATCCTTCAATCATACTTCCTGTCACTTGCTCAGATACTGTGACCGTAATCCAATGCTTTTTACTCATATGATAACCACGTTCAATCTCTTTAAATTCTTCAGTCAGAAAGGTGACATCTTCCGGCTTTGCTTTCAGCGTAATCACTAATTGACTTTTTCTATAGCCAATAAGAGCAAACATTTTATTACATACTTTAAACACATGTGCATCTGGACCAAATGGAAATGAATCCTCACAACATGGCTTGGCAAGCAAATAATTACCCCACTCCTTTTCTAAGATGTTACTCTCCATCAATCGAACCTTTATATTTTATGTTAACATTCTTATACTTTAATTTACTGTGAAGAAGCATTGATGTCATCAGAACTTAAACTTATTCCTATTGCCCTTTTATGTGTTTTCCTTTCAATTGTAGGCCACTTTATCTTAAGTAGCTTATTTTCAGATACTAATTGGCTTGAATACGTCGCTGCTCTCATTCCATTAAGTATGATCGTCATTGTTTATTTTGCCTTTCGATTCGCAGCAAAAAATGATGAACGATAGAAGATTAATTAGATTGAATACTTCAATTTATACTGTTCCGGTGTGCAATCCGCATAACGTTTAAACATAGTAATAAAGGGGCTAGTTTGGTTATAGCCTAAACTAAACGCAATCTCTTTAATTGACATATTTTTACGTAATAACTCTAAAGAATAAAGATAACGAATGCGCAATCGCCACTCTGTAAAACTCATACCTAACTCATTTTGACAGTGACGTGCTAATGTCCTTTCTGTTGTATGGTTTCTAGCTGCCCACTGAGACAGCGAGGTTTCATCTGCTGGGTTAGATTCTAATGCCTCTAATATAGGTGTTAATAGTTTATCTTTTGATACTGGTAAAAAACGTTCACTTTGTTTGGCAACTAATAATTGGTCAAACAAAACCTTAATCAGCCTATCTTGCTGCTCATTTTTGGGTTGCTGAATATTGTGATCCCGTAATTCAGCAATAAGAGTTTCAACTAAAGGGCTAACTTCCAATAAACAAGTATGGTTCGGGAGCTTATTTGCCAATTCAGGAATAATGTTAACGGAGCAATAAGCGATGGGTTTACGATTATAACTTTGATGCTGCACCCCAGCAGGCACCCATATAGCAAAATGTGACGGAGCAAGAAAACGCTGACCTTCTGCTTTTAACTCCAAAATTCCACCACTGATAATTTGCAATTGTCCCCACGAATGGGAATGTGAGCGGGTTTCAGTGTTTGAACGGAAGGCATCAAATAACAGATAAATATCTGAAGGAAGCTCCTCTAAAGTTACCGATGCTTGAATATGCCGTGGATTTATCATTACACTCTCAAATCAGTAAAAAATTAACAATTAAAATAAAAAAGATGACTAAGAATATATAAACACAGTTAGTTATCGCTAACAAGTTTGTTAATAGAAAAAGAACAGAGTTTAGTTAAAAAAGGTACTTTATTCATATTTTTAAATATAAAATAAGATATTCTCTTGCATTCTATTTTTACGGATTATTTTTTAGATAAACTATTTGCATTAAGTAGCCATTGTGATTACTATGCAGAAAACAACCGATTAAATACAC
>NZ_CAMLHO010000014.1 GCF_946479765.1 uncultured Aliivibrio sp.
CTTCGGGTTATGAGCCCGACGAGCTACCAAACTGCTCCATCCCGCGTCCGGATGCATTGTTAAGTACAATGAAACTTTATCTTATCATTCAACGCATTGAACAAGAAGCTTTAATTTTTTGGAGCGACACACGAGGCTCGAACTCGTGACCTCAACCTTGGCAAGGTTGCGCTCTACCAGCTGAGCTAGTGTCGCATTCTGAATAAGAAGTAGCTCCTCGTTCAGAGGTTGCGAATTATACGAGTAAAACGTGATGATGCAAGCGGATTTTGAAAAAAAAACGAAATTTCTTTAAAATCCGCAACTTTCGCTCAACAAACAATCAAGTTGATTAAATAATGAATATGTTTTTACGGTAATACTTTAATTCAGCGATAGATTCTCTAATATCATCTAATGCTAAATGGGTTCCCGTTTTTTCAAAACCATCAAGTACTTCCGGTTTCCAGCGACGAGTCAGCTCTTTAATTGTACTCACATCTACATAACGATAGTGGAAATATTCTTCTAACTTCGGCATATGCTTATATAAGAAACGACGATCTTGACCAATACTGTTACCACAAATTGGCGATACGCCTTTTGGTACCCACTTCTCAAGAAACGCAATTGTCTCTTCAATAGCAGACGCTTCCGTATGCTCGCTCGCATTTACTCTAGCAACCAAACCACTATTAGTATGTGTATTGGTACACCAGTCATCCATCTTAGCCAACTCGTCTTCAGATTGATGAATAGCAATAACAGGCCCTTCTGCTAAAATATTTAGCTGAGCATCAGTTACAATGGATGCGATTTCGATAATTTTATGAGTTTCAGGATCTAAGCCTGTCATCTCCAAATCTACCCAAATCAGGTTTTGATCATTAATTGCCATAGAGAGTTGCCTATTTTGTAACTAAAAAGGGTATGATACTCGGGCCGATTTATCTTTCAACATAAAACTGAAAGCCAACCTACAAGTGAAATCATTTCGTGGCAAAGAAGAAAAAACTAACTAAAGGCCAAGTACGCCGAGTACGTTCAAATCAAAGCAAACGTATTGAAAAAATAAAAACCACTGTCGAGTGGGATGAATCTTCATTAGAAGCGGCTAAAGAAGGGTTAGTTATTACTCGCTTTGGTCAACATGCAGATATTGAAGATCCTGACAGCAAAGAAATACATCGTTGTAACTTACGTCGAGGTATTGAAAGCTTAGTCTCTGGCGACCGTGTTATTTGGCGTCCTGGTACTGAGATTCTTGCTGGTATTTCAGGTGTTGTTGAAGCGGTAAAGCCACGCACCTCCATGCTAACTCGCCCTGATTATTACGATGGTATCAAACCAGTTGCAGCCAACGTTGATCAAATGGTCATTGTCTCTTCTATTCTTCCTGAGTTGTCATTAAACATTATTGACCGCTATCTTATCGCCTCTGAGACTCTACAGATAAAGCCATTAATCGTATTAAACAAAGTCGACTTGCTTTCTGAACAAGAGTTTATTGACGTTAGACAAATTCTTAGCTTATATGAAGATATTGGCTATAAAGTAAAATTCGTTAGTAAAGAGTCCGGCTATGGCATACAAGAGCTTGAAGCTGAACTGAAAGATCACATTAATATTTTTGTAGGTCAATCCGGCGTAGGTAAATCAAGTGTTGTTAATGCATTGATGCCTGAGCTTGAAATTATGGAAGGCGCTGTATCTGAAAATTCAGGTCTTGGTCAACACACCACGACGGCTGCTCGTCTCTACCACTTCCCTCATGGTGGCGATCTTATCGATTCCCCTGGAGTTCGTGAATTTGGCTTATGGCATTTAGAAAAAGAAGAAGTAACCGCGTCTTTTGTTGAGTTCAAAGGTTTCATCGGTGGCTGTAAATTTAGAGACTGTACGCATAAAGATGATCCTGGTTGTCTTCTTCAAGAAGCAGTATCCAATGGCAAAATTGCCAAGCTTCGCTTTGATAGCTACCATCGAATTATTGAAAGCATGTCAGAAAACAAGGCCAATCGCCAATTTTCTCGCAGCAGAAAAGCCGATTAATAACAAAGTAAAGATGTGGTAATATTCACTATTATTGATAACTAGTAGGCAAAGAACGTGTCAGATAATTTAAAAATCGGGTTACAATATTTAACCCCAAAACATGCACTTACTCGTTTGGCTGGCAAATTAGCATCAGCAAAAATGGGTTGGTTAACGACAGCGGTAATTAAGTGGTTCATCAAACAATACAACGTTGAGATGAACGAAGCTAAAAACCCGGATCCTGCCGCATATTCTACATTCAACAACTTCTTTGTTCGTGAATTAGAAGATGGAGCACGCCCAATCAATGACGATAATAATGTTATCTCTCACCCAGCGGATGCTTGTGTAAGTCAGTTTGGTCCAATTACTGATGGTCAATTAGTTCAAGCAAAGGGGCACGTTTACTCAGCACAAGAGTTACTAGGTGGTGACGCTGAATTAGCTGAAGAATTCATGGGTGGCGAATTTGCTACTCTGTATTTATCACCACGAGATTATCATCGAGTTCACATGCCATGCGATGCGACATTACGCAAAATGGTTTATGTTCCTGGTGATTTATTCTCGGTTAATCCATTAACAGCAGAAAACGTCCCAAATTTATTTGCTCGTAACGAACGTGTTGTGTGTATTTTTGATACTGAGTTTGGTCCGATGGCTCAAGTCTTAGTCGGTGCAACTATCGTTGGCAGTATTGAAACTACTTGGGCTGATACGGTTACACCACCAACGGGTCCTGCTGTTAAAACATGGCACTACCCGCTTTCTGGCGATGATATGATTTGCTTTAAGAAAGGCGAAGAAATGGGTCGCTTTAAATTAGGATCTACGGTTATTAACCTATTTGCCCCTAATTCAATTACATTTGATGCCTCAATGGAAAATGGCGTCCCAACTCGTATGGGCACTCCATTCGCATATATTGCAAAATAAGTAATTTACTTAACATAAACCAAAAGTAGCGAACCTTGTGTTCGCTATTTTTTTGTATTGTATATTTATACCGCTAAGATTAGAATCCCCGATTACTTGTTTACTAACTATTTTATTTACAAAAAATTTATGATAAAAAAAATAACCACTCTCTTTATGATTTTGCTTTTTTCTGGCATGTCATTAATCGTATTATTTAATACTAATACAATGTTTAAAGCACTTAAAACTGAAAATAAAATCAGGGTTGACCAATTACTGCTAGTTCAAGCTCAAATGATTAATAACTTAGAAATGAAAGTAAAAAATCAAGAGATGACAAAAGAGAAAGCTCAAGCTCTAGCTATATATTTATTACGTAATACAAACTACGCTTCAGATGAATATGTTTGGGTTGCAAATAAAGATGAGAAAGGAATATTACGATTTTTATCTGCCCCATTAGACCCCGGTATTCATGATAAAGTATTTATTGATATTGTAGGTAAAGATACCGAAACAGCATTATTAAGTAATCTTGATAACGCTCCATCAAATACACTTATTAGTTATACTTGGAAATCGTCAAAAGGAAACGTAGTCGCTAATATTGATAGTGTTGCATTAAAAACAGGCGACTGGGGATGGTATTTAGGCAATGGTGTTCAAGAAGAATATGTAAAACAACGATTAATGGGATCAGCTTGGTATAATGCTTTCTTTATTCTCACCATCTGCGCCGTCTTGTTTATATTAATGCATATTATTTTAAAGAAAGAACTTCGTATTATACCTCAAATAAATAATGTTATCGGTAATATGAGAGAAGGTTTATTTAATCCTATTCAAATACCTAAATCTGGTAATGAATTAGATGGGATCTCAGAATCATTATCTGGATTACAAGAAAAGATTGAATCTATTGTGACATCATCAAGTTATCACATGAATGAATTATCAAATAACCAAATAAAAATCATCGATATTATCCAAGATAATTCAGATAATGCACAAAAAGAATTTTTAGAAGTAAAAGAAGTTGAAGAATCCATCCTTTCGCTATCTGCTGCTGCATCAGATGTAAATAAGATAATCACAGATTCAGGCTCTGTTGTTGCATCTACAATGGATATTATTTCCATTAGTTCGAATACATTACAACGCTCAGAAGGTATTGCGACTAAAGTAAATCATACAATGGAAGAATCTACGAATGTTGTAAATGAGTTACGTGAAAGTGCAGAAAAAATCAGCTCTGTTATTGATGTTATTGATGTAATATCTGAACAAACCAATTTATTGGCTTTAAATGCAGCAATTGAAGCAGCACGAGCAGGGGAGCAAGGCCGTGGTTTTGCTGTTGTTGCTGATGAAGTCCGTGCTTTAGCTGGTAAAACACAACAATCGACCATTGATATTCAACATACGATTACACAACTTCAAGACCTTTCGAAGCGTGCTAATGATTACATGCAACAAAGTTCAGAACTTGTTGCAGAGTCTCAAACCATCTCGAATGAATTGATTGAATCATTCCGCATTATTTCTCAAAAAGTAGCTGAAATTTCAGATATTAATACCGTTGTTGTCACTGAATCAAACAAGCAATTAAACGTAACGAATGAAGTATCTGAGCGCTTACAAAAGATCAACAGCATTGTTCAACACAACCTTTCAGGTGTAACAAAAGTGTCTGAAATGAATAATGATATCTCGAACTTAACCATTAATTTAAAGGAGGATTTATCCTTCTTCAAAGTTAAACACCATTGATCTACTAAAACTAAACACCATTTAACGATCTTCGATCGCGAAAGATACATAGTTCAATAATAAAGCACTAAGCCAGTTTTCTGGTTTAGTGCTTTTTTATATCATAAAAATAACACATCCATTGGCACGTTATGCTCTATCAAAAGGAAAAGCCATCACTTGGTCGATGTGCTTCTCTCCTATTGCTAACATAATCAAACGATCGACCCCTAACGCCACACCCGCACAATCTGGAAAGCCGGCTTCCAATGCTGCAATCAAATGATAATCAATCGGTTGTTCCATTAAGCCCATTGATTTACGTTTTGCATTATCTTCTTTAAAACGGGCAAGTTGTTCTTTTGCATTATCGAGCTCATGAAAGCCATTCGCTAACTCAATCCCTTTAAAATACACTTCAAATCGCTCTGCGACTCTAGGATCTTCAGGGTTAATTTTAGCAAGCGCTGCTTGAGAAGCAGGAAAATCATAAACACAAACAGGAACGGTTTGCCCTATTTTCTCTTCAACTCCCATACTAAATAGCAATTGCAATAACGTATCTCGGTCTTCTTCGACATCGGCAATATCTGATAAACCTAAAAGTGCAGCAACAGATCTAAGTTCACCCATTGATGCCTCTAATGGGCAAACACCAAGCACACGAATAAAAGCTTGTTGGTACGTCATTCGTTCAGCGTCACCACATTTTAAAACAAGTTTAAGTAACTCGTTCATCTCATCCATCAATTGGTGATGATCAAACGTTGGGCGATACCACTCCAACATCGTAAATTCAGGATTATGAAAACGCCCTGCTTCTTCATTACGAAATGCTTTATTAATTTGATAAATAGCACCGCTGCCAGCTGCCAATAATCGCTTCATATGAAACTCTGGGCTAGTCATAAAGTACAAGTGTACGCCATCAGCATAACCAGGCCCAACAAAGTCCGTTTGAAACGTATGAAGATGAACATCAGTGACTGTTGCGTGACTCATTGCTGGCGTGTCTACTTCCATCACTTTTCGTTCAAAGAAGAATGATCGGATTAAAGCAAGAATATCAGCACGTTGCTGTAATTGTTCAATTGATGCACTAGGCATCCAGTTTTGACTCATCATAATTTTACACATTAGAAAAACTTATCCAAAATGATACCCGATCCTTAATTTTAAAGTTACCTATTTTTTAACTTTATAAATACCCTTAGTCATCAAGGGGATACAGGTCTGATAAGAACTATTATCACTTAAAAAGCAACAACTTAACTACAATTTAACGCCAAAATTAACAGCTGTAACTAGTTGACGGAGATCACATTATTCGCAAGAAACCACCCCATAAGTGGTACTTGCACTACAAAACTTTATCCATATCAATTTTTATTACAAAAGCTCACATAGAATAGGTAACAGAATTTTTAAGTTATTATTTGCTCTTTTTTGTCACATGAGCAGGCTAGATTCACATAATTGATCATATTTGAATGATTAGTTTAATTTTTTATCTTTTATCCCGGAGAATAACTGTGAAAACTATAACCACAGATATTGCAGTGATCGGCGCGGGCGGTGCAGGTCTACGTACCGCTATAGCAGCAGCAGAAGCGAATCCAGAGCTAAACATTGCTCTAATCTCAAAAGTTTATCCAATGCGTTCGCACACTGTTGCCGCAGAAGGTGGATCCGCGGCCGTGACCAAGGAAGAAGATACACTAGACAATCACTTCAACGATACTGTTGGTGGTGGTGATTGGCTGTGTGAACAGGATGTTGTTGAATACTTTGTAAAAAATGCATACCGCGAGATGACTCAACTAGAACAGTGGGGTTGTCCTTGGAGCCGTAAAGAAAATGGCGAAGTAAACGTTCGTCGTTTTGGTGGTATGAAAGTTGAACGTACGTGGTTTGCAGCCGATAAAACGGGCTTCCACATGCTTCATACTCTATTCCAAACTTCAATGAAATACCCTCAAATTAATCGTTACGACGAATACTTTGTTGTGGACCTTCTTGTTGAAGATGGTCAAGTTCAAGGTTTGATTGCTATCCACATGGCGGAAGGCGAACTTATCTGCATCAAAGCTAAATCTGTTGTATTAGCAACGGGTGGCGCAGGTCGTGTTTACCACTGTAATACTAACGGCGGGATCGTAACTGGCGATGGTATGGCAATGGCATATCGTCACGGTATCCCTCTACGTGATATGGAATTCGTTCAATACCACCCAACAGGCTTACCAGGTACTGGTATCTTGATGACGGAAGGTTGTCGTGGTGAAGGCGGTATTATCGTAAATAAAAACGGCTATCGTTACCTACAAGATTACGGCATGGGTCCTGAAACTCCTGTTGGCGAACCTAAAAATAAATACATGGAACTTGGTCCTCGTGACAAAGTTTCTCAAGCATTTTGGCATGAGCAGCAAAAAGGCAATACTATCAAACACCCTCTTGGTGATGTAGTGCATTTGGATCTTCGTCACCTTGGTGAAGAATACTTAAATGAGCGCCTACCGTTTATTTGTGAGCTTTCAAAAGCCTACGTTAACGTTGACCCAGCTAAAGAACCAATCCCAATTCGTCCTACTGTTCACTACACCATGGGTGGCATTGAAACGGATAAAAACAACGAAACAAGCATCAAAGGCCTATTCGCTGTTGGTGAATGTTCTTCTGTTGGCCTTCACGGTGCAAACCGTTTGGGTTCTAACTCATTGGCTGAACTTGTTGTATTTGGTCGCCTTGCTGGTGAAAAAGCCGCTGAACGTGCAGCTGAATTCACTTCATGGAATGACGAATCAATTCAAGCACAAATCAAAGCGGTTGAAGCGCGTCTTGATGCCCTAATGGCACAAGAAGGCGATGAAAATTGGGCTGATATCCGTACTGAGATGGGCCATTCAATGGAAGCTGGCTGTGGCATCTACCGTAAAGAATGCGAAATGCAAGATACGGTTGAAAAACTAGCTGAGCTTAAAAAACGTTACAAAAAAATCAGCATTAAAGACAAAGGCAAAGTATTCAATACTGATCTTTTATACGCTATTGAAGTGGGTTACGGCCTTGAAGTTGCTGAAGCAATGGCTCACTCAGCTATTCAACGTAAAGAGTCTCGTGGTGCACACCAACGTCTAGATGAAGGTTGTACAGAACGTGATGATGTGAATTACTTAAAACACTCATTAGCGTATTACAACGAAGATGCAGCGCCTACAATCAAATACAGCGGCGTAACCATTACAAAATCTCAACCAAAAGCTCGCCTATACGGTGAAGCAGCAGAAAAAGCGGCAGCAGCAGAAGCAGCGAAAAACGCAGAGGAACAAGCATAATGACAGCTGGAAAAAGAGTCCAAAAAGTACATATTCTGCGTTATGACCCAATGACAGATTCAGAACCACACCTACAAACATTTGATGTACCTTGTGATGATACAACATCAGTATTAGACGCATTAGGCTACATCAAAGATAACCTAGATAAAGACCTTTCTTACCGTTGGTCTTGTCGTATGGCGATCTGTGGTTCTTGCGGCATGATGGTAAACAACGTACCTAAGCTTGCATGTAAAGCGTTCTTGCGTGATTACCCAGATGGATTAACTATCGAGCCATTAGCAAACTTTGCTATTGAGAAAGACTTAATTGTAGATATGACGCCATTCATTGAGCGCTTAGAAGCAATCAAACCTTACATCATTGGTAATGACCGTACTCCTGAACAAGGTCCAAACAACCAAACTCCTGAGCAAATGGCGAAATACAAACAATTCGCTGGTTGTATCAACTGTGGTCTATGTTACGCAGCTTGTCCTCAATTCGGTCTTAATCCAGAATTCATTGGCCCAGCAGCACTAACCATGGCACACCGTTATAATCTTGATAGCCGTGATAATGGTTCTGCTGAACGTATGAAACTTATCAATGGTGACAATGGCGCGTGGGGCTGTACTTTCGTTGGTTACTGTTCTGAAGTGTGTCCAAAACACGTTGACCCTGCTGCTGCAGTAAACCAAGGCAAGATCGCATCGTCTCAAGACTTTGTTATCGCAATGCTTAAACCTCAGGAGGCATAAAGATGAGCAACCGTAAACCTTACGTTCGCGAAATGACACGTACGTGGTGGAAAGATCACCCTTTCTACCGTTTTTACATGGTTCGTGAAGCAACCATTCTTCCATTGATTTTCTTTACTATCTGCCTGCTTGTTGGTTTAGGTAGTTTAGTAAAAGGTCCACTGGCTTGGGCTTCATGGTTAGATTTCATGGCCAACCCTATTGTGATTGCTTTGAACATTGTTGCTTTAGCGGGTAGCTTATTCCATGCTCAAACTTTCTTTAGCATGATGCCGCAAGTAATGCCGATCCGTCTGGGTGGAAAAACACTAGATAAAAAAGTGGTTGTGCTTGCACAATGGGCTGCTGTTGCAGCAATTACATTACTTGTATTGGTTATCGTTTAAGGAGAGTTATTGTGGTAAATCTTAATCCAAAGCGTTCTGACGAACCTGTATGGTGGGGCTTATTCGGTGCTGGCGGCACTTGGTTTGCAATGCTAACACCAGTAACAATCCTTGTTCTTGGTATTTTAGTACCACTTGGCGTGATCGGTCCTGAATCAATGAACTACCTACGTGTTGCTGGTTTTGTAACAAGCATCATTGGGGCATTATTTGTGATTGGTTCAATCTCAATGCCAATGTGGCATGCAATGCACCGTGTACACCATGGTATGCATGATCTTAAATTCCACACAGGAACAGCAGGCAAAATCGCTTGTTATGCAACGGCAGCACTAGCAACCGTTCTTTCTGTTGTATTTATCTTTATGATCTAATCTGAATTCAGATAAATAAAAAAAGGTTGGCTCTCATGCCAACCTTTTTTGTATCTGTAATATCAAATGATATTACTTCACACGACCTACGTATTCACCCGTACGAGTATCTACTTTAACTACTTCACCGATAGCGATGAATAGTGGAACACGAACAACAGCGCCTGTTGCTAATGTAGCTGGTTTACCACCAGTACCTTGAGTATCACCTTTCAGACCAGGGTCTGTTTCAGTCACTTCAATCTCAACAAAGTTTGGCGGTGTCACTGTAATTGGATTATCATTCCAAAGAGTCACAGTACAAGTGTTGTTTTCTACTAACCATTTAGCCGTGTCACCAACCGATTTAACATCAGCAGCGATTTGCTCAAAGCTTACGCTGTTCATGAAATGGAAGAATTCGCCATCACTATACAAGTAGTCAAGTTCTACATCGACAACATCAGCAAGCTCAAAGCTTTCACCTGATTTAAATGTTTTTTCTAGTGTTTTACCAGAAAGCAATTTGCGAAGTTTTACACGGTTGAATGCTTGGCCTTTACCAGGTTTAACATATTCATTGTCGATAATTGAGCATGGCTCGTTATCAAACATAAATTTCAAACCGCCTTTGAATTCATTGGTACTTACTGACGCCATGATTTCCTCTTAACATCGTTGAGTTATAAATAATGTCACACATAATAACCCGAAATGACGCTCCTGTTGAGCAAAACTGGCTCAAAGAGATCTCAAATGCGATCTCAGATCCTCATCAACTGCTTTCAACTCTAGGGATTGATAGCTCGCCTTGGGAGAAAGGATTAGAAGCGAAAAAGTTATTTGCGTTACGTGTGCCGACAAGTTTTGTCGATCGAATGGAGTTTGGCAACCCTTTTGATCCTTTATTACGTCAAGTATTGCCTTTAGATCAAGAATTCGAAGTACATGACGGATATTCGACCGATCCTCTTGACGAACAAGACAACGAACAACCCGGATTACTTCATAAGTATAAAAACCGTGTTTTGTTAATTTTGAAAGGGGGCTGCGCTGTAAATTGTCGTTATTGTTTCCGCCGTCATTTTCCTTATGAAGATAATAAAGGCGGAAAATCAGTCTGGCAAAATTCCATCAACTATATTGCAGCGCACCCTGAGCTCAATGAAGTGATTCTTTCTGGTGGCGATCCTTTGATGGCAAAAGACCATGAACTTGAATGGTTAATTCAACATCTCGACAAAGTACCGCATATTAAACGCCTTCGTATTCACAGCCGTTTGCCTGTTGTCATTCCGAATCGAATTACTGATACATTGTGTCGCCTATTTGCAGAGACTCGACTTCAAGTTATTTTGGTTACGCACATCAACCATGCCAATGAAATTAGTCCCTATTTCACAGATAAAATGACGCAACTAAAACAAGCTAACGTTACACTATTAAATCAAAGTGTCTTACTCAAAGACGTCAATAACACAACAGAAGCATTAAGAAATTTGAGTGAAGCATTATTTGATGCTGGCATCTTACCTTATTACCTTCATGTATTAGATAAGGTGCAAGGATCTGCCCATTTCTTTGTTTCCGATAAAGAAGCCAAACGATTGATGGGAGAGTTGATAGAGAACGTTTCTGGTTATCTTGTACCAACATTAGCAAGAGAAATCGGTGGCCGTAAAAGCAAAACACCACTCGATTTATATTTAGAATAAAGCAGGTATTTAAAATAATACGCTAAAATACACTCTGTATTTCAGACATAAAAAAACCGAAGCCTAAACTTCGGTTTTTCTTTCATAGCAACAACTGATTCTAAATTAGAATAATTCTTCTGCTACTTTATAAAGTTCTAGTTTCTCAGGACGACGCATGTTTTCAATCGCATCGATAATATCGTGATGAACAAGCTGCTCATTTTTGATACCAACACAACGACCACCATGACCTTCAACAAGCAACTTAACACCGTAATTACCCATACGAGACGCTAAGATACGGTCGAATGCACCAGGCTGACCGCCACGTTGAATGTGACCAAGAACCGTAGCACGAGTCTCACGACCAGTTTCTGCTTCGATTTCTTTTGCTAATGCGTTTACATCAGTCATTAATTCAGTAATCGCAATGATTGCGTGTTTCTTACCTTTTGCAATACCGTCTTGGATATTTTGAATTAATGCTTCTTTGTTTAAACCCGTTTCTGGTGTGATTACGTACTCACAACCACCGGCAATTGCAGCCATTAAAGTCAAATCACCACAGTGACGACCCATTACTTCTACAATAGAAATACGTTGGTGAGAAGACGATGTATCACGTAAACGGTCAATTGCATCAATAACAGTGTCTAATGCAGTTAAGTAACCGATAGTGTAATCCGTACCTGCAATATCATTATCGATAGTGCCAGGAAGACCAATACATGGATAACCCATTTCAGTTAGCTTCTTAGCGCCCATATAAGAACCATCACCACCGATAACGATTAACGCATCAATGTCATGTTTCTTAAGGTTTGCGATCGCTTTTTCACGAACAGCAACTTCTTTAAATTCAGGAAAACGCGCTGATCCCAAGAATGTACCGCCGCGGTTGATCATGTCAGATACGCTATGGCGCTCTAATTTTTCGATACGATCCTCAACAAGACCTAAGTAGCCATCGTGAATACCAAATACTTCCAAGCCTTGCGTTAATGCTGTACGAACAACACCACGCACCGCAGCATTCATACCTGGCGCATCGCCACCACTTGTTAAAACACCAATCTTCTTGACCATGGTTACCCTCTAATATGGTTGGGAATTTTAATTTCAATTTCTAATACAGCAAGCACACTCCCTAATCTGCTCACCATTAATAATCTGTAATTTTTTTCTTATGTAAGAGTATTACATTTTAATGAAAAAGTTCGTTGATTCACATCAGAATCAATCACGACTATTTCATTTTTCTGTTACGGAAAAACAATAACCGCTAATAATACTACTTAATTCTTACTGAAACTGAGATTGCTCTCTGTCTGAGTCTAGCACAACTGAAAGCGGGTCTTGATGAATTATAATATCTGAATGTGGGAAAACTACTAAAAGTTCATCTTCAACTCTATCAGCAATTCGATGCGCTTCAACTAATTGCATCTGATCTGGTAGCTCTAAGTGCAACTGAATAAATCGCGTTGGTCCGGCTAAACGAGTTCGCAAATCATGAATACCTCTAACCCCTTCTACACGACAACATGCTTCTCTGATCTGCTCTAATTCTTCTTTTGGTAATTGTCTGTCTAATAATAACTGAATCGCTTCATTTGCCATCTTAAAGGCACTAATTAAAATATAAACACCAATAACAAGAGCAAAAATAGCATCTGCTTCGTGCCATCCATACCAGCTTAATGCTAAAGCCAACATGATCGCTGCATTCATAAATAGATCGGTTTTATAGTGCAATGAGTCTGCCGCAATTGCTTGGCTGCCCGTTTGTTTAACGACCCACTGTTGAACCATCACAAGACCAAAGGTTAATACAATCGCAAAACCACTGACATAAACACCTAATTCAGGAGCAACCACATCTTGAGGGCGGAAAAAACGCTCAACACCATTCAATAATAAGAAACAGGCAGAACCAGAAATAAACATCGCCTGAGCCAAGGCGGCCAATGATTCAGCTTTACCATGACCAAAACTATGTTCTTCATCTGCTGGCTGAAGTGCATAACGCACTACCAACAGGTTAGTAATAGAAGCCCCCATATCAAGTAAGGAATCAACAAGCGAAGCCAATAGACTAACAGAGCCCGTTACCCACCACGTACCTAATTTGAATAACATTAAAATTGTCGCAACAATGGTTGCAAGCCATGCAGCCATGGTGACTAAAGAAGCGTATCGTTGAGTCATTTCTGTTCCACTACTTAAAAAATCAACTCTTAGTATAAAGCCTTAATTCAAGAATCGTTATTCCAATTATTAATATAACCTCAACAAAATCATAATATAAAAAAACGAGCCCCTATTTTCATAAGAGCTCGCTTTATTTATCTTCTGATTAAATCAGATTATTTATCACAATCTGCAATGTATTTATCTTGGTTTGCTTTAAATTCTGTTTTCTGTTCTGGTGTTAAAATATTCATCATTTCATGGCGTTTTTTTATCATTTCTACACGACGATCAATTTGACGCTCTGACATTTTCTCAGCTAACGAACGCACTGCTTGTTCATCAAAGTTGTCTGATAACATTAAGTTTTGCATTGCTTTATGATCCGCTTTCATCTCAGCCGTTGGTTGACGTTTTTGACCCTTTTTCGCTTTATGTTCTGCTTTACGAGCATCACGCATTGCATCAAATTGATCTTCTTGAGAATCAGTTAACTCCAGATCTTTAAAGGCTTTTTTATTGGCTTTCATCATGCACTTACTTCCGTGCATACCTTCACCCCCCTTCATGCCGCCTTTCATTCCACCCTCATGATGACCACCAGCTGCAAATGCCGAAGCAGAAGCGAGAGAAAGAGGAAGTACTACAGCGCCTAAAATCATTTTTTTCATCATGTTCATTATGTTATCTCCGTGGCAGAAAATTCAGTGTTATGTAAAGGCAGTTCACTTTCGTGCTGCTTGGTATGGAGTAAGAATAGCGCAAGCAAAGTAAATGAGTGTCTTTTAAGCGTAAATCAACGTAAATAGTATTTTGAAGGTTGGTATTCACCTGTTTATTTGGCGATACTATATCCATAAGGTATTACGCAGGTGAATAATAATGGCAAAGATTTTATTGGTTGATGACGATGTGGAACTAACCGCATTACTTAAAGATATTTTAAGCCTAGAAGGCTATAGCGTTGTTGAAGCCAACAATGGTATAGAAGGATTAGCCGCAATTAGTGATGATCTTGATCTTATCTTACTTGATATCATGATGCCAAAAATGAATGGCATGGACATGCTACGTAAATTACGTGAAACCAATGAAACCCCTGTCCTGATGCTGACGGCTAAAGGGGAAGAAATTGACCGTGTTATAGGCTTAGAACTTGGTGCTGATGACTATCTACCAAAACCTTTTAGTGATCGAGAGTTACTTGCTCGTATTCGTGCAATCTTACGTAGGACACAAAGTAAAACAAAAGAAAATAATAATAGCAGCAGTGTTAAATACCAAAATATTGAGATTTTCATAGGTAAACAAGAAGCCTACCACGACGCTGAATTATTAGACTTAACAGGAACGGAGTTTGGTTTACTGTCTCAGTTTATTCAAAAACCCGGAGAAGTCATCTCTAAAGAAGAGTTAAGCCTAGAAGTACTTGGAAAACGTTTAGCTCCTTTTGATCGTGCTATTGATATGCACGTTTCTAATCTTCGCAAAAAATTACCTCCATTATCAGAAGGGAAGCCTCGAATTAAAACCCTACGTGGCCGTGGCTACTTATTCGTAGAGGAATAACTCTTGTTTGCAAAGAAAATGAAATTTCCCGTACTTTCGAGCCTGTATGGTCGCATCTTTGCCATTTTTTGGTTCACTTTATTATTGGTTTTGATTGGGGTCGTTATCGGCCCTAATTTTGATCCACGATCTCGTCATGATATAGCCACGGAACATCTAAGTAAAATGACACAAGTGGCAGCCTATATTACTGGGAAATATTCGGAACGTGATAATTTAACAGTGGCCCTTAAAGAGATCAGTCATAAAGCTCATGATCATGATGAAAACCTAGATCTTTTTTTTACTACCCCAACAGGCGAAATCTTAGATAAGCCTAGGGAGCTGAGAGGCAGAAAAAAAGCGCTACTTAATTTTTTAACCTTATCTGATGATCCCAAGTTACCACAACAAAAGCTCTATGGCAGAACCATGATGGCAGGACCTTTCGACATCGTTATCGCCAAAGAAACGGTCTATATGTATGTGGGAAGGTATTGGAAAAAACCGCCTCCTTTCATTCTGCGCATTTTAGATAAACCGATACAATTATTGTTAGTTACTATGCTGGTCAGTACCCCCTTTTTACTTTGGCTTGCTTGGGCATTAAGTCAGCCTGCTAGACGACTACAAAAAGCGGCAGAACGTGTTGCTAGAGGCCAGTTTGAAAAAGATGAAGCACTAGAAAAAGGCCCAAGGGAATTCAGAAAAACAGGTCAAAGTTTTAACCAAATGGTGGGGTCATTAAATACCATGATCTCAGGTCAACAGCGGTTGCTCTCTGATATATCTCATGAGCTACGATCACCACTAACTCGCTTACGAATGGCGACAGCTCTTGCTACTCGTAAACAAGGTGAAAGTGCTGAGTTATCTCGTATTGATATGGAAGCCGAACGACTTGAGCAGATGATTTCAGAGCTGTTAGAACTGTCCCGCATCCAAGTTAATAGCCATCAAGAGCGAGAAAAAACCGATGCGTATTCATTATTATTTGATATTTTAGAAGATGCAAAATTTGAAGCAGAACACATGGACAAAGTTCTCACCTATTCTGGTTTGGCTGAAACCCCTCTTTTTGGCAATCCTAATTTATTAATGAGTGCAGTAGAAAACGTCATTCGAAATGCCATAAAATACGGCAACGACATTATTACGGTCAATCTAGATCAGACTGAAAATCACTTTATTATTCATGTTGATGATAACGGTGAAGGCGTACCTGAAGATGAGTTAAAAGATATTTTCAAACCCTTCTATCGTGTTTCAACCGCTCGAGACAGAAGCAGTGGCGGTACAGGATTAGGGCTTGCGATTACAGAGAGTGCGATTAATCAGCACAGCGGAACCATCATTGCGAGCAAAAGTCCTCTTGGCGGATTACGAATGACGATCACTTTGCCTATCGAACAATAATCCTTCCTAACAACATGGCTTATCTCAACCTAAGCCATGTTGTTACGAGTACGCCCTACCCCGATACCAATCAATTAGATATACTGCGTTTAATTTCCGTTTATTCAAGAGTTCATTATGTTTGAGATTGCGCTGTACGAACCTGAAATCGCCCCAAATACAGGTAATATTATTCGACTATCAGCTAACTGTGGTGCAAACCTGCATTTAATTGAACCATTAGGATTTGATTTAGAAGAGAAAAAACTTCGCCGCGCTGGGTTAGATTATCATGACTTAGCTCATGTAAAACGCCATAAAAACTACGCTGCATTTCTTGAATATTTAGAAAATGAAAGCGAAGGCGAACACCGTATTTTTGCTTGTACAACCAAAACGACAGGTCACCACACAATGCCAAGTTATCAAAAAGGTGATGTATTATTGTTTGGCCCAGAAACCCGTGGCCTACCGGCTGATTTAATCGATGCTTTACCAATGGAACAGCGTGTTCGTATTCCAATGATGCCTGACAGTCGCAGTTTAAATCTCTCTAACTCTGTTGCGATTATTGTCTTTGAAGCATGGCGTCAAATGGGCTTTGAAGGCGGATTATGATTTTTCTATCTACCCTGTCTCAATGCAAAAATAGCCACGATTAAGTGGCTATTTTTTTGATACAAAGAAGCTATAAAATGAGTTAACTGAATCGGATATTAAATTCCATCACCAGAAATAAACGTCTGAGACTTACCATTAAATTGCTGATCCATATCTAAAGACGGCATCTCAGAGCTAGGACGACCCACGATTTTAGCCGGAACCCCTGCCACTGTCGTATGAGGAGGAACCGCTTGAAGCACAACAGAACACGAACCAATCTTCGCACCGACACCGACTTCAATATTGCCTAAAATCTTAGCACCGGCACCAATCATCACGCCTTGACGGATCTTAGGATGACGATCACCACTCTCTTTACCAGTACCGCCTAACGTTACATCTTGGAGAATAGAAACGTCATTTTCAACAACCGCGGTTTCACCAATAACAATGCCTGTGGCATGGTCAAACATGATCCCTTTACCAATGGTAGCCGCAGGGTGAACATCCACTTGGCATGCAACAGAAATTTCATTCTGTAAGTAGGTTGCTAACGCAATTCGGCCTTGTTTCCATAGCCAGTTTGAAACACGATAACCTTGCAGCGCGTGATAACCTTTTAAGTACAATAAAGGCATTGAGTACATTGAAACCGCAGGATCTCGAGTTACCGTCGCACAAATGTCGCACGCGGCAGCATCCGTAATGCTTGGGTCTGAAGCGAACGCCTCTTCCACCACTTCACGAACCGCCATCGCAGGCATTGATGCCGTCGCTAATTTATTCGCAAGAATGTAACTTAACGACGCCGCTAAATTTTCATGTTTAATGATGGTGGCATGATAAAAGCTTGCAAGTATGGGTTCTTGCTCAGATTGCTCGCGCGCTTCCTGAACAATTTTTTCCCATACTTTATGTTTCTTACATTCATTCATCTTCATACCATCCTTGAATTACGATTCTGATTTTTTGTCGCGTGCTAGTAAATCCTGTGCAGCAACTCTTGCATCCTTTCCTTGATACAATACTTGATAAATTTGCTCAACTATAGGCATTTCAACGCCCATTCGTTCTGCAAGTAAAAACACTTCTTTGGTGTTTCTATACCCTTCAACGACTTGACCAATTTCAATCTGAGCACTCTCTACGTCACCACCTTGGCCTAAAGCAAGACCAAAACGACGGTTACGAGATTGATTATCGGTACACGTTAATACTAGGTCACCTAAACCAGCCATACCCATAAAAGTTTCAGCTTCTGCACCCAGTGCGACACCTAAGCGTGTCATTTCAGCTAAACCACGGGTAATCAATGCCGTACGAGCATTAGCACCAAAACCAATACCATCAGACATACCAGCACCAATAGCGATCACATTTTTCACCGCGCCGCCAAGTTGCATTCCAGTGAAATCATTATTCGCATACACTCGGAACGTTTTTGAACAGTGAATTTTATCTTGAAGATCTTTAACAAATTGCTGATCAGGTGACGCGACGGCGATCGCGGTTGGCATACCAGAAGCAAGTTCTTTAGCAAAAGTAGGTCCAGATAAGACAGCCAGAGAGTGTGACTCACCCAATGCTTCTACTGCCACTTCTTTTAATAAACGACCTGTTTCAGGCTCAAGCCCTTTTGTCGCCCAACATACACGAGAATCTTCACGTAGAAACGGTTTTACATTGCCTAGTACCAAACCAAACACATGGCTTGGAACCACAACAAGCAAATCACGACTCGCTTGAACTGATTTTTCAAGATCCGCAGACATAATCAGTGATGGTGGAAAAACAACACCAGGTAAAAACTCTTCATTTGCACGGTCCGCTTCAAGACGAGCCATATGAGTTGCTTCATGGCCCCATAAAATCACTTTTGCGCCATTACGAGCAAGAGAAATAGCAAGAGACGTTCCGTATGAACCAGCACCAAGTACGGTCATTGAAATATCAGAGTAATCAGTTTGTGTTGTCATTGTGACCATCCAAAACAAGTATCAAAAGATACAGTAGTAATAAAAACAAAATGCACTTGTTATCAACATATAGAAGCTATACAAACATATAGAACTATATTAGATAAAAAAGTGCATTTATTCTCTACAAATTAATCAATAGCAAAACGCCATCAATTCTTCATATTCAAAAGAATTACGCTTGAGCTGGTGCTTCTGCGTTTTCTTGAGCTTGGTTTTGTAGGTAGTTCATGAACAATGCGTCAAAGTTAACTGGCGCAAGGTTAAGTTGTGGGAACGTACCTTTAACAACTAGGCTAGAGATTGTTTCACGAGCGTATGGGAAAAGAATGTTCGGGCAGAATGCACCTAGGCAATGTGCTAATTGAGCGTCTTCCATTTGGCCAGCAGTAAAGATACCACCTTGTTGAACTTCACATAAGAATGCAGTTTCTTCTTCATTTTTAACCGTTACAGTTAAACGTAAAATTACTTCATAAACACCTTCACCTAGTTCACGGCTTTGAGTATCAAGATCCAGTTTAACATCTGGATTCCACTCTTTTTGGAACATAGTTGGTGAGTTAGGCGCTTCAAAAGACACGTCTTTTAGGAAGATACGTTGAATTGCAAAGTTTTGTTGTTCTTGTTGTGCTGCTTCAGCCATGGGAAAGTCCTTTCTATTAAATAAGTATAAATGCAGAATAACGATGTCTTATTACTCTGCATTCGTGATATCTAAAAAATGAGCCCGATATCACATCAATATGAGTCAGTTGCTTAGGAAATCGGCAATTACTTTTTGTTTTTTACCGACTTCGCTTTTACTAACGGTAGATTCGCTTCATTCCAAGAGATCAAACCATTCTTAAGTAATTTAACTTGCTCAAAACCAGCTTTATGCAAATCATTTGCTGCCGCTTGAGCTGTTTGACCTGTTTTGCATACAACAATAATTGGGGTGGTTTTTGAATTTTCAAGACCTGATAAGCTACCAGCTTTGATGTCGCTTGGTAAAATGTGACGAGCACCCGTAATGTGACCTGATTTGAACTCATCTTTAGAGCGAACATCTACAACAATCGCGTCTTCACGATTCATTAGAGTTGTTGCTTGTGCTGGATCAATCTCTTGGTAGCCTGATGTTTTTTGCTTTACTACGTTCTGAATTAACGCAACAATAATACCAACCCAAACAACAGCTAAAATCATGTTGTTGGTTACAAAATCGATGATTGACGTTTCCATATTCTTTATCTCTGATTTTTTAGATAACCACATGTCATTAGACAGTCCAGTTACCATAGGCGCTAAAATTAAAGCGAAAGTATACCCTAGGGTTTCTTTTGAAACTAGCGAGGATAAAAAAACAGCCTAATACAGCTAAAATGCTGTGATATTGGTTTTACAATTGAGACCAAATACAAACTCTGCCTAGTCAGAGTCCACTCTATCTGAAATAATGCTGCGATGAACATATCCCTTGTAAATACGTTTTTTTCTTTTCGTAAACTCTGTACGACGGCGTTAGTATGCCTGATATTTAGCTTTCCTATAATCTCTCATGCTAATGACGCAGAATTAAAGGGAATGAAACAAGAAATATCTCGTCAAAACTCCGTGCTAAACAAGCAGAAAAAAGAACTCTCTGGTCTTCAATCTAGCCTTAAAAAGCACGAATTATCGATCGCTAATGCCTCTAAACAAGCACGTAATGCAACAAAAGAACTTAATGCATTAAAACTCTCTATTACCGAACTAAAACAGCAACAATCCGAATTAAGCCAACAACAAATTGGGCAAATTCAGATCCTTAAAGATCTGCTAATTAATCACTATCTCACAAATCGGAATAATCAACTATCTAACGTATTAAGCGGTGATGATGTCATTAAAATAGATCGTATGACGCAATACGCTCAACGTTTATCTGAAGCAAGGGTGGGTGCTCTCTCTCAATTAGAGTTCACCACGATGCAGCTAGAAGAAAAAGAAGCCTCTTTGCTTAAGCAACAACAGAGACAAAGTGAGCTGCTTGCACAATACACGAAAGAAAAACAGACACTGCAAACGTCTCAAAATAAACGTAAGAAAACCGTTTCAAGCATTAAGCATCGCATCTCAAGTGAAAACGGTTATTTAAATGAATTACAGCAAAATGAAAAACGTTTAAAAGTTGCTATCGCCAAGGCAAAAGCTAAAAACAATGTTCCTATGGATGGTATTGCGCGTCAAAAAGGTCGTCTACCTTGGCCAATCGACAATCCTAAAACATTGCATAGCTTTGGTACTAAACAGACAGGACAACTAACCTGGAAGGGCATGGTGTTAGCGAGTCAATATGGAGCCCCAGTTAAAGCGATTGATTCAGGTAAAGTTGTGTTTGCTGATTGGTTGCGTGGCTATGGCTTAATGCTCCTCATTGACCACGGTAAAGGTGATATGACGTTATATGGTTACAACCAAAGCCTAATGAAGAAGGAAGGCGATAAAGTTCGCGCTGGTGAAACCATTGCAGTGGTTGGTGACAGTGGCGGTCAAGACAGACCTTCTCTGTACTTTGAAATCCGCCGTAACAGTAAAGCACAAAATCCTCGCTCTTGGTTAAAGCGTTAGTCATTACATAATTAATCAGTAAAGTCAGACATTAAAAAAGCCGCGTTATCTCTATTTGTATAGAAGGATAACGCGGCTTTTTTATTCAATTCATATAGCGAGCCGATTATTTTAAGGTTTTATTCGGATCATCTTCTTTACGTTGAAATTCACCTTCAAACACATCTCCTCGTTGACCGTTCTGATTTTCTTGATCAAATGGGTTACCTTGATTAAACGGGCCATTTTGATCGAATCCACCACCGAAACCAGCATGAAAGCCACCTTGTGATGCCCCCATTCCATTCACTTTTACTCTGCTCATTAATTGTTTTGCTAAATACGACCTTGGTGCTGGCAATAAAACTAACATACCTAATGCATCGGTCATAAAACCAGGAACCAGTAATAGCACACCAGCAATCGCAAGCATGACGCCTTCTATGATTTGTTGTGCAGGTAATTCACCTTGTTGTAACTTTGACTGCACCGACATCAACGTTTGGATCCCTTGACTTCGTACCAATGACGCTCCTACAAAAGCGGTAATAAGTACTAATCCAAGTGTCGGCCACATTCCTAACATGCCGCCAACTTGCACAAACAGCGCAATTTCAATAATAGGTACAAAAATAAACATGAGTAATAAAATAGGAAACACAACACACCTCAATTAAATTTAATACGATCTTTTCTTTTTTTGCTTTATTTAGTGTAGCAGGCATTAACCGCAAACCACTTTTTCTATCCCTATTATGATAGATGCGGCACACCAGTGAACTTTTCAAGAAATAACTCTGTAAAAGAATGTAAACAGCCACCAAATTCATTAACTCGATTAGCAGTTATACAACCTATAAAGTAATTATATTAACAACTAGTGAGAGCATTATCTCAATTTGAAATATTTTGCAAAAACTCGACGTAAAAAGTGATCAACTTAACATTTTTACCACTAAAGAGGTGTATGATGATTTCAAAACAAGGCATCAGGTACGATATTGATCAACTTTCTGACGAACGGATTCTACTCGCAGATATGATCACTTGGACAGAATCCAATAATTAAAATATAGAACCTCAAAGGCTTACTATGACTCAGATGCTTGATTTAGAAAAAACAAATACTGCTACCCGTATTGAAGAAGATTTGCTAGGTGAACGTCACGTTCCTGCTGACGCTTACTACGGTATTCATACCCTTCGTGCTATGGAAAACTTCAACATTTCGAATGTAACTATTTCAGATGTTCCTGAATTTGTTCGTGGCATGATCTACACGAAAAAAGCAGCAGCTTTAGCTAACAAAGAATTAGGTGCGATTCCTTCACAAGTTGGTGAGTACATCATCAAAGCGTGTGATTTAATTCTTGAAACTGGCAAGTGCATGGACCAATTCCCATCAGACGTATATCAAGGTGGTGCAGGTACTTCAGTTAACATGAATGCTAACGAAGTTATTGCTAACGTTGCTCTTGAACTAATGGGTAAAGAGAAAGGCGAATACGATATCATTAACCCTAATGATCACGTAAACCGCTCTCAATCAACTAACTGTGCATACCCAACAGGCTTCCGTATTGCTGTATACAACAGCATGATGAAACTAATCGAAGCGATTGAATACCTAAAAGGTGCGTTCGATCTTAAAGATCAAGAATTCCGTAACGTTCTGAAAATGGGTCGTACTCAGCTTCAAGACGCAGTTCCAATGACTGTTGGTCAAGAGTTCCACGCTTGGGGTGTTCTGCTTAAAGAAGAAGTAAAAAATCTTAACTACACAGCGCAACTTCTTTTAGAAGTAAACATCGGTGCGACTGCAATCGGTACTGGCTTAAACGCGGCTACTGGTTACCAAGAAGCTGCGGTTCGTCATCTATCAGAAGTAACAGGCCTAGAGTGTGTTGCTGCTGAAGATTTAATTGAAGCAACTTCTGACTGTGGTGCTTATGTTATGATCCACGGTGCGCTAAAACGTACTGCGGTTAAGATGTCTAAAATTTGTAATGATTTACGTCTTCTTTCTTCTGGCCCTCGTGCTGGTTTCAATGAATTGAACTTACCTGAGCTTCAAGCTGGTTCTTCAATCATGCCTGCTAAAGTAAACCCAGTAATTCCAGAAGTTGTAAACCAAGTATGTTTCAAAGTAATTGGTAACGATACAACAGTAACTTTCGCTGCTGAAGCGGGTCAACTGCAATTAAACGTAATGGAACCAGTAATTGGTCAAGCACTTTTCGAATCTATCGAAATCTTGAAAAATGCATGTGTGAACTTACGTGACAAGTGTATCGACGGTATCACGGTAAATAAAGAAATATGTGAAGCTCACGTATTTAATTCTATCGGTATCGTTACATACCTAAACCCATTCATTGGCCACCACGAAGGTGACATTGTTGGTAAAATTTGTGCTGAAACAGGCAAAAATGTTCGCGATGTTGTTCTTGAGCGCGGTCTACTAACTGAAGAGCAACTAGATGACATCTTCTCTGTAGAGAATCTAATGCACCCTCAATACAAAGCAAAACGTTACGATTAATTATTAATTGTAAATAGCGAGCTCTTTAGGGCTCGCTTTTTTTATCCTTTTAAAATATTTATAAAATTCATCAAGTAATCATTCATACTTTTATTGGTTTGTTATATATAGCTACTCAATAAAAATCTGAATAATTATTTTAAATTTAAACTTTGGAGTTATATATGATTGCTGTACAGCTTCTCGTCGTATTATTGTTCATCTATTTAGGTGCACGTATCGGCGGTATTGGTATCGGTTTTGCGGGTGGTGCGGGCGTTCTTGTCCTTACCATGATCTTAGGTTTAGACGCAGGTTCTATCCCTATCGACGTTATTTTAATTATCATGTCTGTAATCACGGCTATTGCTGCAATGCAAGTGGCTGGTGGTATGGATTGGTTGGTTGACCTAGCTGAACAATTTCTTCGTAAAAATCCAAAACGCATTACTTTCTACGCACCAATCGTGACTTACTTCATGACAATGCTAGCAGGTACAGGTCACACTGCATTCTCTACGCTTCCAGTTATTGCAGAAGTTGCTAAAGAACAAGGTGTTCGCCCATCTCGCCCACTTTCTATTGCTGTTGTTGCTTCTCAAATTGCAATCACTGCGTCTCCAATCTCTGCGGCGGTTGTATTCTTCTCTGGCATCCTTGAGCCACTAGGTGTGGATTACTTAACGCTATTAGCGGTATGTATTCCTTCAACATTCCTAGCCTGTATGGTTGGTGCATTTGTTGCTAACTTCCTAGGTTGTGAGCTGAAAGATGATCCTGTTTATCAAGAACGTCTTGCAAAAGGTCTAATCAAAATGAACGGCGCAGGTAAACGTGAAATCTTACCTACGGCAAAAACATCTGTTTATATCTTCTGTGTTGCTATCGTCGCTGTTGTTGCTTATGCAACGATGATCAGTGGCAGTGTTGGCCTGATTGAAAATCCAACAATTGGTCGTAACGAAGCTATCATGGCCCTAATGCTAACAGCGGCTGCTGCTATCGTTACTTTCACTAAGATTGATGCCTCTAAAATTGCTAACGCAGCAACATTCAAATCAGGCATGAGTGCTTGTGTGTGTGTTCTTGGTGTAGCATGGCTTGGTGATACCTTCGTTTCTTCTCATATTGGTGAAATCAAAGAATTCTCTGCTGAAATCCTTGCACAATACCCGTGGATGCTAGCAATTGTTTTATTCTTTGCTTCAATGCTTCTTTACTCTCAAGGCGCTACAACGACAGCACTAATGCCTGCTGCATTGGCAATTGGTGTAGCACCAATTACTGCGGTTGCTTCTTTTGCGGCAGTAAGTGCGCTGTTTGTTCTTCCTACTTACCCTACGCTTCTGGCTGCGGTTGAGATGGATGATACTGGCTCAACACGTATTGGTAATCTTGTATTTAACCACCCATTCTTCATTCCGGGTGTAGCAACGATTTCTACTTCTGTTGCACTAGGCTTTGTATTTGGCGGTATTATTCTTTAATTAAGATTTATATATCACCTAAAAAAGGCAGCTAAAATTAGCTGCCTTTTTTTATCCAAAATTTTATGAGCAGATCATTAATGCAATTGATACTATACTTGCCGAACTCTTGACCATTTCGATAGTCATATCCGTATCTATTTTTATAAAGACTTCCACATGACGAATTTACTCCGATTTCGAGCTGCCCTTTTATCATTCTTCATTCTATTCACTTCTTTCGCTCCACAAGCCTTGGCTGCGTTTGATTTAACTAAATTACAAAACCAACAAGGTTCTTCTTTTGTAACGGTAAATGAAGCATTTCCTTTTAATTTTATGCAACAAGGAGATCGTATTTATTTAGATTGGCAAGTAAAACCTGATTACTATTTATATCAACAACGTATATCTGTCTCTTCTAATGGTGCTGAAATTGCTAATTTAGTCATGGAAGAAGGTACTCCTCATAATGATGAGTTCTTTGGTAGTGTGAATATCTACACAAAACCATTGACCATTACTGTGCCATTAATTTCTGTTAGTGATAATGCAGAATTGATCGTTCGATACCAAGGCTGTGCAGAAGCTGGATTCTGTTATCCACCAGAGATCCGTAAAGTTCCATTATCAGTACTAACAGCATCAAGTTCATATCAAGATGAAACGGCAAATACTCACGTAGTAGCTAAAAGTGATGCCGCACCAGTTAGCGTAGAAAAGAACACGTCATCAGCGACTGAACAAAAAACCGTATCCCAAACTCAACAACAAGAGCTAGCAGATGACCTAGGTGATGCTTGGTGGACTCCCTTCTTATTCTTAGCGTTAGGGGTTGGTCTTGCTTTTACACCTTGTGTATTACCTATGTACCCTATTCTTACGGGTATTGTTCTGGGCGGTGGAAAGCTGTCTCACGGTAAGGCTTTTAAGCTCTCTTTTATTTACGTTCAAGGCATGGCCTTAACCTATACCCTACTTGGGTTAGTGGTTGCTTCGGCAGGCATGCAATTTCAAGCGGCATTACAACACCCTTATGTATTGATTGGTTTGAGCATCATGTTTGTGTTGCTCGCATTATCTATGTTTGGCGCTTACACAATCCAACTGCCAAGCAGTTTACAAACCAAATTAAATGACATTAGTAACCAACAAAAAGGCGGTAACCTAGGTGGTGTATTTGCTATGGGTGCTATATCTGGTTTAGTTTGTTCACCATGCACAACAGCTCCGCTCTCTGGTGCACTGCTTTACGTAGCAAAAAGTGGCGACTTACTGACTGGTGCAGTTGCTCTGTATGCCTTAGCGATTGGTATGGGGATCCCTCTAATTTTAGCGGCAGTATTTGGTAATAAATTACTACCAAAAGCAGGCGTGTGGATGACACATGTGAAGACGCTATTTGGCTTCATTTTGTTAGCGGTTCCTGTGTTCTTGTTGGAACGTATTCTTCCCCATAGCATTACGCCATTTATTTGGTCTGCATTGGGTATTGCTGCGTTTGGTTGGTTATATCATGTCAAAGCGACGATGCCTCAATCATGGAAAACCAGTGTTGCTGGGATCATCGCTATCTTGGGTATTGTGGGCTCTGCAATCCCTGTGATTGATGCAATTTCAGGTAAGGCGAATACTGAAGTGAGTGCTACAACTCAAGCCGTAACGTTTAAAAAGATAAGTACGATTGAAGACTTAAGCCGAGAATTGGAAGCGGCAAAAGCACAAGGAAAACCTGTAATGCTCGACTTTTATGCTGACTGGTGTGTCGCTTGTAAAGAGTTTGAAAAGTACACATTCCATAATGAAAATGTAGAACCGCTCTTAGGTGAATTTATCTTATTGCAGGCTGACGTAACTAAAAACAGCCCTGAAGACATTGAGTTACTTAAACAATTGAAAGTCCTTGGCTTACCAACTATCGACTTTTGGAATACGAACGGTGATTACTTATCAACTTCACGCTTAACTGGATTTATGAAAGCAGAGCCTTTTATTCAGCATTTGCAACAAAATGTGAGCTTGGTTGAATAATTTTGCTCCTTTATTGACCAAAATCATTAGCATTATGAAGACACTTATTTTACAATGCGAATTAACGCAATTAAGCGAACAATTACATTAATTTTTTGAGGTATATGATGAGACTTATTCCATTAAACCAAGCAGAACAAGTAGGCGCGTGGTCAGCACAACACATTGTTAACCGCATCAATGAGTTTAACCCAACAGCAGATCGTCCATTTGTTCTTGGTCTTCCTACTGGTGGAACTCCTCTTAATACTTACAAAAAGCTAATTGAACTGTACAAAGCAGACAAAGTAAGCTTTAAGAACGTAATAACATTCAACATGGATGAGTACATCGGTCTTGATACAAATCATCCAGAATCTTACCGTACTTTCATGTTTGAAAACTTTTTCAACCATGTTGATATCCAAGAAGAAAACATTAACCTTCTAAACGGTAACACTGACAACCACGAAGAAGAATGCCAGCGTTACGAAGACAAAATTAAGTCTTACGGCCGCATTAACTTGTTCATGGGTGGTGTTGGTAACGACGGTCATATCGCATTTAACGAACCAGCTTCATCTCTAGCATCTCGTACTCGTATCAAAACACTAACTGAAGATACTCGTATTGCTAACTCTCGTTTCTTCGACGGCGATATTGCTCAAGTACCTAAGTACGCATTAACTATCGGTGTTGGTACTCTGCTTGATTCTGAAGAGATCATGATCCTAATCACTGGCCACAACAAAGCACTTGCTCTACAAGCTGCTGTTGAAGGTTCTGTAAACCACATGTGGACAGTATCAGCACTTCAAATTCACCCTAAATCAGTGATCGTTTGTGATGAAGCATCACAACAAGAACTGAAAGTGAAAACAGTTAAATACTTTAAAGAACTAGAAGCTGAAAACATTAAGCACGTTTAATCTTCTGCTTTATATATCGCAAAAAGGAGAACTTATGTTCTCCTTTTTTATGTCTATTTTTTGGATTATCATTTCAACACCACTCCACTAATCCACATTTAACCACTCACATCATATTCTTTTTCTATTCTCATGATCTTTTACCTCCAAAATACGCTTCAAATTCCACGCATACAAAAAACACCTTCTAATTGAAAGCACCCACAAACAAAAAACAAAGTCGTAAAATGGAAATAAAGCAAATGAGGGATAATACTTAAGAGGCAGTTTTATTCGTAATAAAATTTCAGTTTACAAGCAACGAAATTAAACGATTTAATTCGAAGCGTGAATAAAAGATGAAAATGTGAAGCAAATCACTTTGATGTTTAATTATTTAAATTCAAATTCAAAATTCGTGACAAGGGTCACCATTTCTTACTTGAGATAATCTCTACAAACGAGATCTTGATCGACAAATAGTAATTGACAAAGTTGAAATTTATTTTTTGTAGTAAATTTTCAATACGTTAATGCAACGAAGATCTACTTTATTTATTGCAGATGGAGTGAAAACGTGACTTGATTCACGAATTTCCCGTTATCGGTTCAATTAAAAAATCTATGGTAAATTATATCTGTACTTAGAAATTAACCAATGACTTTGGCGAGTCATTTTTAGACAGTTTAATAAAAACCTCAAACGGGGAATCACTCATGATATCACCAGATGCAAAGATCAAGATACAAAATTTTGGTCGTTTTTTATCAAATATGGTAATGCCTAACATTGGTGCGTTTATCGCATGGGGCTTTATCACTGCTTTATTTATCCCAACAGGTTGGATCCCTAACGAAGAATTAGCGAAACTAGTTGGCCCAATGATTACTTATTTGCTTCCACTACTTATCGGTTACACCGGGGGTAAATTAGTGGGCGGCGAACGTGGTGCCATTGTTGGTGCAATTACCACTATGGGTGTGATTGCTGGTACTGATATTCCAATGTTCATGGGAGCAATGATGGTGGGTCCTATGGGCGGCCTAGCGATTAAACTGTTCGACCAAAAAGTCGATGGTAAAATCAAAAGCGGCTTTGAAATGCTAGTTAACAACTTTTCTGCCGGCATCATTGGTATGTTATGTGCAATTGTTGCTTTCTTCTTCATTGGTCCTTTTGTTAAGGTCTTATCTGCGGGTCTTGCTGGGGGGGTTAACTTCTTAGTCGATGCAGGTCTTCTGCCTTTAACTTCTATTTTTGTTGAACCAGCAAAAATTCTATTCCTGAACAACGCCATTAACCACGGTATCTTTTCTCCTCTAGGTATCCAACAGGCAAACGAAACTGGCCAATCTATCTTCTTCTTAATTGAAGCAAATCCAGGACCTGGCTTAGGTATTCTTCTTGCTTATATGTTCTTTGGTAAAGGCACAGCAAAACAAACCGCTGGTGGTGCATCTATCATTCACTTCTTTGGTGGTATTCACGAAATTTACTTCCCATACATTCTTATGAACCCGCGCTTAATTCTTGCAGCGATTGCAGGTGGCATGACAGGAGTATTCGTTCTAACTCTGTTTAATGCAGGTATGGTTGCTCCAGCATCTCCAGGCTCTATCTTTGCCATCTTACTATTGACACCTAAAGCCTCTGCGCTTGGCGTAATCTGTTCAATTTTATCTGCGACTGCCGTTTCATTTACTGTTGCCGCAATCCTAATGAAAACTCAAGCAACATCAGATGAAGATGACGGAACATCGCTCGATGATGCGACATCAAAAATGCGTAATATGAAATCTGATTCAAAAGGTCAACCTTCTGGTATCACTGCTGAAAAAAGTAACTCAACAAAATTCAATAACATCCAAAAAATCATCGTAGCGTGTGACGCAGGTATGGGGTCAAGTGCAATGGGTGCAGGTCTGCTTCGCAAAAAAGTACAAGCAGCAGGCTTAAAAATCAGCGTAACAAACTGTGCTATCAATAACTTACCTACGGATGTCGATATTGTGATAACTCATAAAGATTTAACGGACCGTGCACGTAAGCACGCAGAAAATGCAGAACATATTTCATTAACAAACTTCTTAGATAGCCATATCTATAACGATTTAGTCGCACGCATTATGGCATCGACTTACCCAGAAGCGGCGAACGATGATGAAATACCACAAGTATCTCCAGTGGCTGCGAATGATGAATTTTTTGAACCACAAAACGCACAACCATTTCAAATAGAAGCAAAGAACATCCATCTTGGATTAACCTTTAAGACTAAAGAAGAAGCGATTCAATACGCAGGTGAACAACTTGTGTCTCTTGGATACGCAGAACCAGAATATATAGCGGCGATGTTTGACCGTGAAAAACTAGTATCAACCTACCTTGGTGAATCTATTGCCGTACCACATGGAACAATAGAAGCCAAAGACCGTGTAATCAAAACAGGTATCGTTATCTGTCAGTATCCATCAGGTGTTCAATTCACTGAAGACGAAGATGACATAGCTAAATTGGTTATAGGTATCGCAGCTAAAAATGATGAGCATATTCAAGTAATTACATCAATTACCAATGCGCTTGATGAACCGGGTGCCATTGAAAAGCTAACATCTACTAATAGCGTTAATGAGATTTTAGAAATTCTTTCAGGCGAACAAGCAGCATAACAATCACATATAAAACATAGGTCAACCTTCCCCCTATAGTGTTGACCTATCTCCTAATATCTAAATTGAAGGTAATTATTATGAAAGCAGTACATTTTGGCGCAGGTAACATCGGTCGTGGTTTTATTGGTAAAGTTCTTTCGGATTCAAACGTCGCAGTTACATTTGCAGACGTTAATGCACCATTAGTTGATCAGCTTTGTCATGACCAATCATACAAAGTGAAAGTTGTTGGGTCTAAATGCCAAATCGACACAGTTACTCATGTAACTGCCGTAAACTCAGCCAGTGACGACGTTATTGAACGTATTGTACACACCGATTTAGTGACAACCGCGGTTGGCCCTAACGTATTAAATATTATTGCAAAAACCATCGCAAAAGGTTTAACCAAACGTTTTGAAGCCAACAATGAATCACCACTTAATATCATTGCTTGTGAAAACATGATTCGAGGTACTACTCACCTTAAAAATGAAGTGTACTCTCATCTTGACGAATCCTTTCATGCACGTTGTGACGAATTAGTTGGTTTTGTAGATTCTGCGGTTGACCGTATTGTTCCACCATCAGAAGCGGCCAATGACGATTTACTTGAAGTCACCGTTGAAAGTTTCAGTGAATGGATTGTTGATGAAAAACAATTCAAAGGTGGCGTACCTAATATTGCTGGAATGGAAAAAACAGACAACCTAATGGCGTTTGTTGAGCGCAAACTCTTCACTTTAAATACGGGTCATTGCATTACGGCTTATCTTGGTGCATTAAAAGGCCATGAGACCATACGTGACGCGATTCAAGACCCTGAAATTAGAACCGAAGTAAAAGCCGCAATGGAAGAGAGTGGTGAAGTGCTCATTCGTCGCTACGGTTTTGATAAAGAATTACATGCTGCCTATATCGAAAAAATCTTAGGCCGATTTGCGAATCCGTATTTACGAGATGAGATTGATCGCGTTGCCCGTCAGCCAATTCGTAAATTAGGTGAAAATGATCGCCTAATCAAACCGTTATTAGGTACAATCGAATACGGAATTGAAAATAAAACACTATTAAAAGGCATCGCTGCCGCATTTAAATACGTAAATGACACAGATCCACAAGCAGTAGAGCTACAAACTCGCTTACAGGAATCTGGCTTAAAAGCGACATTAGCGCATTACACCGGATTAAATGAAAACAGTTCAGAAGCGAAAAAGATTGAAGCAATCTTTACGACATTAAACTAATAATAAACAGTTAGAGAGGCGTAATGCCTCTCTCTTTTATGGCTATTTTATGACAGAAGTAATAAACGAATCTAACATCATTGAACGACTAGACGATGCACCTTCTGTGCGTGGTTTTTTCATCATTGCTGTCGATATTCTTAATGAGTCTATCGACGGGTTAATCCAACGGATTTTTCGTAAAGATGACTTCGCAGTTCAATCCGTGATCGGCCCATTACTTCAAGATTCAGGTCCACTCGGCGATTTAAACGTAAGGTTAAAGCTTCTTTTTGGCTTAGGTGTATTACCCAATAATACGTATCATGATATTGAAGGCTTAATTCAACTTCGTAATAAATTAAACGCTGAAATGAATGAATTTCAATTTACCGATCCACAAGTAATTACACCTATAAACTCACTTCATTTAGTTAAAAGAATGGGAATGCTCCAACTAGAAATAGCCCCAATGAATGACGACACCGACCTTATGTTCTATCAAATGCAAATAGATCGACAAAAACAAATGATCCGTTCTGGTCTGTCATTAGCAATTGTCGATATTTGCGCAGAATTACAAAAAGAAAGTCCATTTTAATGATTTAATCTCTATTAACGTCATTCTGTATTTTTAGGCAATTTTATCGAGATCAACGTAGTTAGCACCAAAAAGCCAAACGATACCCACAAGCACGCTGCAAACCCTGCCATTTGATACACTAATCCAGATAAAACCGTTCCAATTAAACGCCCCATTGCATTCGCCATATAGTAAAAGCCAACATCCATAGACACCCCATCACCTTTGGCATAGCTGACAATTAAATAAGAGTGCAGCGATGAGTTAATCGCAAACACGGCACCAAAAATCAATAAGCCAATGACGATAACATATTGAGCTTGCCACCCTATTTGCACACCATAGGCAATAAACCCAGTAACCAGAGTTAGTAAACCTGCCCACCACATTGCAGCACGGCCATCGGGTACTTTACCTTCTGCTTTTCCTGTGATTTTTGGCGCAAAGCCTTGTACAAATCCATAACCAATCACCCACAGAGCGAGAAACCCGCCAACCCATGAATGATCCCAGCCAAAGGTTGTGCCTAAGTAAATCGGTAATGCGATCACAAACCAGACATCTCTCGCACCAAATAAAAATAAGCGTGCAGCGGAAAGAATGTTGATCTCACTCGATTTAGAAAACAGCTGTGTAAATTTTGGCTTAGATTTGGCTTTGCCCATATCTCCATCAAGAAAAACTAAACTGCCAATCAATACCCCAAAAAGAACCACAGCCATGGCGATAACTGCCGCTTTAAATCCGATGGTAGAAAGCAGAACCCCTCCTAAGAAGAAACCCGCTCCTTTTAGTGCATTTTTAGATCCCGTTAAGATAGCAATCCACTTGTAGAGAGCTCCTTCTTGATCGCTTGGTACTAATGTTTTTATCGCACTTTTCGCACTCATTTTATTGAGATCTTTTGCGATGCCAGAGAGTGCTTGAGCCGCCATTACCCAAGGGATAGTGAGCCAAACAGTAGGCACAGCAAGCATCAATAATGCAAATACCTGCATACCTAAACCGACGTTCATGGTTTTATTTAACCCCAAACGCGCACCAAGCCACCCACCAATTAAATTCGTCACTACCCCAAAGAATTCATAAAACAAAAAGAGGGAGGCAATGGCCAAGGTGCTGTAGCCCAAATCATGGAAATAGAGCACCACTAACATCCGCAAAGCGCCATCGGTAATGGTGAAATTCCAGTAATTGAACGTCACTAGCATGTACTGTCGTACACTATGGCTTAATTGAGAAAACATAAAATTCATCCGTTCAAATAAAAAAGCCCCAGAAGATAATCACTTTCTGAGGCCTTATCTACAATTGATTATTTGCTAGCAATCGCATTAATGTATTCAATTTGCACAGATTTAGTAAATGCCCCGGGACGTAACGCTTGAACTTGCTGTTTAATTACATCCAAATCCCAGCCTAAATCCAGCAGTAAATGCCCTGCAAGTAACCCTGTACGACCAGAACCCCCCATGCAATGCATTGCTACTTTGCCATTATTTTCTAGCACTTGTTGCAGTTCAGGCGTTGCTGATTTCCATTGTTGATGAAATTTATCATCAGGAGCACAATCATCTTCAATTGGAAGGTAAAACCATTTCATTCCTAGACGTTGCACTTCTTCACCAAGAGAGCCTACGCCTTTTTCTGTTAATTCATCTTGGTTTAATGCTGTTGCTACCGCTTTAACACCTTGTGCTTTTAATTGCTCTAATGAGGCTGTTAACTCAACCCCTTTTGTTCCCGGACACGGAGTCAAAATTAATGCGCCATTAGTCCCTGAAACCGGTAATTCCCAAGTAGGATGTGTCATTTGAAATTCCTCAAATCAATGCCATTAATATTAAGCTAAGCCAACGTTACGAACTAACTCAGCAGTACGAGTTGCGTAGCCCATTTCGTTGTCATACCAAGCGTAAATCTTCACCATGCGCTTACCCACAAGCATAGTAGACAGTGCATCAACAATGGTTGAGCGTTGGTCACCTTTATAATCAATCGATACTAGTGGGCGCTCCTCGTAACCTAAAATACCGTTTAGATCACCATAAGCCGCATCCTTTAATAACTGATTTACTTCTTCAACCGTGGTATCTCTTTTTACTTCAAAAATGATATCTGTCAGTGATGCATTCGCCAGAGGAACACGTACCGCATGACCATCAATTTTATCTTTTAACTCAGGGAAGATTTCTACAATCGCTTTAGCAGAGCCCGTAGTTGTTGGGATCAAACTCATGCCACACGCACGTGCACGGCGAAGGTCTTTATGGGGAGCATCTAAAATGGTTTGTGTATTGGTCAAATCATGAATGGTGGTAAATGCTGCATTTTCGATACCCAACTCCTTATTGATAACTTTAACAATTGGAGCAAGGCAATTGGTAGTACAAGATGCCGCAGTCACGATTTGGTGAACAGCCGGATCAAAAATATCGTCGTTAACACCAACCACAATGTTCGCTACCCCTTCTTCTTTCACCGGAGCAGACACAACGACACGCTTAACACCTTGCGCTAAATATTTATCGAGAAATGAGCGAGAGCGATGAACCCCTGTCGCTTCAATAACAACATCACAACCAGACCAGTCAACAGCATCAATGTCTTTTTCTTGTGTGGCCATTAGCTTTTGGTCACCAATGATCATAGTGTTGCCATCGGTAGTCACTGCATGATTCCAACGCCCTTGAATTGAATCGAACTCAAGTAAATGCGCTAGAGTATGGGCATCACCCGCGACGTCGTTAATTTGCACAAATTCCAGTTCAGGCCAATCGAATGCAGCTCTTAATGCCAAACGTCCAATACGGCCAAAACCGTTAATTCCTACTTTAATTGTCATCGTTTTCTTTTCCCTAAATGAAGTTAACAACACGCTTTCATGGCGTTTAATTTATCGGTGTCTTTTTGATATTGAGCCTGCAAACAATTTGATTGCTTCAAGCCAAAAATAATTTTATTTAACCATCCCGGTAATTCGGTGCTGATTTGGTAATACACCCACTGGCCTTCACGCGTATCAAGCAATACACCTGATTGACGTAGTAAAGCTAAATGACGTGAGATCTTCGGCTGGCTTTCATCTAATGCTTCTGTCAGTTGATTTACACATAAACGACCTTCACGAGCAATAAGTAATAGACAACGCATCCGTGTTTCATCAGAAAGCAGTTTAAAAAATTGAGGAGGTAACATAATGAACCTTAAATATGGATATATGCATTTCCATATATATTAATTAAAGAACGAGAAAGATCAAGAGTGGGAAGTGATATGTAATAAAAAATTCATAAAAGAAAGGCGACACAAATTAATTATTGATATCGCCTATGCTAGGTTATTTTCACCAAGTGAAACTTAAGTCAATCAACGTCAGTATTTCTACTCAACCGTTACCGCTTTTGCTAAGTTGCGTGGCTGATCGACATCTGTTCCTTTAATTAATGCAACATGGTAAGCCAATAACTGCATTGGAATGGTGTAATAGATGGGTGCCGTAATATCGCTAACATGCGGCATGGTAATGATCTTCATGTTTTCATCGCCTTCAAAGCCTGCTTGCTCGTCCGCGAAAACATACAGTAAGCCACCACGAGCACGAACTTCTTCTACATTCGATTTTAGTTTCTCTAATAAATCATTGGTTGGGGCAACCACAACCACTGGCATATCAGCATCAATTAACGCTAAAGGACCGTGTTTTAGTTCACCTGCCGCATACGCTTCAGCATGAATATAAGAAATTTCTTTCAGCTTTAAAGAGGCTTCAACCGCGATTGGATAAAACTCACCACGACCTAAGAATAGCGTGTGTTGCTTGTCAGCAAAGTCAGGTGCTAACGCTTCAATCTCTTTATCAAACGATAATGCTTTTTCAATTTCACTTGGCAGTGCATGCAGAGCTTCAACTATCTCTTTTTCTTTTTCTTTTGAGATGCGATTTTGTTGCTTACCAAGTGCCGTCACTAACATCAATAACGCCGCAAGTTGAGTGGTAAAGGCTTTAGTCGATGCCACACCAATCTCTGTTCCTGCACGCGTCATAAAGGCAAAATCAGATTCACGAACAAGAGATGAACCAGCAACATTACACACCGTCATTGCGCCCATGTAACCACGCTCTTTTGCTAGACGAAGGGCCGCTAACGTATCAGCCGTTTCACCTGATTGAGATAAAGTGATCAATAAGCTGTTTGGACGAGTCACAAATTTACGGTAACGGAATTCAGAGGCGATTTCGACATCACAACTCACACCCGCCAATGATTCAAACCAATAACGAGCCGTCATACCTGCATTGTAAGAGGTACCACAAGCAATAATTTGTACATGTTCTACTTTATTTAGTATCTCAACCGCGTTAACACCAATACTTTCAGTCACAACAGAGTCATTGGTGATTCGCCCTTCCATGGTATTGATTAAGGCTTTTGGCTGCTCGAACACTTCTTTTTGCATAAAATGACGATATTGACCTTTGTCTCCCGCATCATGCTCGGCGTTCGATTCTGTCACTTCACGCTCAACTTGTTCGCCACGCGCATCAAACACTCGAACATCACGACGAGTAATTTCAGCAACATCTCCTTCTTCAAGGTACATAAAGCGACGAGTTACGTTTAATAACGCCAGTTGATCTGACGCTAAAAAGTTTTCACCCACACCACGACCAATAACGATTGGGCTACCAGAGCGAGCGACAACTAAACGCTCAGGATCACGACGATCCATTGCAACAGTACCGTACGCACCATCAAGTTGAGTCGCTGTTTTTTGTACCGCTTCAATCAAAGAATCCGACGTTCGTAATTCCCACTCAACTAAGTGTGCAATAACCTCGGTATCCGTTTGAGATTCAAATACATAACCGCGTTCTTTTAATAGCGCACGTAATGATTCGTGATTTTCAATAATGCCATTGTGAACAATCGTAATATCACCGGAAACGTGTGGGTGAGCATTCACTTCAGACGGCTCGCCATGCGTTGCCCAACGAGTATGAGCGATACCAGTACCGCCGACCACATGTGATTCATTGACTGCATCCGCTAATTCTTTAACTTTACCTAAGCGACGCAGTCGAGTGTAATTACTGTCTGCATCAACAACGGCAACACCAGCCGAATCATAACCGCGATATTCTAAACGGCGTAATCCTTCAACTAATATTTCCGCAACGTCTCTTTGTGCAACAGCACCTACGATTCCACACATGGCAATACTCCATTATTCTATTTTTAAATTTAGTGGGCCCAATCCTGGTAATGCGATTGGTCTAGATAATGAGCTGGCAACAAAAAGCTCACTATTGATATTCTTTATTGAGGAATTAAATCACTGAGCTCTAATGACTCGTACGTTATGTAACTCAATTTTTTTCTGATGTTCTTCGCTTAAATCATTATTGGTGATCAGCACATCAATACTGTCCCATGGCAATTCCACATTCGGAATTTTTCGACCAATTTTTTCTGATTCAACCATTAAAATTACTTCACGAGCGACTTCAGACATCACTCGACTTAAACCCACCAGTTCATTGAAGGTCGTAGTTCCACGCTCTAAGTCAATGCCATCTGCACCAATGAACAACTGATCAAAATCATAGGATCTTAATACCGACTCTGCCACTTGACCCTGAAATGAATCAGAATGACTGTCCCATGTTCCACCTGTCATTAATAACGTGGGTTCATTCTCGATTTCTTGCAATGCATTCGCCACCGGTAATGAATTGGTCATAACAACCAAACCATTTTTCGTTGATAATTGGTTAATCAACGCCGCCGTCGTACTGCCACTATCAATAATGATTCGATTATGATCTTTAATCAGTTCTACCGCTGAAATAGCCAAAGATAACTTTCGATTCGAAACTTCTTCGCACGTATCTTCTTGAATGATATTTGAAGGCATTAACACCGCCCCGCCATACTTACGCATCAGCAAACCATTCTTCTCTAACTCTGTTAGATCTTTACGAATAGTTACTTCTGAGATATCAAAGAGCTCCGAAAGTTCTTCAACCGTAATTTCCCCTTTCTCAATTAATAAAGAAAGGATCATATGTCGACGTTGTTTAGTGTTTCTTTTTGACATGACAAATCCAGTAAGTTTCGATTTGAAAGAAGTTTAGTTTCGTTTCGTTTAATTGTCTAGAGCTGGAAATTAATTCGTTTTAAATAATAAGATCATCACTATTGTTCGTTTCATCTCAAAAATAACGATCAGTAAGAGAGGCAGCGCAGACTTTAACGCCTATAAATTGCTCATAACGCGGTTAGATGTTAATTTTATTCCATAACTTATGAGGAATAATGTAGCCATGGACGACAACTACACCATTATTATTGCAGACGATCATCCCTTATTTCGTAATGCACTTTTTCAATCCATCCATATGGCGATCAGCGGAGCCAATCTACTCGAAGCCGATTCTCTAGATGCACTCTTAACCGTATTAGAAAAAGAGCCCGATCCCGACTTATTATTACTCGATCTTAAAATGCCGGGCAGTAACGGAATGTCTGGTTTAATTCACCTTCGCTCTCAATATTCAGACCTGCCTATTGTGGTTGTCTCTGCCAGCGAAGAAAGCAGCATTGTCTCTCAAGCAAAGAGCCATGGGGCCTTTGGCTTTATTCCAAAATCAAGTGACATGCGATCATTAATTTCAGCGTTGAACCAAATTTTGGCAGGGGACTCTTATTTTCCAGAAGGCTCGATTAAAAACAGCCAAGCGTGTGATGATCTCACAACAAGAATAAGCAGCCTTACTCCTCAACAATATAAAGTGCTTGGTATGCTGTCTGATGGGTTGCTTAATAAACAAATTGCTTATGACTTAGATGTATCTGAAGCCACAATAAAAGCGCACATGACAGCCATTTTTAGAAAGTTAGGGGTAAAAAATAGAACCCAAGCCGTTATTCTATTGCAACAAACTGAAAGTTAACTTTGATATAACATACTGGTCTATAAATTAAGGTATATTACCCGTTCATTTTATCCCTCTGTTTAACCTAACTCTGGGAGAGTTCATGATAAGCATCCTCGTTACTCAATTCGTTGTTCTTTGGGCTGTTATTGATCCTATTGGTTCTGTACCCGTCTATCTTTCACAAACTCAACATCTATCGGCTAAGCAACGTAAAGTTGTTGCTTTAAAAGCCGTTGCTATTGCCACCTCTGTCCTGTTATTTTTCCTCGTTATTGGTCAATTACTATTAGAAGCGATGCAGATTCCATTACCCGCGTTTCAAGTTGCAGGGGGATTGGTTCTTCTCATCTTTGCCTTAACAATGATTTTTGGTGAGAGTAAACCCGAACAAGAGCAAAAAATGAGTGAAGAAATTAGTCATTCAGATCTCGCAGATTTAGCGGTTTACCCTTTAGCGATTCCCTCCATTGCTTCTCCAGGCGCAATGATGGCAATTGTGATGCTGACAGATAATTCTCGATATTCCTTTTTAGACCAATCAGTGACTGCAGCGGTCATGATTGTGGTGCTCATCATTACTTTATGCCTTCTACTTGGGGCTACCTTTATTCATAAAATAATAGGAAATGTTGGCGCAGCTATCATTAGCCGTGTAATGGGGCTAATTTTAGCCGCCGTTGCCGTAAATAACCTGCTACTTGGAATTAAAGATTTCTATTTTTAATGAATACCGTGCCTTAGACCTTGGTATTGATTAACATAAATTTAACACGAAAAATCACAACCCACCTCACATAAAACGCTCATATTTTGGGCGTTTTTCTTTATCTGCTCGACTAAAGTTGCACTGTTTTCTTACTCACTCGCTGCTAATCTCTTTTTGGTTACATATCATTAACATTAAAGGAGCCGGCTATGGCGTTCGAAACAAAAGAACAAGCACAAGCCTATTGGAAGGAAAATCTAAGAATAATGGGGGGGCTACTCTTCGTCTGGTTCGCCGTCTCATTTGGTGCAGGCATTTTATTTGTAGATGCTCTGGATACGATTCAAATTGGTGGCTTTAAATTAGGCTTCTGGTTTGCACAACAAGGTTCAATTTATACCTTTGTTGCCCTGATCTTTATCTATGTGGTTCGCATGAACACATTGGATAAAAAATACAATGTACAAGAAGACTAGAGGAATTAGCATGGATATCCAAACTTGGACGTTTATATTAGTAGGTATCACTTTTACCCTTTATATCGGCATTGCGATATGGGCAAGAGCTGGATCAACCAGTGAATTCTATGTTGCTGGCGGAGGGGTTCACCCTATTGCCAACGGCATGGCAACCGCCGCTGACTGGATGTCGGCAGCGTCATTTATCTCAATGGCAGGTATCATTTCTTTTGTTGGTTATGATGGGACTGTTTATCTAATGGGTTGGACTGGCGGCTATGTTTTATTAGCTTTATGTCTTGCGCCTTATTTACGTAAATTTGGTAAGTTCACTGTGCCAGATTTTATTGGTGAGCGTTACTACTCACGAACCGCTCGTATGGTAGCGGTGTTCTGTGCCATCTTTGTCTCTTTCACGTATGTGGCAGGACAAATGCGTGGTGTTGGCGTAGTGTTCTCTCGGTTCCTAGAAGTTGATATTAACATCGGCATCATCATTGGTATGGGTATCGTATTTTTCTATGCGGTATTAGGCGGCATGAAAGGCATCACTTATACGCAGGTTGCTCAATTCTGTGTTCTCATTTTCGCCTTCCTTGTTCCTGCTGTTTTTACCTCAATCATGATGACGGGTAATGTATTTCCTCAAATTGGTATGGGGTCTACTGTTACCGGCTCCGAAGTCTACTTATTAGATAAATTGGATGGATTAACCACTGAATTAGGGTTTACACCTTATACCGATGGCTCTAAGAGCATGGTCGATGTCTTCTTTATCTGTGCTGCACTAATGGTTGGTACAGCAGGGCTTCCTCACGTAATTATTCGTTTCTTCACGGTTCCTCGTGTTAAAGATGCACGTATTTCTGCGGGTTGGGCGTTACTGTTCATTTCATTCTTATACACCACTGCACCTGCGGTTGCCGCGTTTGCTCGTGTGAATATGATTGAAACCATCAATGGTCCAGACAGCCAAGGAGTTGCAGCTGCTGATGCACCGAGTTGGTATAAAAACTGGGAAGACACAGGTCTAGTTGGTTGGGAAGATAAAAATGGCGATGGTAAAATGTTCTACTCTGGTGATGAACGTAATGAAGTGGACATCAACCGAGATATCATCGTTCTAGCATCTCCTGAACTGGCAAACTTACCAAACTGGGTTGTTGCATTACTAGCGGCCGGTGGCTTAGCCGCGGCATTATCAACGGCTGCCGGTCTACTACTGGTAATCTCAACGTCTATCTCTCATGATTTATTAAAGAAAGGCTTTAAGCCAAACATGACCGATAAACAAGAACTGCTCGCCGCCAGACTTGCCGCCGTTGTTGCTATTATCGGTGCTGGTTACTTAGGGATAAACCCACCGGGATTTGTTGCACAGGTGGTTGCCTTCTCCTTCGGTTTAGCAGCAGCTTCTTTCTTCCCTGCGATCATCTTAGGTATTTTCTATAAGAAGATGAATAAGGAAGGCGCTATTGCTGGCATGGTTTCTGGTGTTACCTTTACTACTGCTTACATTGTTTACTTTAAATTCATTGACCCAGCAGCAAGCACACCAGACAACTGGTGGTTTGGTATCAGCCCTGAAGGGATCGGTACCCTAGGTATGTGTCTAAACTTTATTGTTTCAATTGCAGTAAACAAAGTCACCGCAGAAGTACCACAAGATGTTCAAGATCTGGTTGAATCGATTCGTTACCCTAAAGGTGCCGGTGAAGCTCACGATCATTAATCTGATAATGTTCAGTTTAATAGAACCAGAATAACGTCAGAAAAATAATTTGGCTGATATGAAAAGGGAGTTAGTTATGCTAGCTCCCTTCTTTTATGATTAGTCCTAAACCGCTGAGGTAGTATGGCGATTTAACACAGACCTTAATTTTAACGGTTTGACTGGCTTTGCAATAAAACCAAAACCATTACTTTTAATACTTTCTAGTAAATCCTCAGTTTTATCTGCACTGATCATTACCCCTTCAAAGTTATTTCCTAAACGTAAGCGGCATTGTTGTAATACTTCTAATCCGGTTCTGTCGTTATCCAATCGGTAATCTGAGAAGATGACATCGGGTACCCAATCGTCTTCTAAACAACGTAAACTTCCCATTAAATCTGTCGCAGTTTTTACTTCACAACCCCAACGTTCAAGTAGCGATTCCATGCCAATTAAAATATCTGGTTCATTGTCCACACACAACACGCGAACCAAACTTAATGGTAATTCCGGCTTTTGGGTTATGGTAGGCGTATCGCTTTCAAGCGCCACACCACGCTCCAATGTGACAGAAAATACCGAGCCTTTATTCACCCATGAACGCAGAGAAATAGTATGTCCGAGCACATGAGAGATCCCTCTCGCAATCGCTAACCCTAACCCTAACCCTTGATCAGCTCTGCTTTGATCGACACGAGTAAATTCTTCAAAAATGGCTTGTTGTTTTTCTGCTGGAATACCAATGCCGCTGTCCCATACATCAAGACGAATTTTACCTTCGACTCTTCTGGCACCCAGTACCACTTTACCCTCTGGGTTATATCGAAAGGCGTTGGTTAAGAAGTTCTGTAATACTCGACGTAATAATTTCGGATCGGATTCCACCACCACATCAGAATGAATCACTGAAAAATCAATGCCTTGTTGTTTTGCTAACGCACCAAATTCGGCTTCTAAATTAGAGAGCATATGGTGGAGTGAAAAGCCGTGAACATTAGTTTCTAACTTACCCGCTTCTAAACGAGAAATATCCAATAAATCGCCGATTAACTCTTCTGCCGCCCCTAATGCACTTTCAATATGCCCTGATATTTTCTTTGTCTCACCGTCTTTAGCGACTTCGCTTAATGAAGACGCAAACAAGCGGGCGGCATTCAAGGGCTGCATTAAATCATGACTCACCGCTGCTAATAATCGTGTTTTTGAGTGCGAGGCTTTTTCTGCACTTTGGGTAGCGCCCACCAATCTCTGATTCAATTTTTCTAATTCTTTGGTTCGTTCATGCACTCGAAACTCTAGGCTTTCATTGGTTTCTTTTAGGGCTTTTTCTGCCTGTCTAAATATCGTGATGTCCGTAAAGCTCATCACAAAACCGCCATTTGGCATCGGGTTCCCTTGCACTTCGATCACCTGTCCATCCGCTCGAATTCGAGAAGACACGTGTCGAGTGCCTCGCTCTAAATGCTCAACTCGTCGCTTAACGTGCACTTCAGGATCACCCGGCCCACAAAGCCCTTGTTCTGCATTGTGTCGGATAACATCCGCTATCGGACGCCCCACTTGAATAAGTCCTGCCGGAAACGTAAATAACTCTAAATAACGCTGATTCCATGCCACTAGCTTCATCTGCTTATCAACCACAGCAATGCCTTGGCTTATGTGTTCAATCGCTCCTTGCAATAACCCACGGCTAAAATCATAAAGTTCAGAAGCCTCATCAACAATGGTCGCGACCTCTTCAAGTTGCATATTTCGTCCCTGCAAAGCAGACGTCAGTACTAAGCGAGAAGAAGAAGCACCAAACACCCCGGCTAAAACTCGCTCGGTATGACGGATTAGTGCAGAGCTTGCTTGTTGCTGCGGGAGTAATTCTTGATCATGTTGCAGTGAAAACTGACGGAAAGCTTTTTGCGCTCGACGGCGACCAACAAACCGAGAAGCAAGCATTTCGATTTCAGCGACCGTTACACGAGTTTGATAAACACTGACATCTTCGTTTTCTGGCAGGGGAGCACCTACAAATACGGCGGCTTGTAAGCGCTCACTTAATGATGCTCGAGTCACCGAAGACACTAGAATAAATAACACCGCATTTAAACCTAAACTGAGCATCATTCCCCAATCAGCGGTTTTAACCTCTACTATTTGTAACCACTCCGGCGGAGTAATTAACCATAATAAAAAATTATTTTCAGCCGTCCCTGCTAGTATTTGGGTTTGACTCATAAGAGTAATTACCCACACCAGAAAGCCGATAGTTAATCCTGCATACACTCCTTTTCTATTTGCATTACGCCAATACAATCCACCAATCAATGCAGGGGAAAATTGAGCGATCGCCGCAAACGCCAATAAGCCAATTACCGACAATGATTCAATTGAATCTAATGCTTGATAGAACCCCCACGCCCCAACTAATAATAGAACTATCAACAACCGCCGAATCGTCACTAATAATTTAGAAAAATGCCCAAAGGTTCGAGATGTGGTTCTTACTCTACGTAAGAGTAAAGGCAATACTAAATCATTTGAAACCATAATCGCGAGCGCAATGGTCGAAACAATAACCATACCACTCGCCGCTGAAGTACCTCCAACAAACGCAAGCAATGCCATGTACTCTGCGCCTACCGACAACGGCACACTAATAACAAAACTATCACTAACGCCACCAAAAAGCAGAGCTTGCCCTGCCCATGAGATAGGTAAAACAAATAATCCCATCAATAATAAATAAAGAGGAAAGACCCAACGTGCAGTCCTTAAGTCTTGCGCTTGTTCATTCTCCACCACTGTTGTGTGGAACTGACGGGGCAAACAAATTATCGCCGCCATCGTTAATAACGTATGAAACAATAAGGTAATTAAATTGGGCGGTTGGTAGGTGTCTTTTGCTACGGTAATCAGGTCAACCGTTGGCTCTGAATACGCCAAATATAAAATGAATCCACCAACCGAAAGAAAGGCAACAAGCTTAACAATAGACTCAAATGCCACAGCCATCATCAATCCACGATGATGCTCTGTGGTATCTATATGTCGAGTACCAAATAGAATAGTAAAAATCGCTAATGCACCACCGACAAACCAAGAGATGTGACCATCTTGATACCCTAAATCTTGCGCTAAATTAGGAGCCACAAGATCGAGCCCCATGGTGATCCCTCTCAGTTGCAGCGCAATATAAGGAAGAATACCAATCACCGCAATGACCGTAATCACACCAGCTAAACCTTGAGATTTACCGTAACGAGCCGCAATAAAATCAGCAATGGACGTAATGTGCTCTCGCTTTGCAATCAGAATAATTCGGGCTAAAAAACGCCATGCAAAAACAAACACAAGAATGGGGGCAAGATAAATAGGAAGAAAAGACCACGGGTTGCTAGTGGCTTGGCCTACCGTGCCATAAAAGGTCCAAGAGGTGCAGTAAACCGCAATAGAAAGACTGTAAATCCACGGGCGATAACGCGATAACCACCCTTTTTGACGATCACCATACCAGGCAATTAAAAATAGCAATCCTAAATAAGCCAGCGAAACTGGCACGACGATCCATCCTTGTGTCATCACTCATCCTTGGTGATACCACTCTCAGTTCTGAGCATAAAAAACGCCAGAGTGGTACGAATATTCTGTCGCACCAGTCTAACGTTTTATTATTACTTCGCTTTTATCCAAGCCAACAAATGTGATTAGGACCTATTTATCTTTTACTTTATCCAGCTTAATCATTAAGGCAAAGGCACCCATCACTGCCATACCCCAGAAAATATGCGCTCCCCACACTTCATAACCCCAACCACTTAATGTTGTCATTAAGGCAATAAAGGCACCAAGCGGAATCGCATTATATAAGGCTTGTAGTGGGATCATTTTGTTTTGAGGGAATTTTTGAATGTATTGAATGGCGGCCAAATGTGCCATCGCAAAGGTCACACCATGCAGTGCTTGAACCAATATTAGTGCCGATAACTCTGTCGTTGCCGCCGTTAATCCCCAGCGGATCATGACACCAACGGCTGCCACTTTAAATAAAGTCGAGACTTTCCATCCCGCGAACAATTGTCTGCTAAAAGCAAACACCAACACTTCAGCGACGACACCTAAGCTCCACAAATAACCAATGGTACTTTCTTCATAGCCTGACGCTTTCCAATAAATAGAGCTGAAACTGTAATACGCGGCATGGCTACCTTGAATTAACGACACCAAAATAATAAATTTTAATACCGGAGCTTCACGAAGTAAGGTCAATAATTTAGGGCGAGTTTGATCTTCTTCCGAGACTGACACTGGCATTGGATTTGGATTACGCATCACTAAGAATAATGCTGCTAAGATACCGGCAATCGCAGTGTACACAATCATGTCGGTGCCAAAGCCTGACACTAGGTAACCCACGACCGTTGAGCCGGCAATAAAACTGACTGAACCCCATAAACGAGTTCGGCCATAATCTAATAATTTATTTTTCGCATAATAATTCGTCATTGCATCAGAGAGAGGGATAGCTGGACCACAGGACAAATTAAACAACACGGTGACAAATGCCATCCACCAGAAGTTGCCGCCATTAATAAGAAACAACCCAAGTGCAATCAAGGAGGCAAACGTTAATGCGCGCAGGGCTGGAATTAAATATTCAACTTTATGCAAGCGAGGAGTGATCACTAAGTTCGCCACACAACGCGTCGCAAATCCCAAACCAATTAAAACACCAATATCTCCTGCTGATACCCCTTGGTCGGCAAACCACAGCGCCCAAAAAGGCAAATACACACCATAGGCAAAAAAGAACCCACCAAAATATTGAGAGATCCAAGCAAAGGGAGAAACGCTTACCATGACAATGTCCAAAGGGAATAAAAAAGAGACACTCATTATGGCACTGTATTTGTTTATAAAAAGGGAAAACAAAACAGAAGAAAACTGCACCTTTTAAAATGTGACTTCGCCTTCAAATTTCACACCTTTTATGAAAATCCTAGACTAAAGTCGTCTTCATTCTTATCTAATTTTTGGGGAAAATCAGATAAAATAATTATGAAAGGATGGGGTTATGCCAAGTGAACTCAATTTCTCAATTGCTCCATTCAATCTTCTAACGGTAAAACAGAAAAATCTACTCGCCCAGCATGTTGATATAATCTATTTTCGTTCCGGTGATATTATTTTGCATGAAGGGCAATCAACAGAGAGCTTATTCATCATAATTAAAGGCGTTGCGGAGGAACGTTCTAATGACAGCGGTGAGGTTTATGCACACTACACTAATGATGATATTTTTGATGTTAGATCTCAATTAGAGCAGTCTGTAAAACACAGCTATCACGCCCTTGAAGACACCTTATGCCATCTTATTCCTCGTGATATTTTTACCTCTATTTATCATGATAATAAAGATTTTTCTGCCTATTTTAACAGTAGCTTGGCAACCCGTAAGGCACTTCTCACTCAAGCTCATCAACAGCAAAACTTAGCGGAGTTTATTCTCACCAAAATAGATAACGAAACCATTCAACCCAGTTTAGTTGTTGATTGGAATACCTCATTAAAACAGGTGACCCATTTACTTAAAGAACATAATGTCGACGCCCTCTTTGTCGAACTCAACCAATATGATCCAAGGCATAAAGCAAATCAACATCAACTCCCCATAGGCATTATTACTCGTACCGATTTATTGCACGCATTAGTTCTCGATAACCACCAACCCAATCATCCTGTGGGGCCAATTGCCACCTACCCAATCGTACATATTCAAAAGCATGATTACCTTTTTAACGCCATGACACTAATGACTCGCCGCCATATAAAAAGAGTTGCCGTGTTGGAAAAGGATCAATTGATCGGCATGTTGGACATGACACAAGTATTGAGTCTTTTTTCTACTCACTCTCATGTGCTAACACTGCGTATTGCCCGAGCGCAAAGCATTGATGAATTAGCAATTGCTGCCAACAGTCAAACACAGTTAATCGAAACCTTAATGAATAATGGCATTCGTACCCGATTTATTATGGAGCTTATCTCAACCGTTAATGAACAGATTATAGAAAAAGCCTTTAGTTTGATCGTCCCTAAAAGTCTGCATGATCATTGCTGCTTGATCGTGATGGGATCAGAAGGAAGAGGCGAACAAATTCTTAAAACCGATCAAGACAATGCCTTAATCATTAAAGAAGGATTGGAGTGGCATCAATGCCATGAACTGATGAAGAAGTTCACTCACACCCTGCTGCAGCTAGGCTATCCATTATGCAAAGGGAATATCATGGTCAGCAATGCGCATTGGGTAAAAACTGAACGTGAATGGCAACATTACATCACCAAATTAAGCACCGAATATAACGGTGAAAACATGATGCACCTTGCTATTTTATCGGATGCTCATGCCGTTGCGGGAAATCATCAATTACTTTCTCCTCTAAAACATTTATTAACTCAGAAGATGCAAGAAAATGAGCTCGCACTCAGTATCTTTGTCCGCCCTGCATTGCAATTTATTGTGCCATTAACTCTATTCGGAAAAGTAAAAAAGAAAAAAGAAGGGATCGATATCAAACAAGGTGGGATTTTCCCAATTGTTCACGGTATTCGCGCACTATCCTTAGAGCAAGGCATAGAAAAAACCAATACCTTCCAACGCATTGAAGAGTTAAATCAGCGTAATGTATTAGAACACTCGACAGCAGATAATTTAACAGAAGCGTTAAAACTGTTTTTTAAATGGCGACTTCGTCATCAACTACAAGAGAGTAGAAATAGACAATCTAACTACATTCATCTTGAACAGCTTGATAGAACAGAGCGAGATTTATTGCGTCATAGCTTACATGTCGTGAAGAAATTTAAAGAATGGCTTGGCTACCATTATCAAATAAGGGATTAACCAATGAACATTCTGCAACGATTATGGTGGCAATATAAATTACCCAACCACCCTCATCACAACCTTTTTGACCAATACCAAGGAGATGAGTTGGTCTCTATTGATTGTGAAACCACCAGCCTTGACCCAAATCACGCAGAAATCGTTTCTATTGCAGCCATTAAAATTCAACATAATCGAATATTAACCAGTAAAACGATTCATTTAAAACTGACGCCTCCACAAAGTTTAACCTCCGATTCAATTAAAATTCATCACCTTCGCCATCAAGATTTAACCCATGGCCTTTCAGAAAAAGAAGCGATCACTCAACTTATTCAATTTATTGGCAATAGACCCATCGTGGGTTATCACATTCGCTATGATAAAAAAATATTAGACCGTGTCTGTTTGCGTCATTTATCTCACCCTCTACCAAACCGCTTAATTGAGGTGAGTTACCTATATCATCATAAATTAGAAAAATTACTCCCTAACGCGTATTACGACCTCAGTATTGACGCGATCTCCCGACATTTAGACCTACCACAGGCAGAGCGCCATGACGCACTTGAAGATGCGATTGCCGCAGCCCTAATTTATGTTCGCTTAACTTATGGCGATTTTCCTGATCTACCTAAAATACGAAATGCTCACCGTTACTGATCTGCCTCTCAAAAATCAACACTCATTGCTCTGAAAATTCAGTCAACCCTTATTTCTCTGACTAAAGTCTAATTGTTGAAAAGCCATTTCTAACCGACAGTACTATCAACCCTACTAATAAAAAAGCAGAACCAATGAAGGTGCTGCCATAAAATCCAGCGACACACCAACAGGATATTTGCTGTATTCACAAGGAGAACAAACATGAGTGACATTCACGTATACCCAGTCAATCAATACATCGTAAAAAATGCCCATGCAGATGAAGATAAATATCGTGAAATGTACCAGCAGTCCGTTATTAACTCTGAAGGTTTTTGGCGCGAACATGGACAAATAGTCGATTGGATGACTCCTTACACTAAAGTAAAAAATACGTCTTTTGATACTGGCCACGTAGATATCAAATGGTTTGAAGATGGCGAATTAAATGTCTCTGCAAACTGTATTGATCGCCATCTTGCAACCCGTGGTGATGAAGTCGCTATTATTTGGGAAGGTGACGATCCACAAGATGATGCATCAATTACCTTCAATGAGCTGCACGAACAAGTGTGTAAATTTTCTAATGCACTGAAAAGCCAAGGCGTACGTAAAGGTGATGTGGTATGTATTTATATGCCAATGGTCGCTGAAGCCGCCGTTGCCATGCTTGCCTGTACTCGTATTGGTGCGGTTCACACTGTTGTCTTTGGTGGCTTCTCTCCAGAAGCATTGGCGGGTCGAATCGTTGATTCAGATGCGAAAGTCGTGATTACCGCCGATGAAGGCGTTCGTGGCGGTCGTACCGTACCTCTAAAGAAAAACGTCGACGATGCATTAAATAACCCTGAAGTAACAACCATTGAAAAAGTCGTTGTATTCCAACGCACCGGTAATGATATTGATTGGAATGAAGAACGCGATGTATGGTGGCATGAAGCAACAGCCGTAGCATCTGCGCATTGTAAACCAGAAGCCATGAACGCAGAAGACCCTCTTTTTATTCTTTATACCTCAGGGTCAACAGGTAAACCAAAAGGCGTATTACACACCACAGGTGGTTACCTTGTTTATGCCACAATGACCTTTAAATACATTTTTGATTATCAAGAAGGCGAAGTCTTTTGGTGTACCGCTGATGTAGGTTGGATCACTGGCCATACTTATTTAATCTACGGACCTCTCGCTAATGGCGCAAAAACCATTCTGTTTGAAGGTGTACCAAACTACCCAAGCACTAGCCGTATGAGTGAAGTGGTTGATAAACATAATGTAAATATTCTTTATACTGCCCCAACCGCTATCCGAGCATTAATGGCTCATGGTAATGACGCAGTAGAAGGCACATCAAGATCCTCATTACGAGTCATGGGCTCAGTAGGTGAGCCAATTAACCCTGAAGCATGGGAATGGTATTACAACACCATTGGTGATGCTCGTTGCCCAATCGTTGATACGTGGTGGCAAACTGAAACTGGCGGGATCTTAATCTCTCCTCTTCCTGGTGCAACCGCATTAAAACCAGGATCGGCAACTCGACCATTCTTTGGTGTTCAACCTGCTTTGGTTGATAACATGGGTAACTTTATTGAAGGCGCTGCTGATGGTAACTTAGTTATTACCGATTCTTGGCCGGGACAAATGCGTACTATTTATGGCGATCATGAGCGTTTTGAACAAACCTATTTCTCAACCTTTAAAGGCATGTATTTCACCAGTGATGGCGCTCGACGAGATGACGACGGTTACTACTGGATAACAGGTCGTGTTGATGATGTGCTCAATGTGTCTGGTCACCGAATGGGAACCGCTGAAGTTGAGTCAGCCTTAGTCGCTTTTGATAAAATAGCAGAAGCCGCGATTGTTGGCGTTCCTCATGATATTAAAGGACAAGCCATTTATGCCTACATCACGCTAAACTCTGGTGAAATACCAAGTGCTGAACTGCATAAAGAAGTAAAAGATTGGGTAAGAAAAGAAATTGGACCGATTGCCACCCCTGATTTCTTACACTGGACCGACTCATTACCAAAAACACGTTCAGGAAAAATCATGCGTCGTATTCTTCGTAAAATTGCCACTGGTGATACCTCTAATCTAGGAGACACCTCCACACTGGCCGATCCAAGCGTGGTTGATAAACTAATTGAAGAACAAAGAAAAATCGCTTAAATAAGTAGATTGGTCAATACCAACCGATAGAGTAAAAACTCTTATGAATGAAAAAAGCCGCTATTATCCTTAATAACGGCTTTTTTCTTGTGACTTCTAGCCCAAATTGACAGAACTTTTATTTCTTTCCTTTCTCTCTGCTAATAAACAAAATTAAAAACTGTATAATTGTTCCACACGTTAGAAGTATTTGTTAACTAACAGATAAAATAACTGAACTTAACTTATCTCTTTCAGTTCTAATTATCATAATTTAGCCAAAATATATTTTATTGCCTAAGCAAACAATGCAACTTAGAGCTGATAAGACCAGTATTTTGCTGCGATTTGCTGTGATATTGTCTATAATTGCTTTTTATGATCATTCGCAAGACAAAAATTGCAAAAGCTCATCAAATCTACTATAAAAGATGTGTTTTTTTTACTTTAACCGTAAAAACAAGGAATTTAGCATCACAATGTCTACTCAATCGCGAATTTTAGTTCTCAATGGTCCGAACCTTAATTTATTAGGCCTTCGAGAGCCGGCACATTACGGCAGTCAAAATTTAGAACAAATTGTTAACGCTTTAACCGTTCACGCCAATTCATTGGATATTGAACTTGAGCATTTACAATCTAATCGTGAATATGAGTTGATTGAAGCTATCCATAATGCTTATAAGCGTATTGATTTCATTATCATCAACCCAGCAGCGTTTACTCATACGAGTGTCGCTTTACGTGATGCATTGCTTGGGGTTGGTATTCCTTTTATAGAAGTACACTTATCTAATGTCCATGCACGCGAACCTTTCCGCCACCACTCTTATCTTTCAGATAAAGCGGTTGGTGTAATTTGTGGATTAGGTGCTGATGGCTACGAATTTGCTTTGAATGCAGCGATAAAGCGTCTGCGTTCAAATTGATCACTGAATATAAACAGAAGAGATTACACAATGGATATCCGCAAAATTAAAAAACTAATCGAACTAGTTGAAGAATCTGGCATTGCAGAACTTGAGATTTCTGAAGGTGAAGAATCGGTACGCATCAGCCGTGCGGTAGCGCCTATGGCTCAACTAACGCCTATGCAACCATTTGCTGCTCCTGTTGCACCAGTAGCAGCTCCAATCGCTGCCCCTGTCGCTGCTCCAGCAATTGAAGCACCCGTTGAATCTGCTGGTCATAAAGTTCGCTCTCCAATGGTTGGTACTTTCTACGGCGCTTCAAGCCCTGATGCAAAACCATTTGTAAAAGTTGGCCAACAAGTCACTGCTGGCGATACACTATGTATCGTTGAAGCGATGAAAATGATGAACCAAATCGAAGCAGATAAGTCAGGCGTAGTTACCGCAATTCTTGCTGAAGACGGTAACCCGGTTGAGTTTGATCAACCTCTTGTTATCATCGAATAATAGAGGTCTCTATGTTAGATAAATTAGTTATTGCAAACCGTGGTGAAATTGCACTACGTATCTTGCGAGCATGTAAAGAACTTGGCATTAAAACCGTTGCTGTACACTCAACGGCTGACCGTGACTTAAAACACGTATTGCTTGCTGATGAAACCATTTGTATCGGTCCTGCTCGTAGTGCTGACAGTTACTTAAACATTCCTCGCATCATCAGTGCTGCGGAAGTAACAGGCGCAGTTGCTGTTCACCCAGGTTACGGTTTCTTAGCTGAAAATGCTGATTTTGCAGAGCAAGTTGAGCGTTCAGGTTTTATCTTTGTTGGTCCTAAAGCAGAAACTATCCGTATGATGGGTGACAAAGTATCAGCGATTACTTCAATGAAGAAAGCTGGTGTACCTTGTGTTCCTGGTTCTGATGGTCCGCTAGATAATGACGAAGCAAGAAACAAATCATTTGCAAAACGCATTGGCTACCCTGTAATCATCAAAGCCTCTAGTGGTGGTGGTGGTCGTGGTATGCGCGTTGTTCGTGCAGAAAAAGACCTAATCGAAGCTATCGCAATGACACGTGCAGAAGCAACTGCGTGTTTTGGTGACGGCACGGTTTACATGGAAAAATTCCTTGAAAACCCTCGTCACATCGAAGTTCAAATTATTGCAGATGGTCAAGGCAACGCGATTCACCTTGGTGAGCGTGATTGTTCTATGCAACGTCGTCATCAGAAAGTAGTTGAAGAAGCTCCGGCTCCTGGTATTACTGAAGAAATGCGTAAATATATTGGTGAGCGTTGTACGCGTGCTTGTGTTGATATCGCTTATCGTGGTGCCGGTACGTTTGAATTCCTATATGAAAATGGTGAATTCTACTTCATTGAGATGAATACTCGTATTCAAGTTGAACACACGATTACCGAAATGGTGACGGGCATCGACTTAATCAAAGAGCAACTGCGCATCGCGGCAGGTCAACCTCTTTCATTTACTCAAAATGACATCAAGCTTAGTGGTCATTCAATTGAATGTCGTATTAATGCAGAAGATCCTGTTCGTTTCCTACCGTCACCAGGTAAGATTACAAGTTTCCATGCACCAGGTGGCATGGGTGTTCGTTGGGAATCTCACATCTATACAGGCTACACAGTACCACCACATTACGACTCAATGATCGGTAAGCTAATTACTTACGGTGAGAACCGCGATGTTGCTATCGCTCGTATGAAGAACGCATTAAGCGAAATGATTATTGAAGGCATCAATACTAATATCACTTTACACTTAGATATTATGAACGATGAAAACTTCCAACACGGCGGTGCGAATATTCATTACCTTGAGAAAAAATTAGGCCTTCAATAAGACGCCAATTTTATTCTTTAAGTTAAAGAAAAAAATAAAGGCCGTGAGTGATTACACTCACGGCCTTTTTCTATGGTAAAATTCGCCGATATTTTCAACTAAACAAAGTGATCCCCATGCCTTGGATTCAAGTAAAACTAAACGCAACATCTGAAAATGCTGAACAAATCAGTGACATGCTAATGGAAGAGACTGGTGCTCTTTCCGTAACATTTTTAGATGCAAAAGATGTCCCTATCTTCGAACCTCTTCCAGGAGAAACTCGTTTATGGGGAGAAACGGATATTGTTGCTCTTTATGATGCAGAAACCGACATGGATTTAGTGGTTACACAGTTGAAAGCAAGTAACGTTCTAGACGATAACTTTGCTTACAAAGTTGAACAGTTAGAAGACAAAGACTGGGAACGTGAATGGATGGATAACTTCCACCCAATGAAATTTGGTGAGCGCTTATGGATTTGTCCAAGCTGGCGTGAAATCCCAGAGCCAGACGCGATTAACGTCATGCTTGATCCTGGCCTTGCCTTTGGTACAGGAACTCACGCGACAACCGCACTTTGTCTTGAGTGGTTAGAGAGTATCGATCTTAAAGGTAAAACAGTCATCGATTTTGGTTGTGGTTCTGGCATCTTAGCGATCGCCGCGATTAAACTAGGCGCTGCGAAAGTAGTAGGGATCGATATTGATCCTCAAGCGATCACAGCCTCAAAAGACAATGCGACTCGTAATGGTGTTGCTGACCAATTAGAGTTATTCCTACCTCAAGACCAGCCAGAAAACCTTGTTGCAGACGTTGTAGTTGCTAATATTCTTGCAGCCCCTTTACGTGAGCTTTCAAGTATTATTACCGCTCATGTGAAACCTAAGGGTGTCTTAGCGATGTCTGGTGTACTTGATATTCAAGCGCTTGATGTGGCTTCATACTACTCTGAGAACTTCACTCTTGATGCAATTGCAGAGCAGCAAGAATGGTGCAGAATCTCAGGAATTAAGAAATAATATCCTCTCGGACCTACTCTTCCTAGAAAAAACTTCAATGCCTCAATACTAAATTTGAGGCATAAAACCGTCTAATTGACTGAAATATAAACAAATTGCATAAACTATTTGTAAATGCTCAAAATTTGGTCTTTTCAGATGAACAAAAAATGCGTAAAATGCGCGCCCTTGCTGGCACAAACGTGTGTGGATGTTTTGCAGATAGGTAAATATACATTAAAGAACAATCTTATCGTTGCTCCTATGGCTGGTGTAACTGATAAACCTTTTCGTGAGTTATGTATGCGTTACGGCGCAGGCATGGCTGTGAGCGAGATGATGTCTTCTAATCCAAAACTGTGGAAAACATCTAAGTCCCAAAATCGCATGGTACATGAAGGTGAATCTGGTATTCGCTCGGTACAAATTGCAGGGGCTGATCCAAAGTTAATGGCGGAAGCAGCGCAATACTGTGTTGAAACTGGTGCGCAAATCATCGATATCAATATGGGGTGCCCTGCTAAAAAAGTGAATAAGAAGCTTGCAGGCTCAGCGCTTCTACAACGACCAGATTTGATTGAAGAGATCTTATTGGCAGTTGTGAATGCGGTTGACGTTCCTGTTACTCTGAAAACGCGTACAGGCTGGGATCCAGACAATAGAAACTGTGTTCAGGTTGCAAAAATGGCAGAACAGTGTGGCATTCAAGCTTTAGCGCTCCATGGGCGTACTAGAGCTTGTATGTACAACGGTAATGCTGAGTACGACAACATTAAAGCGGTAAAAGAAGCGATTTCTATTCCGGTTATAGCGAACGGTGATATCGACTCGCCGGAGAAGGCTCGCTTTGTGCTTGATTACACCGGCGCAGACGCTTTAATGATCGGCCGTCCTGCACAAGGTAGGCCATGGATTTTTCAAGAAATCCAACATTATTTAGAAACGGGCGAACTCATGCCACCTCTTCCAATTGAAGAAGTGAAGGCTACTTTACTTGGCCATGTTCATGCGCTTCACCAATTTTATGGTGAGTTTTTAGGCCCCCGCATTGCTCGTAAGCATGTGGGTTGGTACTTAAAAGAGCATGAGCAAGCAAATGAGTTCCGCCGCGGCTTTAATGCTATTGAAGATGCCCATCAGCAACTTCAGCAGCTTGAAAGCTATTTCGACCACGTTGCATCATAATAACAGAAGAGCTAAACAGAATATGTTCGATCAATCTATGACTTCAGAAGCATTAACAGTTACAACAGTTACAGCACAAGACCAAATTACTCAGAAACCACTACGTGACTCTGTTAAGGCTTCGCTGAAAAACTACTTAGGCCAACTAAACGGTCAAGAAGTTAACGACTTATATGAATTAGTATTAGCTGAAGTAGAGCAACCTCTACTAGACATGATCATGCAGCATACTCGCGGCAACCAAACAAAAGCAGCAAATATGATGGGTATCAACCGTGGTACGCTTCGTAAGAAACTTAAAAAATACGGCATGAACTAATCACGCCTTATAAACAACTTAAAGCAGTGTTAAGCAATTAACGCTGCTTTTTTTATGCCTGTTATAAATCGACAAACACAAAAAAGCCGACACTACATTATCTGTAATATCGGCTTTTAAATCTCTTATTCTACTATGGCGGCCAAGCTCGTTTCTTACCACCACCAGCGCCAGCACCTGAGCGAATAAGCTCTATTGCTTTTGCTGTTTTCTCTTCAATTCCTTTCAAACGCTCATCAAGTTCACTTAAATCAGCTGAGGCTCCTGCTGTACTCGAACCTTGAGCACCAACACCATCAATCATTTTAGCGATCTTGGCGTTCTGAGCTTCAATACGCTTAATACGAGCATCAAGCTCCATTACTGCTTTGCCTTGCTCACTGATTTTTCTATCGATAACTTTCAGAGCGGAAAGCAATTTCATTACGTATTGTTTTTCCATTAATTGGCTCTCACCTAATTTTTGCTCGTATTCTTATACATTAGTTATCGACCATTTTATCAACATCTTTAATAAACAGTTATAATAAATTACACTTTTTTCTCTTCTAAATCCGCCAAGGCCGAAAGTATCGAGCAATGTGAGGCATCATCATCAATATGACCACAGCACGCATCATTAATACTTTTCAATGCGGTACGTATATCCGTTAGCTGTGCAATCTTCTCGTCTATGATCGCTAATTTAGCTTGAGTGATAGATTTAACCTCTGCACAACTGTGTTTCGTTGCCTCTAAACGAATGGCAAGTAGTTCCTTGATCTCATCTAACGTCAGTCCTAATTGCTTTGCTTTTAAAATGAAACGAATTTGCGTAAGGTTTTCTTCATTATAAAGACGATAGCCACTACTGCCTCTTCCCGACGGAATAAGTAATCCATTTTTTTCATAAAACCGTAACGTATCACTGGTTACATTACATCGCTTTGCCAATTCACCAATTAAATACATTTTCATGAACTCTTATTCCTCTTCATTTGACCTTATTCTCATTCTTTTTTAACAGAAATGGCATCTTTTCTTAAGAATGCAAACGATTGCGGGAGCTTTTTTGTTTAACTTTAGTTAGAATATGCGCTATTACGTAGATGTGATGTTTCGCGCTTAACTCTTTATTAGGGTATTTCCCAAAACTGGCCAATTGCTGTGTGCTTTCTTTATAAGAATGATAGACAGAACAAGTTCATTTTTGGCAAAAATCCTAACTTAATTCTAAAGGAAGAAAGTAGCAATGAATAACCCACGTCCGATCCGTCGCGCGCTGATTAGCGTATCTGATAAAACTGGTATTGTAGAATTTGCTCAAGCACTGACTGAACGTGGTGTAGATATTCTATCTACTGGCGGCACTGCTCGCCTGCTTGCGGAAAAAAATATCCCTGTAACAGAAGTATCTGATTACACTGGCTTCCCAGAAATGATGGATGGCCGCGTTAAAACTCTTCATCCTAAAGTACATGGTGGTGTTCTTGGTCGTCGCGGTCAAGATGATAGCATCATGGAGCAACACGGCATCAACCCAATCGATATTGTTGTTGTTAACCTTTATCCATTCGCTGAAACCGTAGCAAAAGAAGGCTGTACTCTAGCTGATGCTGTTGAGAACATCGATATCGGTGGTCCAACAATGGTTCGCTCTGCGGCTAAAAACCATAAAGACGTTGCTATTGTCGTTAATGCTCACGATTACGATCGCGTAATTACTGAAATGGACGCTAACGACAAATCACTGACTCAAGCAACTCGCTTTGATTTAGCAATTGCTGCATTTGAGCACACGGCTTCTTACGATGGCATGATCGCAAACTACTTCGGTACTATGGTTTCATCTTACGGTGCCTCTCTACTTGATGAAGAAGGAAAGAAGGCTGATGAAGAGTCTAAATTCCCACGCACGTTCAACCAACAGTTCGAGAAAAAACAAGACATGCGCTACGGTGAGAACAGTCATCAAGCTGCTGCATTCTATGTTGAAGCTAATCCTGAAGAAGCGTCAGTATCGACTGCTCGTCAAATTCAAGGTAAAGCACTTTCTTACAACAACATCGCTGATACTGACGCCGCTCTTGAGTGTGTGAAAGAGTTCAACGAACCAGCATGTGTCATTGTTAAGCACGCAAACCCTTGCGGTGTCGCATTAGGTAAAGATGTTCTAGAGGCTTATAACCGTGCTTACCAAACCGATCCTACCTCAGCATTTGGCGGTATCATCGCATTTAACCGTGAATTAGATGCTGCAACGGCAACCGCAATTACTGAGCGTCAATTTGTTGAGGTTATTATTGCTCCTTCTGTTTCTGCTGAAGCCATTGAAATTATTGCGACTAAGAAAAACCTTCGCTTACTTGAGTGTGGCGAATGGTCAACAAAAACGACGGAATTTGATATTAAGCGTGTTAACGGCGGCCTATTGGTTCAAGACCGTGACCAAGGCATGGTATCGGAAGATGAGCTTAAATTTGTGTCTAAACGCCAACCAACGGCTGAAGAATTAAAAGATGCATTGTTCTGTTGGAAAGTAGCAAAATACGTGAAATCTAATGCCATTGTTTATTCTAAAGGTGACATGACTATCGGTGTCGGTGCCGGTCAAATGAGCCGCGTGTACTCTGCAAAAATCGCAGGTATCAAAGCCGCTGACGAAGGTTTAGTTGTTGAAGGCTGTGCAATGGCATCAGATGCATTCTTCCCATTCCGTGATGGTATTGATGCAGCGGCAGAAGCTGGCATTAAATGTGTTATCCAACCGGGTGGTTCAATGCGTGATGATGAAGTTATTGCTGCTGCCGATGAACATGGCATGGCGATGATCTTTACGGGTATGCGTCACTTCCGCCACTAGGAAAGACAGTAACGAGAGCGCTTCGCTTCTAGAAACTAGAACGCTACGCTCCTATAAGAGCAAATGAGTGCACTCTGTGAGCTTAATATTGCTCTTATAGTTTTTCGCACACTGAACTTTGTATTCACCGATTTATATAATTTATCCCCATTACAAGATGGTATTAAGGATTAAAACATGAATGTATTAATTATCGGCGCAGGCGGTAGAGAGCATGCTTTAGGCTGGAAAGCAGCACAAAACCCAAACGTTGAAACGGTATTCATCGCTCCAGGTAATGCAGGTACAGCGCTTGAACCAAAATTAGAAAACGTAGCGATTGATGTTGAAGACATCGCTAGCCTTGTTGCATTTGCTAAAGAAAAAGCCATTGAACTAACTATCGTTGGCCCTGAAGGTCCATTAGTAATTGGTGTGGTTGATGCATTCCGTGAAGCAGGATTACCTATCTTTGGTCCAACGAAAGCGGCAGCACAACTAGAAGGATCTAAAGCATTTACTAAAGACTTTTTAGCCCGTCATGATATTCCGACAGGTTATTACTCTAATTTTACAGAGATTGAGCCTGCATTAGCGTATGTACGTGAGCAAGGGGCACCTATCGTTGTTAAAGCTGATGGTCTTGCTGCGGGTAAAGGCGTTATTGTAGCCATGACTCTGGAAGAAGCTGAAGATGCAATCAAAGACATGCTTTCCGGTAATATTTTTGGTGAAGCCGGTAGCCGTGTCGTTATCGAAGAGTTCTTAGAAGGTGAAGAAGCAAGCTTCATCGTGATGGTTGATGGTGCTAGCGTTCTACCAATGGCAACCAGCCAAGATCACAAACGTGTTGGTGATAAAGATACAGGCCCTAACACGGGTGGCATGGGTGCATATTCTCCTGCTCCTGTTGTCACACCTGAAATCCATAACCGTATTCTAGAAGAAGTTATCTACCCTACCGTTCGTGGTATGGATGCAGAAGGAGCACCTTACACTGGCTTCCTATATGCAGGTTTGATGATTGATGCTGATGGGACACCAAAAGTAATCGAATATAACTGCCGCTTTGGTGATCCAGAAACACAACCAATTATGATGCGCATGGAATCAGACCTTGTGGAACTGTGTTTAATGGCTATCGATGAAAAACTGGATGAAGCAGAATCTAAATGGGATCCTCGCGCTGCTATTGGTGTTGTTCTAGCTGCCGGCGGTTACCCTGCCGATTATGAAAAAGGTGATGTTATTTCTCTTCCTGCAACAGAACTTGAAGGTCAGAAAATATTCCACGCAGGAACAACAAATAACGAAGCGGGTGAGGTAATAACTAACGGTGGACGAGTACTCTGTGCGACAGCACTTGGTAATACCGTCTCAGAAGCTCAAGAACGTGCGTATGAGCTAACGAAACAAGTAAGCTGGAATGGAATGTTCCACCGCAATGACATCGGTTACCGAGCCATTGCTCGCGAATTAAAAAGTAAATAAGCATTACTTTTCTACAAGTAGCAAAAAGGCGCTGTGATAGCGCCTTTTTTTATTCATAAATAATCGACTAAGGGTATTAATCTTCAATAAGATTTGGACGTTCTACGCACTTATAGCTGTCATCCGTTAATAGCAATAACTCTGACATCTTCAGAACTTTTTTATCTCGGTCAACTTCTTCACCTAGAAATAAAATAAAACTATCTAAGCCTGATAGTCTTGCCACCACAAAATTAGGTAATATTTGATTAAACTCTAATTGATCGTATTGCTTACCATCACAAGAATAAAATATTTCGCCATTCCATTCACCTTGATATAAAGAAACATTTTCTTTATATAGACCTTCGACTTTTGCGATTAGATATTTAGATTGATCTTGGAATTGAGCGAACTGATTTGGCATTAATGGAAAAATACGACCATCTTTACGATAACGTTGATATACAGCTTCGCCATTGCCATTATAGCGAACGTGCATCATGTAAGGGATAAGTTCATCAGAACTATCTAACATTTCGCCTTCTCTAACCGCTTCAACTAATACGTTTTTTTCCCAGCGATAGGTGGTTTTATACCAACCGTAGTCACCCATGGATATATAATCAGAGGCGTTAATAGGTTGTTGTAGTCGACGAGTGTACCAATAGTAACTAGTAGTATCACCTTGAATTTGGCCGCCAGTAAAGGTAACGGATTTAATGCGTTGCTCACCTGATGGGTTTGATGAACAGCCTAAAAGAAAAACAGAAAGAAGTAAGGTAGATAGAATGCGCTTCATAAAAATGCCGAGTTAAGGGTTAACTCGGCAAAGTATATCTTAGTTCACTGATTCTTTCAGCGCTTTACCTGCAACAAATGCTGGTACATTAGCCGCTTTAATCTGAATCTCATCGCCAGTCTTAGGATTGCGACCTGTACGAGCTGCACGGTGATTTACTTTAAACGTACCGAAGCCAATAAGTTGAACCTGTTCGCCATCTTTAAGTGCGCCAGTTACGCCTTCTAGAGTCGCTTCAAGAGCTGCTTTTGCTTGTGCTTTTGATAGGTCTGCTTTTTCAGCAATAGCATCAATTAACTGGGTTTTATTCATTAGGGTTTCCCTTCTATTTTTTTAAAATCCCCTTCACTCTAATGCATAAAGACCCTATCTGGCAAAGGTTTGTCGCGCTTCTTGCTACAGAATGCGGGTTCTTTAGGCACAAACTGAGTAACGTCTCACAATTTGTTACTGTTTTTCATTTCTGAGTCATTGTATTTTGGTCAATCAGCACCCATTTTATAAGGGCTTGCTTACTTTTTTGAGATTAATAATGTTTATTTTATCCATCTATATCGCCATTTCTATTAGCGTATCTTTCATTTGTTCTGTTCTTGAGGCTATTTTACTTAGTATTAGTCCAAGTTATTTAGCCAAAATGCGTCAGGAAAATCACCCTGCTGCGGAAAGATTAACGAAACTTAAAAATAATGTAGATCGTCCTTTAGCGTCTATTTTAACGCTAAACACTATCGCCCATACTGCTGGAGCTGCTGCATCTGGTGCTCAGGCCTCTATTGTTTTTGGTAGTGAATGGTTAGGCGTATTCTCAGCGTTCTTAACGTTCGCTATCCTATTATTCTCAGAGATCGTACCTAAAACGATTGGTGCAACTTACTGGCGTCAATTAGCTCCAATGGCGGCAAAAATGCTTTATTGGATGGTGTTGTTATTAACCCCAGTTGTATGGGCATCAGAACAATTAACTAAACGCTTAGCTCGTGGGCACCAAGCGCCAAAACTAAGAGATGAAATTGCAGCCATGGCAACACTTGCAAAAGAGAATGGTGAATTCGCTGAAGGTGAATCTAAAATATTAACCAACATCTTAAATATTAAAGATGTCCCAGTGACTCAAGTAATGACACCAAGAACCGTATTGTTTCGCGTAAATGCTGAAATGAAGGTTGAAGACTTCCTAAAAGAACACATGGATACGCCATTCTCACGTCCTTTAGTCTATAGCGAAAACAGTGATAATATTATTGGTTTTACACACCGACTAGAATTGTTCTCTGCAATGCATGAAGGTCACGGTAAGAACCCTCTAGGCTCTATCATGCGCCCTATTCAGATAGTCATTAGTACGTCTACCTTACCAAAAGCATTTGAACACTTAATGAAGCACAGAGCGCAACTTGCTCTTGTTATTGATGAGTATGGTACGGTTCAAGGTTTACTAACCCTTGAGGATATATTTGAGTACATGGTTGGCGAAGAAATTATTGATGAAGCTGACAAAACTACAGATATGCAGCAACTTGCTCAACAGCGTTGGACAAATTGGAAAACGAAACACGGTGTGATTGATAATACAGACAAAGAAGAACACTAAATAAGTTCACACAATAACTATTAAAGGTGTTAGCAAGCCCCTTTAGATAAATATAAAAAAACCGATGAATTATCATCGGTTTTTTTATATGAGAACAAAAATTAATATTGCAGCTCTAAGCCAATATTACTTACATTTTCATCTCTTAATTCTTGGCGTAGATCTTTAATCAAATCAATATCACGCTCTTCAGCTTCACGCAGTGGTCGGAAGATGGCCCATTGAACATCCCACTCTTCACAAATCACTTCGATCTCTTTTTGATTCTCATCAGTAACTTCTTCACCAGTTTGTGCTTCAACCAACTGAGCAACTGTTGTTACTGATAGTTGACTAACTTTAAACATAGCGTCTTCTAATACATCGCGATCTAAGATCCCGTGTAAGAAAGTAGATAATGCCACACATGCATCAATAGCAGGGTAAGTTAGATAAATTGAATCATCATTTACCTCAGGGATCATTTCTTCTAGTTTTTCTAATTGACGTTCAAAATTAATCTTGGCATTTTTAACGGTCAATAGCTCCCAAATGCTATCTAGAATAACTCGATAAGTTTGAGGCTCTGCAAAGCCTGTTGCCTTACAATAATGCGCGTAGTTTGGATACATACGTTCACATAAAGAAGCCATAAAAGTTATTTGTTGCCATGGTTCAAATTTTTCTAAACGAACTTGGATAGGATTGCGTAACATATACGATTCTACACTATAAAAAAATGACGCTTTAAGTGTACTTGATAACCACGAATGACAAAAGGAAGGTTATGAATAAATTACTTATCATTTCAAAAGAAAAAGATAAATACATCTCACTTTTTGAGTAATCAGATCTTCCTGATCTTAAAATTTGTCATAATCTAAAAAAAGCTGACATTATTCTTGCCGATCCACTACTAATTATTGTGACCCCGTACATTGCTGCAATAAGTTTCCCTGAATAAGTTTTCGAGCAGTTTTCTATTAACTATCTACGCCGGCGTGATGAATTTAGTCGATTTTGATAAGGGGTATTAATAAATAATAAAGCCTGTAAATTTACAGGCTTTAATCGCATTATTTTTTTGGTTCAGCAGATAATTTTGCACGAATAAACTCTAAATGATTTAGATAAATCAAATCTGCAACTTGACGAATAACCGCCTCTTCCATCGGCTCAATCACGCCATCAGCATAGGCAACTGACCACATCGCTTCTATTAATTCATAACGTTCTTGTGGCATTAACTCACGAAGTTTAGTGGTAAATTCATAAAGAGAAACAGACGCTTTACTCTTACTTATCGCTTGAATTAATAATTGCTGAGCTTGTTCTTTATTGATATCAAGTAGCTTCATAAGCAACTGAAGTTTCGCCTCATCTTCTCTTTGATCACTTTGATGATCCGCTCTAGAGACTTCACACAACAAAGATGCCATCGCTAAATGCATAGAAGCAATATCTGTCGCTCCACTATCTGCCCCATCATGTATCACTTTTCGCAATAAGGTTTGTAATTTCTTAAACATAATGACCTCTTTATTTATTTCCTAATTATATCAATGCTATTAATTAGATGACTTATTTTTATGACAACAAAAGTATAGCTCTGTTCCAATAAAAAAGGAGACTGCAATGAGTCTCCTTTGGTGGTTAAATCTTTAAACTAAGATTTTATTTATGGTATGGCTTAGATAAGTCATGTACTGCTTCTACGAACACACCTGCATTTTCAGGCGGAACATCTAAGTGAATACCGTGGCCTAAGTTAAATACGTGGCCTGTTCCTTCATTACCAAAACCTTCAAGAATAGTGCTGACTTCTTGGCGAATACGCTCAGGTTGTGCATAAAGGATTGATGGGTCCATGTTACCTTGCAGAGCAACTTTATCACCAACACGTTTCTTCGCATCAGCAATATTGATTGTCCAATCCAGACCAATTGCATCACAACCTGTTGCTGCAATTTGCTCTAACCACATTCCACCATTCTTAGTGAACAGAGTTACAGGAACACGACGACCTTCATTTTCACGAATCAATGCATCTACAATTTTATGCATATAACGTAATGAGAACTCGTTATAATCACGAGGTGTTAATACACCGCCCCATGTATCAAATACCATTACCGATTGTGCACCGGCTTTAATTTGTGCATTCAAATATTCAATAACCGTATCAGCTAGTTTGTCTAACAATAGGTGTAGTGTTGCAGGCTCTGCATACATCATTTTTTTGATTTTAGTAAATGCTTTTGAGCTTCCACCTTCAACCATGTATGTCGCTAATGTCCAAGGACTACCAGAGAAACCAATTAGTGGCACTTCACCTTTAAGATCTTTACGGATCTGACGTACTGCATTCATTACATATTGCAGCTCGCCTTCAGGATCTGGAATGCCAATTTTATCTACATCAGCTTTACAAGTGATTGGGCGTGAAAATTTAGGGCCTTCACCGGCTTCAAAATACAAACCTAGTCCCATCGCATCAGGGATTGTCAGGATATCTGAGAATAAAATTGCAGCATCTAGAGGAAAACGACGTAAAGGCTGAAGTGTTACTTCTGAAGCAAGCTCTGCATTTTTACACAGAGACATAAAATCACCGGCTTCTGCACGTGTTGCTTTATATTCTGGAAGGTAACGACCAGCTTGGCGCATCATCCAAACTGGTGTGTAATCTACTGGTTGCTTTAATAACGCACGTAAATAGCGGTCATTTTTTAATTCTGTCATGATCTTTCCTCGTATTATATCCCGCTATTGTAGCATTCAATTTGATGAACAAAAGCCCACCTTTGCTATCAAGATCATATTTAACCCAATCTTCTATATTTCACATAGCCTGAGTTTTTATCAGAGCGTCGATTGATGAATGCTCTTGCTTCCGTTAATTTCATCAAGCGTCGATTCTATTAGCAATCTTGCTATCGTTCCTTTTGGTGCGAGTTCTGGCAAATTCTCTTGATAATACCAATCTGCTTTTATCAACTCATTGGGATCAACTTTTATCTCTCCTGAATCATAATCGGCCATATATCCCATCATAAGACTCGAAGGGAATGCCCAAGGCTGACTTCCCACATAGCGGATATTTTTTATTTTAATGCCTGTTTCTTCAAACACTTCACGCTCAACCGCCATTTCTAACGTTTCACCAACCTCAACAAAACCCGCTAATACGGTGAATAGTCCACCTTTATGTCTTTGATGTTGAGCTAATAAAATGGTGTCGTCTTTACGGATCGCAACAATAATTGAGGGGAATATTCGGGGGTAATGTAACTTACGACACTCATTACATTGCATTGCTATTTGATTAAGGTTGAGCTGGGTTCGACCACCACATTGAGGACAAAAGCGAAATTCACGAGCCATAAAACCATATTGAATGGCTTTGCTTATCATTAAAAAAAGAGACTCTTTAACCAGTAGTAACTCTCTTAAATTAGTGAATTGTACCGTTTGTTCTATGTGCTCGTCGTTCAACCACATAACGGGATAACCTTCATGGTTTCCAATACATATCGCACTATCAAAAGGTAAGCTTAAATTAACTGCACTGCCACAAGGAAGACCGCTTTCCTCTAACCAAACCATAGAATCATTTACGACACACCAATACGCTTTTGTATGTTGGTTTAACATCTTTATCACAACCCTCTTGCAGCAATCAATATTTACTGGCAATCTTAATAAACATAATAATGAGTGTATACCCTAGTAATTATTACTGAAACCGCATTTTGATATTACTTAGGTATTCATGTAAACGTTAGTTTATTGCTTGCAACTACAAGGATATCGTTATGCTTACTAAACTAAATCAATTCCAAGAACAATGGGGGGGCAATGATGATGTTATTGACCACTGGCTATCAACTCGCCAAGATTTATTGGTTAAATATTGTAAATTAGCAGGCCTTCCTCCATTTGATTCATCACCAACTTCTCTGCCTTCATTTTTGGCCATTCAATCTTTCACTCAGCATTTGATTGATTATATTTCAGAAGGTCATTTCAAAATATATAACATGGTTATGGCTAAATGGGATAGTACCGGATTTTCTCCAACCGAGGAGATGAGCTCGCTTTATGCAAACATTACTAAAACGACAGATCCTATCCTCAATTTTACTGATAAATATGCAAAAGAAGATGAAGAACTGCTGCTTTCTGACTTCGATAAAGACTTTTCTGCGCTAGGAGAGGTAATGGAGCTTCGATTCGAACTTGAAGATGGACTAATAGAACAAATTTCAAGCAGCCTATCCTATCCTCCAGGAGCGTAGCAGATAAAATAAGCGTTTAAATACACAACAGTTAAACGCTAATTTTACTCATTTACAAAATCTGATTAGTTTCTGAGGCATACTTAATAAATATTGGGATTTACTGGCGTATAGGCAAGTGAGGGTTCTATCAATAGTCAATCCATCAATTTCATCTACTTTCTTGTTTTCTAACGGTTTAAGTGTGTATTGCTCAGTATTAATATTAGAACAGTAGCAGTTTAATAGTATAAAAAAAGCCCTGCATTTCTGCAGGGCTTTTTATTCAGCGTATATCGAAATTAATTACTCTTCAGAAGAGAAACCTGCATTCAATAGTGCAGCTAAGTTATCAGTTGCTTCTTCAGCAGAAGGCGCAACTTTCGCTGCCATTTTCGCTGCTGCTTTTTGCTTTTGACGTGCTTGGTGGTATGCGAAACCTGTACCCGCTGGAATTAGACGACCAACGATTACATTTTCTTTCAGACCACGTAGCTCATCACGCTTACCAGAAACCGCAGCTTCAGTAAGCACGCGCGTCGTTTCTTGGAACGATGCAGCAGAGATGAACGACTCAGTAGCAAGAGACGCTTTAGTAATACCAAGTAGATCACGGCCAAAACGAGCAGGTTGCTTGCCTTCTGCTTCAAGCAGACGGTTTGCAATTGTCACGTTAGCGAATTCCAGTTGCTCACCTTCAAGGAAAGTAGAGTCACCAGAATGTGTAATCGTACACTTACGTAGCATTTGACGAACGATAGTTTCAATGTGCTTATCGTTAATCTTAACGCCTTGTAAGCGGTAAACTTCTTGAACTTCGTTAGTGATGTATTCAGTCACTGCGTGGATACCACGTAAACGTAGGATATCGTGCGGAGTTTCTGGACCATCAGAGATAACATCGCCACGTTCAACTTTATCACCATCAAAGATGTTAAGTTGACGGTGTTTATGAATCATTTCTTCATAAACTTCGTTGTTATCGTCACGAGTGATCAATAAGCGTACTTTACCTTTAGTTTCTTTACCAAACGCAACAATACCTGCGTGCTCAGCAAGAATCGCTGGCTCTTTAGGTTTACGAGCTTCAAACAAGTCCGCAACGCGTGGAAGACCACCGGTAATATCTTTAGTACCACTTGACGCTTGAGGAATACGAGCTAGTGTTTCACCGATACCTACGTTACCGCCATCTGCAAGGTTAACAATCGCCTTACCAGGTAGGAAGTATTGTGCTGGCATTTCAGTGCCAGGGATCATGATGTCACGACCATTCGCATCAACAAGTTTCACTGTTGGACGCATGTCTTTACCAGCAGAAGCTCGCTCAGCCGCATCAAGGATAACAATTGAAGATAGACCTGTTAACTCATCAGTCTGAGTTGTGATTGTCACACCATCAATCATGTCCATGAATTGAACTTGACCTTGTACTTCTGTGATGATTGGCATTGTATGCGGGTCCCAAGCAGCGATTTTATCGCCTTGAACCACTGCATCACCATCTTTCTTAGAAAGAATAGTACCGTAAGATAGCTTGTAACTTTCTTTCGTACGGCCATGCCCATCAATAACAGTCAGTTGAGATGCACGAGAAGTAATAACTAAGTTGCCTTCGTTATTTGTTACGTGCTTAGCATTATGAAGTTTAATCGAACCAGTCGTTTTAACTTGAATACTGTTGTCTGCTGCTGCCGTAGATGCCGCACCACCGATGTGGAACGTACGCATTGTTAGCTGTGTACCAGGTTCACCGATTGATTGAGCAGCGATAACACCTACTGACTCACCTTGGTTTACCATGTGGCCACGCGCCAAGTCACGACCATAACAGTTTGCACAACAACCGAAGTCAGCTTCACAACTTACAACTGAACGTACTTTAATTTGGTCAACTGAGTTTTCTTCAACAATTTGACACTGCTTCTCATCAAGAAGCGTGTTACGTTGAAGAAGGATCTCATCAGTACCTGGCTTCAATACATCTTCAGCAACTACACGACCTAGAACACGTTCATGTAGAGGTTCTTTAACATCACCGCCTTCAATTAGAGGCATCATGGTAACACCTTCAAGTGTTCCACAGTCATCTAAATGAACAACTACATCTTGAGCAACGTCTACTAAACGACGAGTCAGGTAACCTGAGTTCGCTGTTTTAAGTGCAGTATCGGCAAGACCTTTACGCGCACCGTGCGTTGAGATGAAGTATTGGTTTACGTTTAGACCTTCACGGAAGTTTGCCGTGATCGGTGTTTCGATGATTGAACCATCCGGTTTCGCCATCAGACCACGCATACCTGCAAGCTGACGAATCTGAGCTGCAGAACCACGAGCACCTGAATCGGCCATCATGTAAACGCTGTTAAACGATTCTTGTTGCTCTTCTTCACCATCACGGTTAAGCACAGTTTCTGAAGACAAGTTATCCATCATCTCTTTAGCAACTTGTTCGTTCGTTGCTGCCCAGATATCGATAACTTTGTTGTAACGTTCGCCCGCAGTTACAAGACCAGATTGGTATTGTTCTTGGATTTGCTTAACTTCTTCTTCCGCTTCAGCTACTTTCGTGTACTTAGCGTCAGGAATAACCATGTCATCGATACCAACAGACGCACCAGACAATGCTGCGTATGCGAAACCTGTGTACATGATTTGGTCAGCAAACACTACTGTGTCTTTAGAACCAAGAGTACGGTATGCCTCATTTAGTAGGTTAGAGATTTGCTTCTTACCTAACTTCTGGTTAATGATGCTGTAAGGTAGACCTTCAGGAACGATCTGCCATAGCATTGCACGACCAACAGTCGTATCAACCAGTTTAGTTTCACGAGTTTCAATACCGTTTTCATCACGAAGAACTTCTGTGATTCGAACTTTAACGCGAGCATGTAACTCTGCACAACCTGTACGGTATGCTTTTTCAGCTTCAGCAAAACCTTCAAGGTACATGCCTTCGCCTTTCGCGTTAATTCTGTCACGTGTCATATAGTACAGACCTAATACAACATCCTGAGAAGGAACGATGATTGGGTCACCTGATGCTGGCGACAGAATGTTATTCGTCGACATCATTAGGGTACGTGCTTCTAATTGAGCTTCCAGAGTTAGAGGTACGTGTACCGCCATCTGGTCACCATCGAAGTCGGCGTTATATGCCGCACACACAAGCGGGTGAAGCTGAATCGCTTTACCTTCGATTAGTACTGGTTCAAACGCTTGAATACCAAGACGGTGAAGTGTTGGTGCACGGTTAAGCAGTACTGGGTGTTCACGAATTACGTCATCTAGGATATCCCAAACAATCGCTTCTTCACGCTCTACCATTTTCTTAGCAGCTTTGATTGTCGTAGCAAGACCACGACCTTCTAATTTGCTGTAGATAAATGGTTTAAATAGTTCAAGTGCCATCTTCTTAGGAAGACCACACTGATGTAGACGAAGGTATGGACCTACTGTAATTACAGAACGACCAGAGTAGTCTACACGTTTACCAAGCAAGTTCTGACGGAAACGACCTTGTTTACCCTTGATCATATCAGCAAGAGATTTCAAAGGACGTTTGTTAGAACCTGTAATCGCACGACCACGACGACCGTTATCAAGCAGCGCATCCACAGACTCTTGCAGCATACGTTTTTCGTTACGTACAATGATGTCTGGTGCAGCTAGGTCTAAAAGACGCTTCAAACGGTTGTTACGGTTAATCACACGACGGTATAAGTCATTTAGATCAGACGTAGCAAAACGACCGCCATCTAGTGGTACTAGAGGACGAAGATCTGGCGGAAGAACAGGTAGAACAGTTAAGATCATCCATTCTGGATTATTACCAGATTGAACAAATGCTTCTACAAGTTTCAAACGCTTAGTCAGCTTCTTACGTTTTGTTTCAGAGTTAGTTGTTTCTAACTCTTCACGCATGTTCTCGATTTCAGCTTGCATGTCCATTGAACCAAGCAAGTCTTTAATCGCTTCTGCACCCATCTTAGCTGTGAATTCGTCACCAAATTCTTCTAGCTTATCAAGATACTCTTCTTCTGAAAGAAGTTGACTGCGCTCTAAATCAGTCATACCTGGCTCTGTAACCACATATGATTCAAAGTAAAGTACACGTTCGATATCACGTAGAGGAATGTCCATTAACAAACCAATACGAGATGGAAGTGACTTAAGGAACCAGATGTGTGCAACAGGAGACGCAAGTTCAATGTGGCCCATACGGTCACGACGAACTTTAGTTTGCGTTACTTCTACGCCACATTTTTCACAGATAACACCACGGTGCTTCAGGCGCTTATATTTACCACATAAGCACTCGTAGTCTTTAACTGGGCCAAAGATACGTGCACAGAAAAGACCGTCACGTTCTGGCTTAAAGGTACGATAGTTGATTGTTTCTGGCTTTTTAACTTCACCAAAAGACCATGAACGAATTTGGTCAGGTGAAGCAAGACCGATTTTGATTGCATCAAATTCTTCAGTCTTATGTTGTGCTTTCAGAAACTTTAATAAGTCTTTCACATTCGGCTCCTGTAAGGAGAAAAAAGGCGCTCGGCGAGCGCCTTATATTCTACCGGACAATCTCAATGAGATTATTCTTCGTCTTCTAACTCGATGTTGATACCAAGTGAGCGGATCTCTTTCAACAATACGTTGAATGATTCTGGCATACCTGGTTCCATACGATGATCGCCATCTACGATGTTTTTATACATCTTAGTACGACCGTTCACGTCATCCGACTTAACTGTTAGCATTTCTTGTAGAGTATATGCAGCACCATATGCTTCAAGCGCCCATACTTCCATCTCACCGAAACGCTGACCACCGAACTGAGCTTTACCACCAAGTGGTTGCTGAGTTACAAGGCTGTAAGAGCCGGTAGAACGTGCGTGCATCTTGTCATCAACTAAGTGGTTTAGTTTTAGCATGTACATGTAACCAACAGTTACAGGACGCTCAAACGCATCACCAGTACGACCATCAAACAATTTCAACTGACCAGATTCTGGCAGATCAACAAGTCTTAATAGTTCTTTAATTGATGATTCTGGAGCACCATCAAAAATTGGTGTTGCAATTGGTAAACCACCGCGTAAGTTCTTAACTAATGTACGAACTTCGTCATCAGACAGTGCAGCGATGTCTACTTCTTGGCGAGTTTCACCAAGATCGTATACTTTTTGTAAGAAGTTACGGAACTTATGCAGTTCTTGTTGCTCTTTAAGCATTTGGTTAAGTTTATCACCAACACCTTTCGCAGCAAGACCCATATGAACTTCAAGAATTTGACCGATGTTCATACGAGAAGGTACACCCAGAGGGTTCAGTACGATATCTACTGGCTGACCTTTTTCATCATAAGGCATGTCTTCAACAGGGTTAATCTTAGAGATTACACCCTTGTTACCATGACGACCCGCCATCTTATCACCAGGCTGAATACGACGTTTTACCGCTAGGTAAACTTTAACGATTTTCAGCACGCCTGGTGCAAGATCATCACCTTGAGTGATCTTACGACGTTTAGTTTCGAATTTCTTATCGAACTCAGCTTTAAGTTCATCATATTGCTCAGCAAGCTGTTCAAGTTGATTTTGTTGTGATTCATCATCAAGCGTGATTTCTAACCACTGCTTACGATCCATCGCATCAAGTTTAACTTCAGAAGTACCTGCAAGCGTAAGAAGAGTGCGAACACGTGCTAATAAGCCACCTTCAAGAATCTGGAATTCTTCAGTGATGTCTTTCTTAGCTTCTTTCAGCTGCATTTGTTCGATTTCTAGAGCACGTTTATCTTTTTCAACACCATCACGCGTAAATACTTGTACGTCAATGATAGTACCTGAAACAGAGTTTGGTACACGTAGAGAAGAATCTTTAACATCTGATGCTTTTTCACCAAAGATGGCTCGTAATAGCTTCTCTTCAGGAGTCAGTTGAGTTTCACCTTTAGGCGTAACTTTACCAACTAGGATGTCGCCACCCTTAACTTCAGCACCGATATAAACAATACCTGATTCATCAAGTTTAGACAGAGCAGCTTCACCTACGTTAGGGATATCTGCTGTGATCTCTTCTGAACCTAGTTTGGTATCACGAGCCACACAAGATAGTTCTTGAATGTGAATCGTCGTGAAACGGTCTTCCTGAACTACACGCTCAGACACAAGGATTGAATCCTCGAAGTTATAACCATTCCAAGGCATAAATGCGATACGCATGTTCTGACCAAGTGCAAGCTCACCAAGATCCGTTGATGGACCATCAGCAAGAACATCACCACGAGTAACAGGTTCACCAGGAAGCACTGTTGGACGTTGGTTGATACACGTATTTTGGTTAGAACGAGTGTATTTAGTTAAGTTGTAGATATCGATACCAGCTTCGCCAGATACCAATTCTTCTTCGTTCACTTTAATAACGATACGAGAAGCATCTACTGACTGAACCATGCCACCACGTTTAGCAACAGCAGTTACACCTGAATCGATTGCTACACAACGCTCAATACCAGTACCAACTAAAGGCTTATCAGCTCTTAATGTAGGTACAGCTTGACGTTGCATGTTTGCACCCATTAAGGCACGGTTCGCATCATCGTGTTCTAGGAACGGAATAAGCGACGCAGCTACAGATACAACTTGGTTTGTCGCGACATCCATATATTGGATGTGTTCACGTGGATGTAGGCCTGATTCACCTTTCTGACGAGCGATGATTAATTCATCAGCGAAAGTACCTTCTTCTGTTAACACGGCATTCGCCTGTGCAATAACAAAAGTACCTTCTTCAATCGCAGATAGGTAATCTACATCTTCAGTCACGATATTATCAACAACACGACGATATGGAGTTTCTAGGAAACCATATTCATTACATCGAGCATACGCTGATAATGAGTTAATTAGACCGATGTTTGGTCCTTCAGGCGTTTCGATTGGACATAGGCGACCGTAGTGAGTCGCGTGTACATCACGAACTTCGAAACCAGCACGCTCACGAGTTAGACCGCCAGGCCCTAAAGCAGAAATACGACGTTTGTGCGTAACTTCTGACAATGGGTTATTCTGATCCATAAACTGAGATAGCTGTGAAGAGCCAAAGAATTCTTTAACTGCAGCTGAAATCGGCTTAGCGTTGATAAGATCTTGAGGCATAATTGCATCAAGGTCACCAAGACTTAGACGTTCACGAACAGCACGTTCTACACGAACTAAACCAACACGGAATTGGTTTTCTGCCATTTCGCCAACAGAACGAATACGACGGTTACCAAGGTGATCGATATCATCAACCTCGCCTTTACCGTTACGAATATCGATCAGTTTACGCATAACTTCGATGATGTCTGTTTCATCAAGGATGCCTGCGCCTTCACCATTATCACGACCAATTGAGCTATTGAACTTCATACGACCAACAGTCGATAAGTCATAACGATCTTCAGAGAAGAATAGGCTTTCAAATAATGATTCAGCAGCTTCTTTTGTTGGTGGCTCGCCTGGGCGCATCATTCGATAAATTTCAACTAGAGCCGATAAACGGTCAACAGTTGAATCTGCACGTAATGTGTCAGAGATGTATGCACCATGATCAAGGTCATTCGTAAATAACACTTCGATCTTTTTGTGGCCAGCTTGAGATAAATTAGCAAGATCTTCTAAGCTAAACTCTTGGTTAGCCGCGATAATAATCTCACCGGTATCTTCATTCACGTAATCGTGAGAAGCCACTTTACCTACGATATAATCTACTGGTACTTCGATAGAATTTACTTCGTCTTTCGTCAATTGACGAATATGACGCGCAGTAATACGACGACCGGCTTCAACATAAACCTTGCCGTTCGATTCAATATCAAATGTTGCAGTCTCACCACGTAAACGCTCTGGAAGCAATTCCATCATTAACGTTTGATCTTTCACTTCAAATACAACTTTATCGAAGAATAAATCTAAGATTTCTTCTGTTGTTTTACGAAGAGCGCGTAAGATGATCGTTGCAGGTAATTTACGACGACGGTCGATTCGTACGAATAAGTTATCCTTAGGATCAAATTCGAAATCTAACCATGAACCACGGTAAGGAATTACACGTGCATTATAAAGAACTTTACCAGATGAATGGGTTTTACCCTTATCGCTGTCGAAGAAGACACCTGGACTGCGGTGCAGCTGGGATACGATAACCCTTTCAGTACCATTGATTACAAAAGTACCGTTGTCTGTCATAAGCGGAATTTCGCCCATGTAGACTTCTTGTTCTTTAATGTCTTTTACCGTGCCTGCAGGTGCGTCTCTATCGTATACAACTAAACGTAATTTAACGCGTAAAGGTGCAGAATAAGTAACACCGCGGATTTGACATTCTTTAACGTCAAATTCTGGCTCACGGAGATTGTAGCTAACGTATTCTAGCTTAGAGTTGCCATTGTAGCTCTGAATTGGAAAGACAGAACGGAAGGCAGCCTCAAGACCGTATTGCCCTTCAGGATCTTGCTCGATAAACTTAGTAAAAGAATCAAGCTGGATCGATAGTAAGTATGGTATGTCCAACACTTGTGGACGCTTACCAAAATCCTTACGGATGCGCTTTTTCTCTGTATAAGAGTAAACCATGGGGTTCCTCAGCTCGCTGATAAGTGACCCGAACCGTCCGCCTTCGAAAGGTTGGGACAGTAACTAATAACACTGTTTACTGTAGGACATAATCTCTGATTGAGACTATGTTTTTTGCTCGAATATAGGGGCTTTAAACAGTGTGAAATTACCCTATACCCTACAGCGCAAAAAGGCCAGTGGTTAATAAACCACCAGCCATTAGCCGCTAGGCTATGAAACTAAGTAATAATTACTTGATTTCAACAGTTGCACCAGCTTCTTCAAGCTGTGCTTTAAGGCCTTCAGCTTCAGCTTTATCAACGCCTTCTTTAAGTGCAGCAGGAGCTGAGTCTACAAGACCCTTAGCTTCTTTCAGGCCAAGACCTGTAGCGCCACGTACTGCTTTGATTACAGAAACTTTGTTTCCGCCAACAGCAGTAAGAATAACGTCAAATTCAGTTTGCTCTTCAGCAGTTTCAGCAGCTGCGCCACCAGAAACTACAGCAGAAGCAGCAGTAACACCGAATTTTTCTTCCATAGCTTCGATAAGCTCAACAACTTGCATTACAGACATTTCTGCAACTGCGTCTAGGATTTGCTCGTTAGTAATAGACATAACAATTCTCTTTTAAGTCAACAATAATTTATTTTGTAATCAAATAAAGCAGGGCTTATGCCTCAGCTTCTTCTTTTTGATCACGAACAGCAGCGATAGTACGTACCAATTTACCAGCAGAAGCTTCTTTCATGCACATCATTAAGCGTGCAATTGCTTCGTCGTAAGTTGGTAGTGTCGCTAGTAGATCAGCATCAGTAACTGCGCCTTCAAATGCAGCAGCTTTAATCTCGAAGTTTTTATTCTCTTTGGCAAAGTCTTTGAAAAGACGTGCTGCAGCACCTGGGTGCTCGTTAGAGAATGCAAGTAGAGATGGGCCAGTAAATGTGTCTTGTAGACACTCATACTGAGTACCTTCTACTGCACGACGTGCTAATGTATTACGAACAACTCTCATGTAAACACCCGCTTCACGCGCTTGTTTACGTAGAGAAGTCATTGCGCCAACAGTAACGCCACGAGAGTCAGCTACAACTGCAGAAAGTGCACCACTGGCTGCTTCGTTGACTTCAGCAACAATTGCTTTTTTGTCTTGAAGATTTAAAGCCATTTGGATTAACCTCTGGTTGTGATTACACCACTCACTACAAAAACTGTAGGAGAGTAATTACGATGCATTCACAGAAAACTAATTTCGAAAAAATTAGCCTTTAGTTCGGCACCGTCTACGCAGGTTTTATTAAGCTCTTGCGAGCGCCTGCGGTCTTGGACGGAGACTATTTAATTAAAAATTAAGTAGCCCCAACCATAAATTTGATAAGCGCAGGATTATACACAAATCCTACGCCTTTGCAAATTAGTTTGTAGCAGTATCTAGAGTCGTTTGATCTAGAGATACGCCAGCACCCATTGTAGTTGAGATGCTTACCTTCTTCAGGAAAACACCTTTCGCTGAAGTTGGTTTTGCTTTTTTAAGTGCAACTAGAAGAGATTCTAGGTTCTCTTTAAGTTGAGCAGCATCAAAATCCACTTTACCGATAGTAGTGTGGATGATGCCGTTTTTGTCGTTACGGTAACGAACCTGACCAGCTTTAGCATTTTTAACTGCTTCAGCAACGTTAGGAGTTACAGTACCAACTTTAGGGTTTGGCATAAGACCGCGAGGACCTAGGATTGTACCTAGTTGACCAACAACGCGCATTGCATCTGGAGAAGCAACAACTACGTCAAAGTTCATTTCGCCTTTCTTAACTAGTTCAGCAAGATCTTCCATGCCTACTAGATCAGCGCCAGCTTCTTTAGCAGCTTCTGCATTTGCACCTTGAGTGAATACAGCAACACGAACATTACGACCAGTACCGTGAGGTAGCACAGTTGCGCCACGTACGTTTTGGTCTGATTTACGTGCATCAATGCCAAGATTGATAGCAACATCAACACTTTCATTGAATTTCGCAGTAGCTAGTTCTTTAAGAAGAGCAACAGCTTCGTTGATTTCGTAGTCTTTAGTAACTTCCACTTTTTCGCGGATATTACGCATACGCTTAGTAAGTTTAGCCATTTTATTAACCCTCTACCACTAGACCTATTGAACGAGCAGTACCAGCAATTGAACGCTTCATAGCTTCAATGTCAGCACCAGTCATGTCCGCAGCTTTAGTTTCTGCGATCTCTTGTATTTGAGCGTCAGTAATAGTACCAACTTTCTCAGTGTTTGGACGACCAGAACCAGACTTAATGCCAGCAGCTTTCTTAAGAAGAACAGCAGCAGGTGGAGTCTTAGTAATAAACGTAAAAGAACGATCGCTATATACAGAGATAACAACTGGAGTAGGTAGACCTTTCTCAACAGATTCTGTTCTTGCGTTAAACGCTTTACAGAATTCCATGATATTTACACCGTGTTGACCTAGAGCAGGACCAACTGGTGGACTTGGGTTCGCCATACCTGCTGCAACTTGCAGTTTGATATAAGCTTCAACTTTCTTAGCCATAATATTTCCTAATTTTGGGTTCAATCGCCATCCAACTGGATTAGCTCCCCGTTAACAAAAACGCGCGAAATTATAATAATAATTCATGCGATTTACAATAGTCTTGATGGTTTTTCGATCAGTTTTTTTCTACTTGACTAAACTCTAGTTCAACTGGAGTTGCACGTCCAAAGATAGAAACTGATACTTTGATGCGACTTTTTTCATAATCAACATGTTCAACAGTACCGTTAAAGTCAGCAAATGGGCCTTCAGTAACACGAACTACTTCGCCTGCTTCAAATAATGTCTTAGGACGAGGAGCTTCACTCGCTTGTGCAAGACGATTTAAAATAGCATCGGCTTCTTTATCTGTGATTGGTGCTGGGCGATCTGAAGTACCACCAATGAACCCCATAACACGTGGAATACTACGTACCAAGTGCCATGATTCATCATTCATGATCATTTGCACTAACACGTAACCAGGGAAAAATTTACGTTCGCTTTTACGACGTTGTCCAGCACGCATTTCTACCACTTCTTCAGTTGGTACAAGCACTTCGCCAAATAACTCTTCCATGTTATGAATTTTAATATGTTCGCGTAACGATTGTGATACACGACCTTCAAAACCAGAAAAGGCTTGAACTACATACCAACGTTTCTTTGGAGCTTCACTCATGATCACTTATCCTCAAACACCTGTGATTAAGCCAATTAGTCTAACCATAATACCATCAATACCCCATAGAATAAGAGCCATTACGATACATACAGCTAGAACTATGAAAGTTGTTTGCATTGTTTCTTGGCGTGTAGGCCAAACAACTTTACGTACTTCCATTCTTGATTCACGAGCAAATGCAATTGCAGTTTGACCTTTTGCTGTGAAGGCAGCAATACCACCAGCAGCAGCAATCAATGCAACGACACCGGCAGCTCGAATAACAACAGACAAATCAGCTAGTAAATAATTACCAATAACCGCAGCAGAAAGTAGTACTAGAACTAGTAGCCACTTAATTGTATCAACTGCGCCTGAAGTTTCTGTCGTCTCAGTATTTGTTTTCATAAACCAACCTGTGACATAACTAAAATCATTTTCCATCATTAGACAGAAATTCAAAAACAAGAGTAAATATACCCTACTCTCTTCATCCTATAAACCAGCGATTTGCTAATTTATCTGCGCTGTGCTCTGCATTTTCTTAAAAGTGTAGAGCAAAAATAAAACAACACACAATACAACGCAGAAAAAGGGCATCGAATGATGCCCTTTTTATTAGTACTTAGTCAAATCTTAAGCGAAGATTTTAGCAACAACACCAGCACCAACTGTACGGCCACCTTCACGG
>NZ_CAMLHO010000015.1 GCF_946479765.1 uncultured Aliivibrio sp.
TATTATTTGGCACTTAGCTGCATTTAACATTTTAGCAACTCATGCGTGGACCCTGCAAAGTCACCATCATCATTCCAATCAACCCACACAGATAAGTTTCCTGCTGTCGAAGCAGTCACAGCAATAACGGTATCTAAACCCGGCTCTAATGCCGTAACAAAGCCAACACCATCTTCATCATCACTGGTAATTGAATCATCCGAATCAGGAGATTGCGCCGCATAGTAATCACCATCGACACTACTTCCTAACCAAGTTATTCCATCAAGAGCATGACGAGCACCATTAGAAGCTAACGTCGAACCATAACTGTCTGGTGCATCACCAAAATCAATCGTTGCAGGTTCATCGGTATCAATCAAAGGTGCGTTCGCACATCTCGCCCCATCGTTTTGGCTAGAAAAAGGACCATCAGCGAATTTAATCGCAGGCACAACACCTGAATCAATGATTGCTTGAGAAGATAAATTGACACGATACACTTGGCCATCTTGGTTACGAGAAAGATAAAGATTGCCATCTACATCGAAATACATCGCGCCAAACGTCCCCGTTTCTCCCGTATCACCAACATAAGTTGCTGCTCCAGTCGAGATATCAAACTCATACAAACCACCACTGCCATTATCTACCCCATATAAATGGTTATTACTTGGATGAAACGCAAAATCCGTTAAACTCACTGACGCAGTAGATGTAATACGCTGCGCTGTTAGTGTTGCATTAACATTGCTATCTAAAGGGGAAAGGTCGATTTTATAAAAACCTGTCCCTGTTCTATAAACGTAATAATGATGTTGATAAACATCCCCTACATAAAATGTTTTATCAGAAGGAAGCCCATTGACATTAAGCGTTGTGGCTTGGAAATTTTGCCCTAATCGAACAATAGTGTAATTTGTAGTGTCATACCCATATATATATCGGTCGGTTTCATTAAAACCAACCCCATTTATATTTGAAGACAGCCCTGTATTATTTTGTAATAAACTGTTTGTCCCAGTAACTAAGTTAATGCCATAAACTGAAACAGGTTTACCTTGAAATAAATATGCCTTACTTGGGCAAGAATCAAAAGCAACCGCAAATACTTTTGAGCTTAATAATAAGGACATTAAAATAAATAACCGAATAAATAGATACATAGCTTGTTCCTTCTCGTTATGATGCTCTATATACTGATCATTCAAAAGCCATGCCAATTTTAACCGCATGTTTTATAACAAAAAAATAAATAACAAATTCATCCTTACTATAATGAAAATCACTTTGCATCCGAATAAAAACCATTTATATACATTAGACCATCACACTAAAAATAAAATATCTCTCCTCTTTATATTCAATTATCCCCTCTCCTTATCCTCTCTGTTTTTCCTATGATTCAAACTGCATTGCAAATTGAGAATTCGTATTAACGACCTCATTATCAAATTGACAAAAACACATAAGAACATGAAATATAACAGTTATATTTATTGGCACGCTTACTGCTCTATTAAATCTATCAACACAATATAGATAAACCATCAGGAGCTTATTATGGAATTACATCAATTTGAATCAGACACAAATACACTTGTTCTATCAGTTCAAGGTGATATGGATGCGGTAGGTTGTCGAGATATCCAACCGACTATTGATGAAGTGATTGAACAAGAACACTCTCAAGTTCATATCGACCTAGCACAAGTGGCTTTTTTAGATTCTTCGGGTATTGGTGCCATTGTGTATCTATATAAACGATTAATTGAAAAAAAACGCACCATGCAAATTCAAAATGCTCATGGTCAACCATTAGAATTGCTTAAGTTACTGCGTATTGAAAATGCCATTCCAGTAAATAGCACAACTCATTAACCGTTATTAATTACTGTAAAAATGGACATAAATCGACAGTAATCTCATGGAGAGCTGCATCATGAACAAACAAAAATTGCTCATTCTAAGCTTTGGATTTCTTTCTATTTCAGGCTGTACTTCATTTGCCGAACCCGGTGAAGGTGGTGAAGCGGAAAATTATCCTCAAGCGGCATTCTCTCCTGTAATGCCAGATCAACCATTAGGTCCTGAACATGGCTTACGTTTTGATTGGGAACTAGCCGCTCGTCATCTTGATATTCTCATATTAGAAAAAGCGGAATGGTGTTTTCCTGCTACCGTTCATCAAGCCAAACAAAATGAAGCTCGAATAGCTCGTGAATTAGAAGGAGGCTTACAACTGGATGCCGCGAATGATTTAGTCATTCAACGGAACCTATTAAAGCGTTTAGAACGACAGTTAGATTACGTAAAACGCCAAGAAACGTGCGCACCACCCTCAGATTCAAACTCAGGAAATTCAGACATTGAGTTAGCACAAAAAATTTATGATCTCTTAAACCGAGACAACCAATTTGCTTTTAACTCAGCTGAATTGAATCCTAAGTATGTGGTTAATTTATCTGAAGCTTCTCAGTTACTTAATAAACATCAAGATTTTAAACTTCTTGTTACAGGTCACGCAGATTCAGTTGGCGAAGAAGATGGCAATCAAGAGCTTGCATTAGAAAGAGCGAAACAAGTAAAACGTTATTTAAGTATATTTGGCCTTGCTCAAAATAGAATTCATGTTGATGCCGTCGGTTCTAATGACCCTTATTTTGAAGGAACAGAGCCCCATGTAAGATTAACTAACCGCCGAGTTACCATTGAGTTATTAGAACTCGACCAACCCTTAGAACTTGGGCAATAACAGAGGACAAGATCATGCGTATTTTTTATATTCTACTCATCACCATTTTGTTCTCTTCTATCTCAGTGGTGCATTCAAAAAATAAAGATAATACCGTTCGTGTTGGTGACGTAATCACCATCATGCTACCAGGTGAAGATTCTTTAAATAGAGACTTCCAAGTAGATAAGCAAGGACGTGTAATATTACCTGAAGTCGGGCCTCTATTTGTATCAGGAAAAACAGAAGCACAAATGGTATCTAGCGTAACATTAAGCTTGAAAAGAATATTGCAAGACTTACGAAATCTTCAAGTATTTATAAGTAAACGTCAATTAATCGTTAATATTCAGGGTTACGTAAAGCAACCAGGGGAATATACTCTGTCAGATGGCGATTCCGTACAACTGGCACTTTATGCAGCAGGCGGTTTACGTTCTGGGGCTCAGTTAAACCGTTTGCAACTTCGCCGTTCAGACAAAGTGACTACCTTTAATTACAAAGCCTTTTTAGACTCGGGTGATCAATCTTTACTTCCTGAGCTTCAATCATTAGATACCCTATTTATTCCTGCATCTCCAATGGTAGGTAACATCGAACAAGAATTTGACCCATCAAAACTGTCTCAAGCTGGTGATGCAGCCGATGGTAAAAAAGCAATTAAAGTCTTTGGTGAAGTGAACGCGCCGGGTACTTTCTCTTATAAAAAAGGGACCAATCTTGTCGATGTATTAATGCGCGCAGGTGGGGTAACCCGTTATGCAGGCGTTGAACAAATTCGAGTAATCTCAAAAAACAAACCTGCGCTATTCAATCTAAAGCGTTATTTAGATACCGGTGATGACAACTTATTACCACCACTTGAAGTGGGTTCAACCATCTTTGTTCCTAAACAAGAAGAAGAGATTAAATCAGGCTCAAACATGGTCTATGTCATGGGTGAGGTAGCAAAACCTGGGGCATTTGAAGGAAAAAAAGGCGCAACCTTTATGGATATCTTAGCCAATGCAGGTGGTCCAACTCGATTTGCTGAATCTCGCCAAATACGGATCATTAAAGCCAATGGCGCAGTTATCAATTTCGATTTATCTGGCTATACCGAAGGCACTAATTATCAACGTCCACCTGCGATTGCGGCTGGTGATGCTATTTTTGTTCCTGAAAAAACAGACATGAATGAGAAATCATGGTTAAAAATAGCACCAAGTCGCGCAGTAAGAGTAATCGGTGAAGTTCAACATCCTGGCCGTATCGAATGGTCTGATGAAATGTCATTCTTAGATTTACTGGCACACGTTGGTGGTCCTACTTTACGAGGAGATACGACAAGAATTGAGATCGTAACGCCTGATCGTGACGGTAACAACCAAGTGTATACCTTTAATTTGGATTCATTTATTTCAAAAGGAAAATCCGATTCAGCACTGCCAACCATTAGAGCTGGCGCAACGATTCGAGTGCATGATTTACCGCAAGATCCATCAGACAACAAAGCACAATGGGTTCGCCAAAGCTCAGATAGCTCTATCTATGTATTTGGTCAAGTAAATGCCGCGGGGCGCTACCGTTTCACTAATGAAATGCACTTTTTAGATATTCTTTCAGCGGCTGATGGCCCTACATTAGATGCCGATATTCATAACATTCGAGTTACTCACCGCGACAAAAGCTACTCAAAAGTCAGTAAATTAAACTTAGCACTTTATTTTGAAACAGGTGACGAGTCATTACTGCCTATCGTAAAAACAGGGGACACCATTTATGTTCCAGAGAAAAACAGAGCATGGGTTGATGAAAGTAAAGAAACCACTATTCGTGTACTTGGCGCTATCAATAAACCCGGTCGTTATCGCTTCAATGATTCAATGACTTTATTAGATTTATTGGCAGAAGCGGGAGGCCCAAGCGATGTCGCTTATCTTGAAAAAATCAGTGTCGTAAATCATTCATTAGATAAAGGCCAAGCTCGAACCTTTGACCTTGTTAAATTTAGCCGCACCGCTGATTTCAGAAGCATTCCCGTTTTAAGAGCCGGAGACACCATTTACATTCCAAATAAAGACGAAAGTGTCATGGAGCAAGTTCGTGTTGTGATGAAAGACGTGTTCCAAATCGTGGCAACCATCGCCTTAATAGGAGCCTTATAATGAAAATACCCGCATGCAATATGGAAATTGAGCACGTATTTTTGCAATTAGAACAACAAGAGTGCCGTTCATTGTGTATCACCTCAACCAATTCAGGTGAAGGCGTAACCTCGTTAGCCCAAGCCTTAACTGAGCGACATTTATTGGCGGGTTATCGCACTTTATTGGTGGATCTTAACTTACAGAATCCAAGTTTAACGGCTTTGTCATTTATTACAGGTCCAAAAGAAGAGAAAGAAACGACACCACACTATCTCGCCCTCACTCTGCAAGATAACGTGGTGCTATCAGGGCTTCCAGCACCAACCAACAAAGCCAATATAATGGAACTTCGCCAGCCTAAATATCTTAAAAATCAAATTTCACAATGGCTTACCGAGTTTGATAAAGTGATCATTGATGCCTCAGCATTATCTCAACTCAGTGTTGATAATATTCCAGCTCAAACAATTGCTGGCGCGTGTGATGGCACCATCATGGTCATATTGTCAGGCCAAACCCTACAAACCGAATTGACCATTGTGATAGAATCATTAAAGAAAAACCAAGCGAACCTCATCGGTCATGTCTTTAATGATAAATATCAGCCGGGTTTAAAAAATGAAATTTGCAGAGAAATCGAAAGATTCCGTTTTTTACCCAAGAGATTATCTACTAAGCTAATTTCTATCGTCCAAAATAATCGATTCTTATCAACCGTGGTGTAATGATGACTAATTCCATTTTACTTTTCGAAGATACGCAACCTACCTCTCTTGATTCTGTGAGAGTGCTGCGTCAATCACTGTCTAAAATAGTCGACCGTTTGGATATTCAACAAACCTTTAAGCATCAATGTTTACTCTGTTTTTCAGAGTGGAGTACCAACTTGGTCCTACATCCTGAATATCCTAGCGACACCATTACTCTTTCCTTACGAAAAACGCCAAAGCACTGGCAGTTAGATATCAGTGATAATGGTGAGCAGTGGGACCCCACAACGCAGCATAGCAATGAAGATGTCAGTGATTTCACCTTAAAATGTGGAGGACGAGGCATTGATATTATTCAAGCACAAACCGATGAAATAAATTATGTTTCAACCAGTGTGAATAACGTTTTCACTATGAAATGGGAGCGCGCAGCATTCCAAAAAACGCACCATATATTGATCGTTGAGGATGACTCTATACTACGAACCCTCTACCAAGCCTATCTCACACCTGAATTTACCGTTACCACCAAAAATAACGGTAAAGACGCACTGCAATTTTTAAACAGTGAATCCGTTGATTTAATCATCTCAGACATTCAGATGCCAGAAATGGGCGGTCTAGAGCTAAGAGAAAAACTAGAACAATCCGACACCTTCTGTACGCCTTTTATTTTTTTATCACGCTTACAAGACCACCACACAGTAAATAATGCGACTCAATTAGGCATTGATGATTACCTAGAAAAACCGATTCAAAAACAGCCATTACTTAATTCAATTCATCGTGTATTAGCGCGATTTGATCAAGTCTACAAATCACTCTCTCAACAGGTGAATCAAAAAATAACTCACACTCTTTTACCCAATACGGAACTGGATTCAAAACATTGGAAAATAGCAACACAACAACGTAATACGGGCCATGGTGGTGGTGACTTTTTATTGTCACGCACCGAGAAAGACAACTCACTGTTATTACTTGCTGATGTGATGGGCCATGATGAGAGCGCTAAGTTTTTCGCTTATGCATATGCTGGGTATGTTCGAGGGTTAATGCAAAATGCAGATATCACCCAGCCGGCACAATTGTTATCTCACCTCTCAAATAATGCATTTAAAGACCACTTGTTATCACAAACCATGTTAACAAGTTGTTGTTTAAGTTTTGTTTCTGATGATACGATAAAAATCAGTAGTGCAGGTCATCCTGCCCCTCTCCATCTTTCATCAAAAGGAATTGAAATCGTTGATGTTCAAGGAACCTTACCCGGTTTGCTACCAATCACAGAGTACCAAGAGCAAAGCCTGACATTAAAAAAAGGCGAACGATTAGCTTTATTTACGGATGGGCTATTTGAATCGGGCAACACCGTTTCAGAAAGAGAAACCTTAGAGTTAAGGATAAAAGAAACCTTATTATCAACATTAGAGCATCCAATAGAAGAGGCATTAACTCTAGTTATGAAATGCTTTGATAACTTAGCAGGGACACCACCCAACGACGATGCATTGTTACTGTTAATAGAACGAAACACCCAATAGCATAGTATTTTATAGAGAGGTCATTATGAAAGAAGACAACAATAACCACCCAACCTCCATATTGGTTGATGAGGCGATTCTTCAGCAAATAATTAAAGATACTGACGCCAGTGTGATGCCTGAATTAATCAGTTTTTATATTATCGAATCTAAAGCGAGAGTAGAAACTATTACAAAAGCAACCCATACTAATGATCTCTATGCGTTAGAGTTTGAGGCTCATACGTTAGGAAGTACCTCTCTCACATTAGGTAATAGTGCTTTAGCTACGCTTGCTCGCCAAATAGAACAACATTGCCTTCAACACGAATTTGATGACGCATTAACAAAATCTCTTTCATTACCCGCTCTCGCTGAAGCGTCATTTTTAGCACTAGAACAACGAAACGCACTCGGCTTCACAAACTAAACTAAAAAAATCAGTACAATAAATATTAATGATCGCTAGGTAAAACAGGATGTTGCTTATGCTACAAAAAGTATTATTAGTTGAAGATTCCACCTCTTTAGCCATTCTTTACAAACAATACGTTAAAGATGAACCGTATGAATTCTTCCATGTCACCACGGGCGAGCAAGCGAAAGCCTTCATGGAAAAGAACCCACCACAATTGGTCGTTCTTGATTTAAAATTACCCGACATGTCAGGACAGGATGTATTGGCATGGATGAAAGAAAATCAACTTCCCACCGCCGTTATTGTCGCGACAGCTCATGGCACCATCAACATTGCCGTCGATTTATTACAAAGTGGTGCGGATGATTTTATTGAAAAACCAATCCAAGCAGACCGATTTAAAATATCTATCCGTAATCACCTTAAACGAGCCAAACTTGAAGATCTGGTTGAAGATCTACAAAACACCTTCAACCGTAAAAAATACCAAGGGTTTATTGGCTCTAGCTTACCGATGCAAGCGGTATACAAAACCATTGATGCCGTTGCACCAACGACTGCTAGTGTATTTATTTACGGGGAAAGCGGGACAGGTAAAGAAGTGTGCGCCGAAGCCATTCATTATCAAAGCCAACGAAATAATAAAGCCTTTGTTGCCATTAACTGTGGCGCAATCCCACGAGATTTGATGGAAAGTGAAATTTTTGGTCATGTGAAAGGCGCATTTACTGGCGCAACGACTGATCGAAAAGGGGCAGCCATGATGGCTAATGGCGGCACGCTCTTTTTAGATGAATTGTGTGAAATGGAATTAGAAATGCAGAAAAAATTACTGCGTTTTTTACAAACAGGCCGCTTTACGCCATTAGGTGGCAGTAAAGAACTCAGTACCGATATTCGTATTATCTGTGCCACCAACCGTGATCCTCTTACTGAAGTGAACGAAGGCCGTTTTAGAGAAGATTTATACTATCGTGTCCATGTTGTTCCCATTCAAATGCCACCACTGCGTGATCGTGGTACTGACATTATTGATATAGCTTCCTTCTTCCTAAAAAAATACGCTAAAGAAGACAAGAAGAAATTCAAAGCGATGACACGAGATGTCGAACTAATCCTATGCAACTACCCATGGCCAGGCAATGTACGTCAGCTGCAAAATATCATCAGAAACGTAGTGGTTCTTCACAATGAAACCCATGTGGCGATAGAGCATTTACCACCGCCATTAAACCAACCCTTTTTAACACCAACACCTAAACTACAAGCGAAACCGCAGACTAAAGCTCAACCGCTTCAAAAAGAAGTGTCGATTCAACCTCATCAAGATAACACCACGGAATCTCAACCTAGCCATCAAGACGCTGCTGTACCTCTGGACATCAATACCAGTGCAATTCGTCCAATGGCTGATATAGAAAGAGAAGTCATTCAAAACGCCATTGACCAATGTAATGGCAATGTTTTAAATGCGGCGGTCTTACTTGAACTCAGTCCATCAACTTTATACCGCAAAAAACAGGCGTGGGAAGCGTATGAAGAATCAGACTCCTAAAGACAAGAACGAGGTTTGGCTACTATTAGACAGTCGAGATGTGGGGGGAATAGAAACTCACATTTTACAACTCGCACAGGGATTAAAATCATTCAATCATACTGTGCGAGTGATTTTTCTGCGTCAATACGAGCAGCCTCACCCGCTGATCCATTTGCTGAATAATACCAATATTTCTTATCGTTTTTTAAATGGATCATTGCGTGATTTATTTCGCTATACACGTCACCACTCTCCCACGGTTATTCACTCTCACGGTTATAAAGCCGGACTTTACTCACGTTTATTGCGCTTATCTTTGCTCACATCGCATCAAAAAATACGCTTTATTACTACTTTTCATGCAGGAGAAGTAAGCCAAGGTAAACTGGCAATATATGATTTTCTAGATAGATGGAGCGCCCCATTAAGCCACTATCGTTTTTCAGTCAGTGAGCAAATAGGCCAACGTGTACCGAGTAAAACAACGATACTAAATAACTTTATCAACACCCAAGGCCTTACTCAGCATCAAGGGCAACAAATCGCTTTTGTTGGCCGTTTAAGCCATGAAAAAGCCCCAGATCGCTTTATTCAACTAGCCCAGCAGCATCCAGAGCACAAATTTCATATTTATGGTTCTGGTCCAATGGAACAAGAATTGAATAACCGAGATCTACGCAATGTCGTTTTTCATGGCCACCAAGATTCTATGGACACCATTTGGCGAGACATTGGGTTATTAATTATTTGCTCTCGCTATGAAGGCTTACCCATGACGGCACTAGAAGCGATGGGAAGAGGCATTCCAGTAATATCGACACCTGTTGGCAATCTTCATAAACTAATTGAACACCAAAAGAATGGCTGGATAGTTGAACCTAAGCAGTTATCCGACACATTAACTCATTGGTTTACGCTTCCCTCTTCTCAAAAAACGAAAATTCAACAAGCTGCACAACAAACCATCCAAGCCAATTTTTCTACAGACGCTGTCATACCAACAATAGTGGCAGCCTATAAAATATAGCAGCATTCATCTTCACGCTCCTTTCTCTCAAATTGAAAAAACCTATTCTCATTTTGATAAATCGCCCTCAAAGAAAAAATATTGATAATAGAATCAATCAGATAAACACCTTAACAATCTGGCACTCCCTTTGCTTTATCTCTTATATCAAAAAGTAACCTTACTGCTCGTCTATTATGGTGATAACTGGAGCCGAAGCGCTGAAGTCTGCTTAATCAATCTAATCAAAAGCATTAATCACCCTATTTCAGCACAAGAAAGGTAACCAACAAAGAGGCAAGTTATGATGATGAATGATGCACCATTCCAATCAAAATCACTGCAATGGTTTACTGCAATTATCTGCTCACTGTTTGCAGGGGTTTTATGGCGCTTATTTCCTCACCCCGCTTTAATTATCGTGCTAGGTATTTTACCTCTTGCTGTGCTTTATACTCTTAATCGCCCTTTTCTGATGGTATTACTGTTTGTGATCTTCTCTTTTTTCCGCATTCATGAGGTCTTCCCGCAAATTTACAACCTTAAAATCCCACTGTTATTGTCTCTTGGATCTTTGGCGGCATTGAGTTGGCAAGTCGGTATAACCAAACAAATAAAATTGTTTTGGTGTAAAGAATTTACGTTACTTACCTGCTTTATGATTTTGATAATTATAGGAATTGTCTTTGCTAGTAATCGACCTATTGCTATTGAATATTTCAAAGGTATTTATTGGAAAATAATCCTGATGACATTTGCTATTGCGGTATTAGTCCGAAGCCCTCAACAGCTCTCATTCACTTTAAAGGCGATCACCATTGCTGGAGTTCTTGTCGGAATCGTCGCCATTCAAAATAAGTTAGGAGGCATTGGTTTAGTGGAAGGAACTCGTGTCACGATTGGACGAGAATTTGGCTCAATGTTGGGGGACCCTAACGATCTTGCGCTAGTTCTTATGTTCCCTACTTCATTTGCCGTCGGGTTATTAGTGACTCATCAATTGCCTTGGCATCAACGTCTGCTCGGATTTATCGCTATCCCTATTCTTTTTTGGGCTGTAATCGCAACCCAAAGCCGAGGCGGGCTATTAGGGATGGTCGCTGTTTTCGGTATTTATGGCTTACAACGAATCAAATCTAAAGCACTCCTTATCTCTATCGCCGTTATCGCCGGAGGGATTTTATTTATTGTTGCAGGAATTTCAGATCGATCATCAGGAGGCGCAGCAGAGGCTGGTATTGATGCCTCATCAATGGGACGATTATACGCATGGGAAGCCGCGGTTAAAATGGCAATAAGTCACCCATTTACAGGGGTTGGTTTAGATAACTTTTTTGCTAATTATTTCTATTACAGTCCTCATTGGGATGGATTAAACCATGCCGTTCACAGTACATGGTTTGGTGTACTGGCAGAAACTGGTTTTCTTGGGTTAATTATTTTTATTAGCTTAATTGCTGTATTAATAAAAAATGCGAATAAAACACTACAAGCAGTAAAAGCGGTACAAGATAGAATTGATCCTGCCATATATACCTGTGCTCAAGCGGTATTCGCAGGATTAATTGGCACCATTGTTTCTGGTACTTTTTTAACTCAAGGGTTCAACTGGCCGATTTACATTCTAGCGGCATTGGTCGTTGCGGTTAATAAAACCAGTGAGATAGCATTAGCTAAGATCAATGAATCAAACTCATGATTTCTCCTATTCAAATCGAGTCTCAAAATGAGAAAATAAATACCCCCTAAAAATATAAAAGCTATCCCATTGATAAACAAATGAAAAATAACTGGCACAATCCATGAAGTACTTATTATATAAGCAACCAAAAAAGGAATGCCACTATGAGTACATTATCTGTTTATCGATTAAAACAATGGCTAAAAGAGGGGAAAAGCCCACTTGCTTCTCGTCTATTTCAAATCGCGAAATCGATTCGCTTTTTCGAACTACCTACACCTCGCCCTATTAATGCTCTTTTTTATGGGCTGCATAAAACCATTACCACTCAATGGCAAGCATTCACGCATCTTGTTTTTTATGTTCCCGCCTTTAAAGGACGTTTAGATGCATATGGAAAACGCATTTTATTATATGGCGGACTGCCTTTTTTTAGTGGCCCATTAACAATGACCATTGGAGATGATTGTCGGATCTCAGGACAAACCACCTTCAGCGGACGAACTAATTCCGAGAACCCAACCCTGACCGTCGGAAACAATGTCGATATTTGTTGGCAAACCACCATTGCTGTCGGTAACCGCATTGTTATTGGTGACAATGTACGTATTGCTGGACAAGGTTTTTTGTGCGGTTATCCAGGACATCCAATTGACCCAACAGAGCGTGCATTAGGCAAAGCCGATTTAGATAGCCAAGTAGGTAACATAATTTTGGAGAAAGACGTATGGCTTGGCTCTCGCGTTAGCATCATTGGTAATGTCACCGTCGGCGAAGGAACCATTGTCGCTTCAGGTAGTGTCGTAACCAAAAGCTTACCGCCATTTGTATTAGCAGGCGGAAACCCAGCAAAAATCATCAAACCATTAGCTATCAACCACTCAGAAACCATCAAAGAGGAAATGTATTATGAAGCATGATCTTATCGTTTTTGGCGAAGATTGGGGTGGTTTACCGTCAAGTACTCAACATTTAATTAAACAATTATCACTGACTAGAAAAGTTATTTGGATTAACTCAATAGGGTTGCGTCAACCTAATTGGTCATTGCATGACATAAAACGTGCATGGCACAAACTGACTCAGAAAAAAATCAATACTAAGGAAGCCCTGCAATCTGCGCCTTTTCAAACGATTAATCTCAAAACAATTCCCGCGCCTAAAGGAAGATTTTTTCGATGGGTAGCAAAACAGTTAATCGTAAAACAGCTGAAACCAATAATAAAAAAAGCAAAACTGCAGCACCCTATTCTATGGACTTCTTTACCGACCGTAGCTGACATTTGTGGCAGTTTAGAAGAAGCAAATGTCATTTATTACTGCGGTGATGATTTTGGCGCACTAGCGGGGGTTGATCATGGTGTCGTACTTGAGCACGAGAAAAAACTAATACAAAAATCAGATTTAATTTTGGCAGCCAGTCCAATATTATGTGAGAAATTCCCTCAAGAAAAAGTGAAGTTCTTACCCCATGGCGTTGATTTTACGCTATTTAATCAACCTATTTTTAGAGCGAAGGATTTACCTAATGACGGCCGACCTATCGCTGGTTTTTACGGCAGTTTATCTAAATGGCTAGATTACGACTTACTTAACCAAGTGATTGAAACTAATCCAGATTGGCACTTTGTCTTCATTGGTCAAAATGAATTGCCCTATCAGCCTATTCTTGAAAGAAACAATGTACACTTTCTTGGCCCTAAGCCTCATCACCAATTGCCTCGTTATAGTCAACACTGGCAAGCGAGCTTATTACCTTTTATTGATAACGACCAAATTCGCTCGTGTAACCCTTTAAAGCTCTTAGAATATTTGGCGACCGGAACGCCTATTATCAGTACCGATTTTCCTGCGCTTGCTCCTTATAAATCAGTGATTCACACTGTAAATTCAATAAATGAATTTAATACAAGTTTAAATACCATTCAGCAACATTGGTTAACTCTGAATAAATCAGAGAGCACTCAGCAGAGGCAACAACAGTTCAATTTGATTAAATCTCACACATGGCAAGCCAAAGCAAAACAGCTTGACGCATGGTTGGAGGAATTATGATCACACTAAGTCAGCGTTTTTTAATTATCTTAGAATCAGCGTGGCGTCGACGTTATCTAATTGTAATCCCTATTTTATTAGTGCCTGTCATAGGATTTACCATTGGAAAATTAGCACCAAAATATTACGATTCTCACACCAGTATGTTGATCCAAGAGACAGCAAAAATGAATCCATTTCTTGAGGATTTAGCCGTATCTACCATGCTAAAAGAACGGTTAAGTTCACTACAAACATTGCTGCATAGCCGACATATTTTAGGCCTAGTTGCCGAAGAAAGAGGTTACACGCATGATTCGATGGCGCCACAAGCGATAGATAATGCCATTGCTGAACTCTCTAATAATTTATCGGTCACTATGGCTGGTAAAGATTTAATTCGGATTGATTACCGTTCAAGCAGCCCTGAAGGAATGAAAGACACTTTAGACGCTGTCAGCCGTCATTTTACTGAGCAACTACTGGCACCAGAACGTTCATCAATGAAAGACTCAAGCCAATTTTTATCAGATAACATAAAACATCGTCGCCAAGAGTTAGATCTCGCTGAGGAAAAACTGGCGGAATTTAAAAGTCGTAGTGATACCACCTTACCAGAAATGCAAATTACCAGTTTAGCTCGTTTAACTAAGCTCAAACAGCGCCTCTATGAACGCCAAGCAGAACTTGCTGGCGCAAAAAAACGCTTAGGGTCAATTGACCTACAGCTTTCAAAAACTAATCCAGTAATTGGGAAATTAGAAGAACAGATAATTCGTATTCGTGGGGAGTTAACCTTACTTCAAGCTAAATACACACCGCAGCACAGTAAAGTACAAGGTAAATTAAGAAACCTAAATCGATTAGAAGAAGAACGAACTCGCTTACTTTCTCAAACACAACCCGGAATAAGCAGTGAACAACTTTGGGATATAGCAAGCAGTAATAGTGTTGACAATTTATCTAAAGCGCCTCCAATTCTATTATCACAATTGGAAGAATTACAAAAAGCAACCAGTAAAGTCGATGCATTAACAGAAGAGGCTTTGGTTCTAGAAACCATGATAAAAGATCTTGAAATTCAAGCATCTAACTTTGGTAACAATGAAAAGGAACTGTATCAATTACAACGAGATTTAGTTTTAAAACGTGGATTATATGATGACTTAGTCGAGCGTTTTGAAATGGCAAAGTTAACTCATTCTCTTGGTATATTTGAACAAGAAAAGCGAGTAAAAATCATTGATAGACCCTATAAACCCAATAGTCCATCAAACTTACCAAACCTTCTTTTTATTATTGCAGGGATATTTGGAGGGATTGGTTTAGGAGCTGGTTTAGCCGTGATCGCAGAATTATGCGACACCACGATTCGTCGAAAAGATGAAATAGTACTGCTGAGTGAAGCTCCCGTATTAAGCCGAATTCCACCACAACCAATTAAATACTTTCGCCAACCACAAAGTAAGCAACCCACTCCTGATCACTGTTATACGTCACATCCATTTTCAAATTAATTGTTATATTCATTCTCAATTTGCAAATATTCACTTTTTAAATATAAACCATTGAATATAAAGGACAATATAACTGGCACAAACCCTGCAATTATTAAATAAATAATAAAAAGGAGCTTGCTATGAAAAACATTATTCATGTTGTCCAACACCTTTCTCCTGGTGGATTAGAAACCATGGTGTTAGATATGTTGGAGTTTTCTAATCCAAACCACAAAACAATGGTTGTGAGTCTAGAAGGGACACTCAAAGATACATTAGATCATTGGCCAAGATTGGCTCGCTACCAAGACCGTGTAATTTGCTTAAATAAATCACCCGGTTTTTCCATTGCTGTGGTTAAACAATTACTTTCAATATCTAAGCAATACCATGTGGATGTACTTCACTCTCACCATATTGGTCCGTTAATTTATTCAGGCCTCACTGCCTTACTAAATCGTAAAATAACGCATGTACATACTGAACATGATGCTTGGCACTTAAATAGCAAAAAACATCGCTATTTACAGCAATCCATCCTTACCTTATCCAAGCCAACATTAGTTGCAGATGCTAATTTCGTAAAAAAATCATTAGCTCGTATATATAATCAATACCCTATCTACACGATTAAAAATGGAATAGACCCTAATAAATTTACGGTAGGTAATAAGGCGCAAGCAAGACATTCATTAGGCATAGTATTACCTAGAGGCGCGATTGTGGTTGGAAATGCCGCAAGGTTAGAGACCGTGAAAGGGCAACCTAACCTTATAGAAGCCTTTCGCTTTCTAAATAAAAAATACCATTTGCTACTGGCTGGTTCTGGTTCAAGAAAATCGCATTTACACGCATTAGTTCATCAATATAAGTTAGAAGATAGAGTTCACTTTCTTGGTCATATTGATCACATGCCAACCTTCTATCAAGCGTTAGATGTATTTTGCTTGCCATCAAATAACGAAGGATTTCCTCTCTCAACTCTAGAAGCTCAAGCCTGTGGGATCCCTTGTATTGCAAATAATGTAGGAGGTGTCGCCGAAACACTCTGTCCAATCTATAGTCAATTGGTCAATAGTAACCGTCCTATTATGCTGACAGCAGCCATTAATTCGATTACCCAACAATCCAACGTTGGCAACCCAAGAGACTTCATTCTAAAAAACAATCACGCAAAATCTATGGCAACCGCTTATGAACATTTATACTTTTCGGGAGTGACTATATGAACATTTTTCTTATCATCATAACCACCTTTAGTATTATTGCGGTAGTCTACCATCACGCATTGTATCCGATGCTATTACGTTTGTTGGCTACTCGTTACCCACAACAAAATATGCCATTCACTCCAAGAGGGTTTCATCAATCAAAAAAAGATCGTGCTCTGCCAACCATTACAATGATCATTCCGGCTTATAATGAACAAGAATGGATAGCGGATAAGATCCGTAACCTATCCTGTCTGGATTATCCATCGCAAAAACTGTCTATCATTATTGCTTGCGATGGGTGCAGTGATGATACCGTTAATATTGCGTATGACACCATTCAAGAAGCCGTTTGCTCTGATGTACACATTGAAGTTCATGTGTTTGAAGAAAATCAGGGGAAAGTCTCTCTACTTAATCAATTAATCCCTCAATATGACAGCGATATTATCGCGTTAAGTGATGTATCAGCCCTACTTTCCTACGATGCATTGTTAATTGCGGCAAAGCACTTTAATAACCCAGAGGTAGGAGTGGTAAACCCAACTTATCATCTGTTAACGCCAAGCTCAATTGGCGAGAAAAAATATTGGGAATACCAGACTACCATTAAACAACAAGAAGCCATGATTGGGTCCAGTTTAGGTTCGCATGGCGCATTTTATCTTTTTAGAAATGAATTATTTATCCCATTAGATAACGACATCATTAACGATGACTTTATCTTACCAATGAAAATCGTAGAGCAAGGCTATCAAGCTATTTATGATCCTAGAATGCGAGCACTCGAATTAGAACGAGTTATCCAAAAAGATGATTTTGCACGCCGCTTACGAATATCTGCGGGTAATCTTCAACAATTGCTACGTTTAGCCCCTTTATTTAGTCCAAAATACAGAGGAACTGCATTTACTTTTTTCTCCGGTAAAGGGCTTAGATTTACAATGCCATATTTTATGATCATTGCGTATATTGGGTCCATACTGCTTCTTTCAAACCCAATTTTTCTGGTCGCCTTTATTGGGCAAACATTAGGTTACAGCATTGGTTTGTTTGGCTTTATTTTTCCTACTTTATTTTCAAATAAATATTGCCAAACCATTACCTATCTCATCACAGGACATACCGCTAATTTTATCGGTGGCCTTACCTATCTATTCAATAAACCGATGTCATGGACTCGAGTACATAAATAATAAGGGACACTATTATGATGGATTCTTACTACACAATTAATAAACCAATTATTCGCGCTAAACGTACCTTTGATGTGTGCTTATCTATTATTGGATTAATACTCACACTGCCGCTGTTTCCTTTTATTGCTCTTGCGATAAAACTCAATTCAACAGGCCCTATTTTTTATCGTCAACTGCGAGTAGGGAGAGCGATGCCTGACCAAATACATGTCTTTGAGATGATTAAATTCAGAAGCATGGTGCAAGATGCCGAAGCAGCAACAGGGGCAACACTAGCAACCGACGGCGATAGTCGAGTAACTCTCGTCGGCCGCTTCTTAAGAAAAACTCGTTTAGATGAACTGCCACAATTTTTTAATGTACTGAATGGTGATATGTCTCTAGTGGGCCCAAGGCCTGAGCGACCTACCTTTTATAGTAAATTAGATCGCGAAATACCTTATTTTAGCGAACGTACTTATGGGGTGCTTCCAGGAATAACTGGCCTTGCTCAAGTCAACCAAGGTTATGACACTTGCATTGAAGATGTGCGTTCTAAAGTAGGATTTGATCACAGCTATGCTCTTTCTCTTAGATCTATTTCTAGTTGGATAAAATCCGATGTCACTATTTTATTAATGACCGTAAAGGTAATGATTTTTGCACGTGGGCAATAATAATAATAATAATAAGCACAGTAAATGAAGGTAATACAATACGTTAGTTTATATGAGACAAGACCCGTAAGTATTAAAAATGATACGCCTGTTTTTCATTCTTACCTGTTATTATGAACAGCATATTATTAATGTAATTATTAGTTACTAGGTGCCTAAACATGCAGAAGTCCCTCACATCTTCGATTGTTATTCCTGATAAGATAAAACAAGATTGGCAGAATATGCTTAATGTTCTTGCTGATCTTACTGAGGTACCTGTCGCTCTTGTGATGCGTATTCATCATGAAACGATTGAGGTATTTTCATCTAATGACTCATTGGCGAATCCTTACATCGAAGGAAATATTGAACGCATTCATCAAAATTTATATTGTGAGCATGTCGTTAAACATCGCCATCAATTATTAGTACCTAATGCACTTAAAAACCCCGAGTGGGAAAATAGCCCAGATACCAATCTTAATATGATTGCTTATTGTGGCTTGCCTCTTTTTTGGCCGGATAACACGCCTTTTGGAACCGTGTGCATTCTCGATAGTAAAGAAAATGCTTTTAACCCGGCTTACCAACGTTTATTAGCTACATACCAACAATCTATAGAAGCCCAACTGAATACTCTATTTCAACATACTGAATTATTAAAAAACCACCTAAAACTACAACAAGAAATAGCCAGTAAAACCAATGATATTAATAAAATAAATACCAAATTAGCGAATGAAATAGATTGTCGTCGAGCAGCAGAGCAAAAAGTGGAATATCATAAAAGTCATGATATTGGTACTGGTTTTTTAAATACGACAGCACTATATCGACACATAGATAAATTAATCTGCACTAACAAGAATTTTGTTTTATTGCATATTCATTTCGCTAATAGTCGAAAAATACAACAAGAACACGGACACTCGGTATTTAATCTTATCTTAACTAAATATCGATCTAAATTATCCAAAGTCACTGACACCTCTGTCACAGGTCGATTAGACTCTTCTGACATTTTATTAGTCATTCATACAGATAAAGAAAAACTACCTAAACTATGTCAGCACCTCTCTGAAATTGGACAAACTCGTTTTTCAAATAACGAAGAGTTTATCCACCTGCAAAGTTATATTGGTGCCGTGCACTCTAACAATCAAGCATCCCGTACAGAATTGCTGCAATGTGCGTATAACACCGTTGTAGAGTGTCAAAATCATGGTAAAACATTCACGATTTCAGAGCGTTCGTTACCTGTTAAATCAAGCCTATCAGAACACAAAATTGAAGGCTATTTATTAGAAGCGGTCCGTAATAATGACCTCTTTTTAAACTACCAACCTAAAGTATGTCCTTACACTAAACAATGGTTAGGCTGTGAAGTCCTATTACGTTGGAATCATCCTCATCTAGCTACTATTTCTAATGACGTTTTGATTCAGTTAGCTGAACGAAATGGACTTATTTATGAGCTTGGTAATTTTGCATTAAGAAGTGCCATTCAACAAACATCAGAATGGATCTTACATTCGCCAAATTTTGTCACTGCCGTCAATCTATCCGCAGTTCAATTAAAAGATCCATCTCTTGTACAACATATTCAACAATTATTGGATATCTATAATCTTCCAGCTAAAAATTTAGAACTTGAGGTAACAGAAAGTGGATTAATTGCAGATGAAGAATTAGCCATCAGCACCCTTACTCAATTACATGAGATGGGAATATCTATTGCACTTGATGACTTTGGAACCGGTTATGCTTCTTTTCAATATTTGAAAAAATACCCATTTGACTCCTTAAAAATCGATAAAAGTTTCATTGATAATGTAGAGCATAATGTCGAGGACCAAAATATTGTATGTGCCATGATAAATATCGCCAAAAAATTGCAACTCAAGGTAGTTGTTGAAGGGGTTGAAAATAAAAATCAAGAACGCTTTGTAACAAGTGAAGGGGTTGACCTTATCCAAGGGTATCTTTACTCAAAACCAATCACAGCAAATGAATTCGAAGAAGGTTTATTCAATCAATCATCTATTGGGACTCCTTATTTTCAATTCATGTAGATAGCTATCTGAGTTTATTCATGTGTTGGTAGTTTCTAAACTCAACGATAATCTGTTATTCTTGCCAAAAATATTGTACATAAAAATGAAGTCAGCATGAATATTCAAAAAATAGAGCAAGAAGTTCAACAATGGTTGGAAGATGTGGTGATCGGCCTTAATCTTTGCCCATTTGCAGCAAAACCTAACCGTAATAAACAAATCAAAGTTTTTGTATCAGAAGCGACAACGGAAGAAGTTCTGCTCGAAGATGTGTTGCAAGAATTAATGAACCTAAATTCAAAAACAGCAGAAGAGTTAGAAACAACATTAGTTGCTATTCCAAACATGCTGCAAGATTTCATGGATTACAATTTCTTCTTAGATTGGATTGATGCTCTTATCAAGCAACAAGAATGGGAAGGCACATTCCAAATTGCAACTTTCCATCCAAATTATTGCTTTGGCGGTGCTGAGCCAGAAGACGATGAGAACTTAACAAACCGTTCTCCTTATCCTGTACTGCATCTTATTCGTGAAGAAAGTATGGCAAAAATACTGAAACACTATCCAAACCCTGAAGCAATTCCTGATATAAATATTGCCCGAGTAGAAGCGTTAACTCCTGAAGAGCGTCGTAAGCTATTCCCGTACCTGTTTGTATAAGTTACGCTACCAGTATCACTAGATTTAACTGAGAGATAATAATGAAACGTATTGTTTTATATGTCGCTGACAAATGCCCACATTGCAAAGATGCACAGCGTTACCTTGATTCTAAAAAAATTGCGTATCGATTGACCAACGCAAAAATGCAACGAGGACGCAAGGAGTTACAAGCCATGGGCGCTCGTTCTATCCCTGTTCTTAAGATTGGTGATCAAGTGATGGTTGGTTGGAATCAGAAGAATTTCGATAAGATATATAACAGTTAATTAAAAACAAAAATGGAGCTGATTAGCTCCATTTTTTTACTCACTAGATCGCTTTACTATCCAAAGATCTTACTCCAAATACTTGGATTACGCTTTTTGTGACGCTTTATTTAGGTCCTTCAACCTAGTTGATCCTTTAAAAAATCTAGAAACACTCTAATTTTAGGTGAAATAAGTTCTCTCCTTAAAAAAATAGCATAGACTGCAGTCTCTTTTCCATTAGGGCAAAAGCTATAATCACTCATTACTTTAACAAGTTCCCCACGATCTAATTCCCCTTTTACTGCCCAAAATGGAATTAGAGCTAACCCTCCATGATTCAGCACCAGTTGTTTTTGACCATTAACTGTATTGATTTCTATTGAATTTTCAATTTCAATGCTTTCAAGTTTATCACCTTTTAAAAACCAATTACCCCAACCAGCATAACCGTATTTAATACAAAGGTGATTAGACAAATCCTCTAATCTTAATGGACTGCCATTTACTTTTAAATAAGTCGGACTAGCACACAATACAAAATCATTTATAGATAACTTAGTAGCAATCATGGAGGAATCAGACAAACTACCACTTCTAATAGCTACATCTACATTTTCTTCAACTAGATCCAAAACTCTCTCGGTCAGCTCAACCCTCAAATCTACTTCAGGATATTTAGCTTTGAACTTAGGAAGTAAAGGGATAATTATCGCTTCACCAAAGCCTACAGTTGCACTGATATTTAACATACCACGTGGCATTTCTTGTAAATCATTAACGACACGTTTCGCTTCATCTAGCTCTACGATTATTTGCTTAGAATATCTGTAAAATTGATATCCTGCTTCTGTCAATGAGATACTCCGGCTGTTACGCTTGATTAATCTCACTCCAAGATCATTTTCTAGTACGGTAAGTTGACGCGAGATCGAGGAAGGCTGCACATCAAAAATACGGCTAGTTTCCGACATGTTTTTTGTCTCAACGACTGTATTAAAATATTGTAAACGCTTAATCATAATTCACCTGACTTATACTTCTAGCAATGATCTCAAAATATTGAACTATTGAACTATTGAACTATTGAACTATTGCATTTTTCCATTAAAAGCAATGAGAGAACCACTTAAATTTGTTTTTGATGATTGCGTCAATTCAATCATTAACTCGGCCATCTCTGCCGGATCTACCCATGTTGAATAATCTGCGCCTGGCATCGCTCTTCGATTGACTTCTGTATTAATAATAGTAGGTAGAATAGCATTAATTTTGATATTAGAAGCGACGCCTTCTGCTGCCATACTTTCCACAAGGCCATTCAAAGCAAGTTTAGACGCCATATAAGGACCGAAACCTGCTGAAATATTGCGGATTGTGTCACGAGCTGAAACGAACATAATCGAGCCGCCACCACTTTTTTCCATTGCGTTAAAAATTTCACGACCAAACACAAAAGCGGTTGTAAAATTAGCATTGAATAATAAATCCACGTCTTTAACATCAATGTCTTTCCAGTGTCCCCATGTATAAACACCAGTGCAATGATAGTGAGCTTCAATTTTCCCTAAGATATCAGAAGCTTGTGTAACAAGATCTTTACTTTCAGCTTCATTTGATAAGTCACCAAGAAGTACTGTTATTTTATCTCCATATTGATCTTCCATCTCTTTTGCACGCTCTTCATCACCTTTACGGCCAAAAGCCACAATTTTAGTACCCGATGCTATTAGGTCTTTAATTATAATTTTAGCTGTCACAGAAAAACATGAAGCAACGGTAGCAGTCTTAATAGTATTCATTCTTAGCCTTTAATTTCATAAGTAATTTAAGGTTTAAAGAATAGACTTTGTCATCAAAGGTTAGAATACAGTAAAAAACAAAGCATAGTTGCTTAAAAAGCAATGATTGGAATAGAAAGCTAAGCTTTGTGGTTAACTTGAATCAGAAGAATTTCGATAAGATATATAACAGTTAATTAAAAACAAAAATGGAGCTGATTAGCTCCATTTTTTTACTCACTAGACCGCTTTACTATCCAAAGATCTTACTCCAAATACTTGGATTACGTTTTTTGTGGTATTCAACTCGTAGTTCGTCAACTTGCTCAAGTACAGCTTGTGCTTTCTCTAAATCACCCGCATCCAACTCTGCTTTAACCAACGCAACAGAAGCCGATAACTTATTAAAACCTTCTTGATACATGGCCTGTTTTTCTGGGGTGTATTCGCCCTGCTTTAACTGATCAATAAGAGATTCTAGTTTAGTCACAACTTGATTCATATCCTCAAGAGACGTCGCTCGCTCGCCTAGCTTATATTCTAATCTCATCTCTTTCATGACGGCTTTCATATCTACAGGCGCGTTAACAACCATTGATTGGTCATCAATCATATCCGTTGACTCAGTCGTTGTATTTGCCGCAACGCCCGCAGAAAAAGTCAGGGCTAATGTTAAAAATATAGCTTTCATAGTAATCCTTTAAATAAGCAAGATAGGCAGTGTAATGTATTGCTTCTCATACTCACAGAATTAATATGTTTCAATCCATAACGATGAATACGGATCAGTTAACAGTAATGCTATCTACATAAATAAGGTAATTATCTTCTTTATTTATCTCACCTTTAATCGTCACTTTATCGTTTGGTTTTACTTGTAAGCCAGACATTTTGTCACCATCAATTTTTACATTTAATGACCCCGTCTCATCTTTAAACAAGTAAACTTCTTTACCTAAAGGTTCAATTAAGTAACCGGTTAATAGGATCGGAGTATCGTCAATAACAGCACTGGCGCTCAATACAGAGGCTACCGTATTGACTCCATCCATCGGCTTTGAAAATTCATCCTGATAATTAGTAGGCTGATCGTTAGCAAATGCAAGCGTTGATGAACATGCTAATAACAGTGTGAATAAAATAGTTCTCTTTTTCATAAATAAATGCCTTAAGTGTCATTATATAAATAGTAAATAAAACCACATTAACATTTGTAACTTGATTTTATTATCAAGACCAAAAAAAGTTATAAATATATAGTAGTTCAATTAAGTCTATTTTTCAGACTACTCTTAGTTTTTAATTATATCAATCACTAGATTATTTTTATACTTTCCTCATAAAACATCTTGGCAACGTTTGAAACCAATAATTAACCTATTGATATATAAGCACTCCATGCCATAAATTTAACTTGCTATCTTATGTATCTTTGATTAAAAGAATATAATAATTGAATCTAAAAAATCATATTGAATCGTCAATTGAAGGAAGAATATATATATCTTCTTCCTTCAATCGTATTATTAAATTAACGAATATAAATGCTTATTTCAATGGTTTTAGTAACTGTTTTATCACACTGACCAGACTCATAAATACAATCATCATGGCGAGTAATGGCAACACAATCCACATACCTATGTGCAATGTGGGCTCAAGCTTAAAGCCCCATTTCACTAAGCTAAATACGATTGCTTCTGCCCCCATCACCGCCACAAAACCTGCTGCTAATGCCATGACCCCATATTCACTCCATAATGTCTGGCTAATACGCTGACGGCTTGCTCCAAGAGTTCGATAAAGGGTAATTTCACGTTGACGCTGATACAGACTTAAACGCAGTAAAGTGAATATCAACAACACGCCACTCACCACGCCTAAACCAGCTAAAACACTCAGTGACCACGTAATTTGAGCAAGCATCGCTTGGATTTTGCCACCCATGGTCCTAAAGTCCAATAAGCTTACCGTGGGGTAATCACGAGCCAGTTGATTCAATAGCGTATTTTCGTTGTCATCGACTTTAAAGCTCACTAACCAAGTGGCAGGTAAATCCGCAATCACATCGGGCGTGAAGATAAAATAGAAGTTCGGTTTCATGCTCTGCCAATCCACAACACGAATAGAATTTACCTCAGCAGAAAAGAGTTGGCTGTTTACCGAAAAACTCAACGTATCGCCAATTTGAATATCCAAATCATTCGCCACATTTTGCTCAACAGAGACTCCATTTTCTTTCGTCCATGCCCCTGCTGTGACTTGATTATGAACCGGCAACTCATCACGCCACGTAAAGTTAATCTCACGACGTAGTGCATCTGAGCCTTGTCCTTCGCCTTTCATTTTCTCTTTAGTGCTTTCCCCGTTAATTTCAGTTAAACGACCACGAATAATTGGATAACCATCCGATCTATCTAGCTTTTCATTATCTAATGCTTGTAAGTATTCTTGTTGCTCATAAGGCGCAATATTCATCGCAAATACATTCGGAGCATCAGGTGGAAGCGTTTGTTGCCAATCCCCTAGTAAATCGGTTCTCACTAACCAGATCACGGCAACTAACATTAATGAACCCGACAATGCGGCTAATTGCATCATGCTGTTTTTTGGAGAACGTTTAATGCGACTAAGCGCTAGGGTCATCGCCGCACCCCATTTAAAGCGCCCAAACAGATGCACTAAGCCATAGCTAATACCAGAAAGTAAGACAAACAGCACCACTAAACCAACTGATACCATCCAGACTAGGCTGTTATTGCCGTACATAAATAAGAAAGCCACCACTGGTACCGCAATTAACCACAAGCCTTTTTTAGACGATGCGGTGATTTGAGATTGAAGTACCGCTATCGCAGGAGTGTCTAATAAACGCAATAGTGGGATGCCTAAAGCGGGTAAACCGATAAACAGCGCCACAACCGAGCCAAACACAAATGGCTGCCAACCGTAACTTGGTAAGTCTTCTGGTAAAATACCTGCCAGTGGAATACGCAGTAATAACTCTAATCCCAGACCAATTAACGAACCTGCCACCACACCAGTAAAGAACATCAAACCCACTTGGCTTAATAACCAACGTTTCAACCACTGCTTGCTTGCGCCCATGCTTTTTAACATGGCAACAGTATTAGCACGACTGGTCGCATAATGCTGACACGTTAATACTAAGGTGACGGATGCCATTAATATCACCATCAAGATAGTCAGTGACAAATACTGTTTGGCTTTTTGCATTAGATCAGCGGTGCGACCTTGAGTCTCTTCGCTTATCCAACGCTCTCCTGCTTGCAACTCATAATCACTTTGCAATAGAGAGATTGCCTTATCATTACCTTTAAATAAGGTGCGATATTTAACGCGGCTGCCCAATTGAATAGCGCCTGTTTTATCTAAATCTGCCTGATGAATAAACACACTTGGCATGGTACGAAATGGGTTAAACGCTAACTCAGGTTCCGATTCAATCACGCCACTGATTGGCAGTTCAGCATCACCAATGGCAATAACATCACCAATATTGAGTTCCAATAACGATAAAAGGCGATCCGCGATCCACACTTCTCCTGGTTTAACTTGGTTATGGATTTGGTTATCAGCCCCGTTTAATAAGAGCTCACCGCGAAGTGGGTAATTACTTTCTACCGATTTCACACTCACCAACTGCATTCCTGAATCACTGAATGCCATGGTTTGAAAGCGCACTTGAGAAGATAACACTAAATTTTGATCATGCGCTTGTTGCAAAATCAGTTCAGGGGTTGGATTGGCTGAACTAAACACCAGATCCGCCGCCATCATGGAGCGACCTTGATCTGTCATGACTTTTTCTACTCGAATCGCCAACGCAGACAAGGCGACAACACAAGCAACAATCAAGGTTAATGCTGCCATTACAGGCCACAGCTGTCCTTGCCAGATCTCACGCCAACTCCAGCGTAATATCATTTTGTTACCAGACGCTCGATTGTTTCCTAAAGACTTTCTATTTCGAGAAGATGTTGTCGTTAATGATTTTTCCTTCATTTCACTTCACCTCTTCGTGGATCTGCCCTGCATTGATGGTAAGTGTTCGCTCACATCGCTCTGCCAATTTGGGATCATGAGTAATAAGAACCAATGTAGTGCCGTGTTTTTGGTTCATCTCAAATAAGAGTTCAATAATATGTTCCGCAGTGGATTGATCTAAATTACCTGTTGGTTCATCTGCAAAAAGAATGCGAGGCTGAGTCATGAACGCTCGCGCTAATGCTACGCGTTGTTGCTCTCCACCTGAAAGTTGAGAAGGAAGATGTGTTTCTCGCCCTGCAAGGCCAACTGAATCTAACAACTGTTTTGCTTTTGCAATATCTTCACCTTCACCACGTAAAATCGCAGGCAAGGTGACATTTTCAAGTGCGGTTAAAGAAGGGATAAGTAAGAAGCTTTGAAACACAAAACCAATCGATTCACTGCGTATTTGAGCACGAGCTTCATCATCAAGCTGAGATAGGCTTTGCCCTAATAATTCAATATCACCAGAGGTTGGAATATCTAATCCTGCAAGCAAGGTCATTAAGGTTGATTTACCGGCACCAGAGGTTCCTACAATCGCGACGCTTTGCCCTGATTGAACCTCAAAAGAGATGTCTTTTAAAATGGTTAATTCAGCCTCGTTAGAAAGTACTGATTTTCCTACTGAGCTCACTTTTATGGCCGCTGTCATTGTCATTTCCCTTTGCTATTATTTTCATGCTATTCCGCATATTGTATACCCAAGCACGATAAGAACTGCAATTTCCTTTACACTTCTTTAACTAATGCTTATTCGTTGGTATCCCTATTTCTGTTATTCTATTGAGACTCGATTATCTAAAGGTTGAACATGCGTAAATTCCTCACTCTTTTTTTAGTGCTATTAAGTAGCCAATTATTTATTCTTAAACAAGCCAATAGCCAAACGCTATTGATCCTCGGTGATAGCTTAAGCGCTGGCTATAACATGCCTATTGATCAAAGCTGGCCTTCATTGCTGCCTCTACAACTAGAAAAACTAGGCAAAATAACAGAGGTAGTTAATGGCAGTATTTCTGGTGATACAACAGGTAATGGATTAGATCGATTACCTACCCTACTTGAGCAGCATCAACCTAATTATGTCTTAATTGAATTAGGAGCAAACGATGGATTACGAGGCTTTCCACCACAAAAAATTAACGCCAATTTAGAAATGATGTTTACGCAAATTAAAATGGCTAACGCTCACCCCTTGCTAATGCAAATTCAAGTACCACCTAATTATGGAAAACGTTACAGCCAAGCGTTTGGATCACTCTATCCAAAATTAAGTGAGAAGCATGACATCCCTTTACTGCCTTTTTTCTTAGAAGAGGTGATCGTAAAGCCAGAATGGATAATGAAAGATGGATTGCATCCAAAACTAGAAGCGCAACCTTGGATTGCCGAGTTTATGGCAAAAGAGTTAGCCCCCTACTTAAAATAAGCGTAAAGAATAAATCCAATAAAAAACCCCAATAATTGGCAATCCAACTATTGGGGTTCTATGTATCATTACTATGTCGTAAGTTTAATCATCGTCTGATGAATAACTCTCCTCAGAGCTGTCTTGCGAACGCTGAGTTCCACACAAGGTGAAGAATTTAGGTTTAAAGTTAATCTTATCTTGGTACTTCAACCAACATACGGCAAACTCTGAAATCTCTACTGGTTGATGCTCAACTTGCGCAACAAACCGATGCTCTGCGTCAGACTCAGGCATTATGGTTCCATTTAGCAAAGATTGCATAGTTCGACCGTATGTTTCTAAAATTGTCGCTTCACGGATAGTAAAACCACTGCGACTAAAACCTCTCTTGAAGTTTTTATCGTCATAAAATTTCGTCGTTATTCTCATTTATGCTTCGTTGTAACCACAAAAAACATATATGTAATTCAGCTTGCCCCCTTTGTACAACAAAAAATATTAGCGCTTTCAATTAAAATATTTTATTGTTAGCAATACCGACACCAAAGAGATAATAACATTGGATACTGATCTGCTTAAAACCTTCTTAGAAGTCACAAAAACGCGTCATTTTGGGCGTGCTGCAGAGCATTTATTTCTCACCCAATCGGCAGTGAGCTTTCGTGTTCGCCAATTAGAATCGCAATTAGGCAATTCTTTATTTACTCGTCAACGACATAATGTGCAATTAACTGCTGCCGGTGAGCGATTACTTCCTTATGCCGAAGCTATTTTGCAAACCTGGGGACGAGCCAAACAAGATGTAGCTCTAACGGAAGAATATAATTCACAAATCACCATTGGAGCGAGTGCTTTAATTTGGGAATTTGATGGTATTTCTGATTGGATCAACGGTATTTATGATACTGTTTCAGGATTAGCATTACGGTTAGAATCAATCCCACGACAAGATCTTGCGAAGTCATTGCTAGATAAAAGTGTCGATCTTTTTATTACCAGTGAACCGCCAAAGATTGATGGCATTCGTGTCTTTAAAATACGAGATTATCAACTGCAATTAGTTTCACAAGTCAAAAATTGCACAATGAGCAGCATTCACACTTTGCCATTAGTCTATTTGGATTGGGGGGCTCGCTTTGCAATTCAACACAGTAAAATTAGTGAATTACAAAAAACGCCTATTTTGTACAGCCACTCTTCTCGCATGGCGTTAGATTATTTAATGACTCATCCAAGCGTTGGTTATTTACCCGCTCCTGTGATTAATCAAAGCGTTGAGAATAAAGAACTCTATGTCGTTGAAGATGCCCCTGTAATGGAACAAGCATTGTATTTAGTGTGGCAAGAAAAAAGCGACAAAGCTGAACTTATCGAACAAATTACGGCAATTGACCCAAACATGGTCACGAAAAGCGTTTAACTTGTTCAGATTAAGTGTAGAAACAAACTTGAGGGCTCTACTTAGTCCTTAATTTTATCTGTCACTTAGGTAAATCATTATATTAAAGGGTTTAATAAACGCTTTCTAGTTACTATAATCACGCATTACTTTTAAATCCTGCTTCCATCCACGGAGTACGACATTGAACGAACATCAAGATTTATCATTCCAACTCGAAACGCTATTCAATGCCGACGACCAACAGCAACAAATAAGCTTATTGGGTGAATTTGTAGAAAACGGGTTAGATACCGGTTCTATTGCGCGTATTTTAGAATCTTTTCCAGTTGATGATCGTGTGCAATTATGGCGACATTTGCCATTAGAAATGCACATTGAAGTATTAACTGAAATGCGAGCTGATGCTCGTGTTGCCATTCTAGAAGAGCTGTCAGAAGCAGAGTTAAACTTCACCTTAGCTAAACTGGATAACTTATCATTAATTGAGTGGGCAGAATCTCTCCCTGACGATATTTTCAGTCTTGCTTTGCAACTCATCAACCGTGATGAGCTCGACTTATATGATGATGCAAAGCAGTATGAAGATGACGAAGTTGGTCACTGGGCGGATAGAAAAATCGCAACACTGCCTTTTAATGTCAGTGTTGGGCGAGCTAAAAAACTGTTAAAAACAAATTTATTTCAATCACATCAATATATGCACTTAATTAACCGAGCGCATAAGTTTCACGGTATTGTGCAATACACGGATATTTTAACTGCTGACGATTCAGTTAAAATCAACACATTGAAATTAGAAGATTGCTTAGTTCTTAATGTGCACCAACCTCTCAATGAAAGTATTGAAGCCGTTGAACACTCAGCCGTACCCAGTGTGGCGATTATCGACGACGATAACGTTTTAATTGGGCAACTTGATTGGCAATTTGCGATTAATACCCAACGTGAAATTTACGAAACTCGTTTAATGGCGGGTACAGGTATGGATGAGGGCGACGATCTTTTCTCTCCTATCCTTAAGAGTTCAAAAAAACGTGGCGTTTGGCTTGGTATTAATCTTTTGACTGCAATATTAGCGTCTGTAACCATTGGGTTATTTGAAGATGTCATCACCCAAGTCGTTGCACTGGCAGTATTAATGCCAATCGTGGCCTCTATGGGCGGTATTGCTGGCAGCCAAACATTAACCTTAATGGTTCGTGCAATGGCTCTCAATCAAATCACTCCTGGTAACCGTTTTGCATTATTAAAGAATGAATTGGGGATTGGCTCAATCAACGGTTTGTTATGGTCATTAATCATCGGTGGTCTTGCTGGTGCATGGTTCCAATCCTTTGCTTTAGGGGCAACCATTTCACTCGCTATCATAGTTAATATCATTACCGCAGCTCTATTTGGTGTTCTTATTCCGATCACCTTGGATAAGTTTAAATTAGACCCTGCATTGGCTGGCTCCGTAATCTTAACTACTGTCACTGATGTTGTTGGCTTCTTCGCTTTCTTGGGCACCGCAAGCTTGGTGATGATGTAGTGCTTAGTTTATTAAATAATAGATTGTCTCAATATTTAGCAAAGCATCAACCGAAGAAAAAGGTATTATGTACGGATACATTTATTATGTATCAACCCCTTCTATTCAAAGGAAAACAATAATGAAAATTCGTTTTTATCTTCTTGCAGCACTCACTATGACATCACTTTTTGGCTGTGGAGGAGGTGAACAATCTCTAAAAGTAACCGCAAGCGCATACACATCAAGTGTTGGTGAAACCGATGACACACCAAATCTTGCAGCTTGGGGCGATATATTGAAACCAGGCATGAAATCAATTGCGGTATCAAGAGATCTTATCGATATGGGCCTTACTCATAATCAAGAAGTAACAATCGAAGGACTTGATGGCACCTATCTAGTACTAGATAAAATGAATAAGCGCTGGAAAAAGAAGATTGATATTTACATGGGTGAAGATGTTGATAAAGCAAGACAATGGGGTAAAAAAGAAGTCGTTATCCATTGGACTGTAGAAGAAGAAAAGAAGTAGACACTTAATAACTATCACTTCAACACTTTCAATTAAAGTGGCCTCGTAATGAGGCCACTTTTTTATATCTAAATATAGCGATCCTAACTGCCGATCACACCACCATTATCTTTAGTCACCATCACAATAGTTGAGCGTGGTTTGCTATCTCCCCCTTGAGGAAAGTGTCCAGATGGATGCTGCACACCAACAAACATGGTTTTTTGATCTTCAGAAAAAGTGAGTCCGGTAATTTCACAACCAATTGGCCCAGTTAAGAAACGACGCACTTCGCCTGTTTCAGGATCACCACACAACATTTGATTATTACCCTGTCCTGCAAAGTCTCCTTTGTTTGAGTAATTACCATCGGTTTGAATCCATAGACGTCCTGCTTTATCAAAACCAATACCATCAGGACTATTAAACATATTGTCTTTATTGATGTTGTCACTGCCAGCGTACAAATTGCCTTTATGAACCGTTGGATTCCCTGCTATTAGGTACAAATCCCATTGGAATGTATCACTCACATGATTTGCATTAGTTGGTACCCAACGAACAATTTGACCATAATGGTTTTCAGCTCGTGGATTAACGCCATCGACATCTTGACCTTCTTTTACCCCACGATATTTATTATTAGTTAATGTACAGAAAACGTGTTTTTTATCTGGATGAATGGCAACCCATTCAGGCCTGTCCATTGTGGTTGCGCCCACTTGTGTTGCTGCTCGACGAGCAAAAATCATCACTTCAGCTTGGCTATTAAATCCGTTTTCTTTGGTTAATCCATTCTTACCATAAGTGAGTTCTAGCCACTGGCCATCGCCTTCTAACTTATCGTCTTTCATTGCAAATTTAGCAACGTACAAGGTGCCTTCTTCAAGAAGGTTACGATTGGCAGCGTTATTACCTTCTTGGTATATGTCTTTTGATACGAACTTATACAAATGCTCGCCACGTTCATCATCACCAAGATACACCACGACATGACCATCATCATTCACCACTAATGCGGCATTTTCATGTTTAAATCGACCTAGCGCAGTACGTTTTAATGGCGTTGATGTTGGATCATTCGGATCAATTTCAACCACCCAGCCAAAGCGATTTGGTTCATTCGGATTTTTAGCGACATCAAAACGGTCATCAAAGTTATGCCATTGGTATTTACTTTGCTCAGCATCAATACCGTAACGTTTGTCGTCTGCGCTTACTTTTACGTTTGTTTCTGAACCAAAAAAGGAATCAAAATTTTCTTCACAGGTTAAATAGGTGCCCCAAGGCGTTTCTCCATTTGCGCAGTTATTGAAAGTCCCCAATACTTTTTTGCCTGTTGAGTCTGCTTTGGTTTTCAATAAATCGTGCCCAGCTGCAGGGCCAGTCACTTCCATTTCTGTATTTGCGGTAATACGGCGGTTTGCTTTACCTGTTGGATCCATCGTCCATTGACCGTTCTTTCTTACGATTTCAACAATGGTAATTCCTACCGCAGCTTGTGCTTTGACAACATCATCTGCCGTCATTGCTTTGCCTTGATGCGCAAACAAGTACTCATAATTGGTGTATTCATTATTGACCGCAAGAATGGCGCGATCTTTTGATAAAGGGAATACACTCATACCATCGGTATTATCACCAAATTGCAGAGCTTGTGCTTTTGAGTCTTGCTTACCGTTAGGGTTAAATTGAGGTGCGTTAGCAAAGATTGGATCTCCCCACGACATCAACGTACTAGAGCTATAACCTTTAGGAAGAAGAATAGAATCACTGGTAGAAGTGGTAATTGCCTCAAAATTTAATAATGAATTATCCATGCTACCTGCGATGGCTTTCGCTACTGGATTTAGCGCTAAAAAAGCGCCTGCACCTGCCGCCGCGGTTCCCATTAAAAAACCTCGACGAGATAAACGAGCATTCACCATGTTGCTAAAATCTGATTCTTTCTCTACAAATTTGCTCATCATACTTCCCTTTTGAAATTGTTATTTTTATACGACCGTTTTATATAATAAGAAGCAGACTAAAGAGAATTTATGACAGTAATATTGAAGATTTATGTCGCTTTTATTGCTATTTCATTACCTCCTAAATTAAAACAGCCATTCATAAGTGATGATAAATAATTCGATGCTTATATTAATCACTATCCACTATTACTATTTCACCTCGCATCATTCAGTGTCTAAACGTACGTTTTAGAGTCGTATTTATATTATTAATAACTGTCACACTGATAGCGATACGGAGGAAAAGATCATCACAACTTCCTATGTTTAACAAACGCGTAGACCATAATTCCAACTTTATCAATTCAATAAAAATACTCAGTCAAACTGGTACTTAGACAAAAAACATGTATCTAATTGAATATAAAATTATTATCTAAAATTTAATCTCGAACCCTGACATTAAATTCATACTAAATCTCATACTTTTTCTAATAATCAACTTTTTTTAGTACTTCGCCATTTTTTTTAACTCTTATAATTTTAATAGTTAAGTAACCAGTTACATTCAATTTGCGAGAGATGTCATTATGGTTAGAGTATGTTGGTTTATTCATAACTTCATCGCCTCCACGTTAATTTTTAGTCTGTCACTTTCATTTTATGCTAGCGCTAATACTTTAACGTTAGGAATTAACGGTCAGATAAAAGATCGATGCGAAATAAATTTTTCTTCTGGCAACATCATGAAATTTACGGAGCGCCATAAGGTGCAATCATTGCCTTTTAATGTGTATTGTAACCGCCCGTTAGGTATAACGATTAACTCCAAATATGGTGGTCTAAAATATCAACAACAAGGTGTTGATATTATTGAGAGTTACAACTTGTCATTACAAATAGATGATCTTCGTCTTTATGAAAGTCGGCACAGCAGCCAACTTATATCATCAGTAATGATAGACAGTTCTGGTGTTATTCCTTTCTCCCAACAAGGGAGCCTTAAGGTAGCACTCGAAAATGGCTTGCATTTCGCAGGTTATTATCAAGACGTTATTGAGATTGAAGTTTACCCTTCGATCCATAGCGCGACAAAGTGAAAACTCTGCAATGCATTTGCAGAATTGCATACGCTCAGAAGTATTCGAGCCAATCATTTAAGATAAAGGAATTTCTAATGAAAAAGCTAACACTCTACGTAGCAACAGTCACCGCTATTTTTGGTGCTCAAGTTCAAGCCGCTCCTGGTGATGTCCAGTTAGTTGGTTTTGTTTCACCTATATGTGAAGTTACCGGTCTTTCAACACAACTGATGGACTTTGGTGACGTATCTCAAATTCAAGACCTTTCAGTTAGTGGTCTTAACATGAAGTGTAATGACGTCGATGGCGCAACAGTGACACTGACAAGTGCTGAAGGGGGTCTAGAGTCAGACGATAGCGAAGACTACGCTCTTACCTACGATGCAACATTTACACCTTCAGATGCAAGCTTCGCTGCTTTCACGCTTAATGCACCAGGGGGCCCAGGTCAAAATGACGTTTCAGTCAGTAATTCTTATGCCGGTTCTAGCGCATTAGCGACAGGTTTCGCCGCATCTATTGAGATTATTACGACAGAAACCTCCCCATGGGCAGGTGGCTACTCAGATACATTAACCGTAAATATCACCTCAAATTAGAGGTTAAATAAGTCGGGGGCTATTATTTAGCCTCCGACTTAATCTTATTAATTACTTAAGTTTAATTTGGAGCTCTCGCTATGTATAAATGGATCATGCATAAATGGATCGTTCTTTTCCTATTGTCATTCACTTGTTTGTCCGCTCATGCGTTCAAAGTCGAACCGATGTCTATGGAAATGACACCGCTTGGCAAAAGAGCTCAAATGACCATGAGGGTTGAAAATTCTTCTACCGAACCACTCACGGTTGAATTGTCTCCAGTATTTATGACAATGGACAAATATGGAAAAGAGACCACTACGCCTGCAGATGACGAGCTATTGGTGATTCCGATGACCGCAATTATTGAGCCTGGACGATCGCAATCGATTATGGTGCGATATTTAGGCGATCCTTCCATCACAGAATCAAAAGCTTTTCGTGTTGCAGTTAAGCAAGTAAAAGTTCAAAGAGCGAGCAGTAATCAAGGGCAAGTAAGTCTTTTACTTCAATTTAATACGCTTATCAACGTGCGACCTCAGAACACGGTTTCTGAGCTAGAAATTAAAAGTATCGAACAAAATAACAAAAACAACAAATGGGTTCTTGAAGTGCTTAACAGTGGTAATAGTTATGGTCGATTAACCAATACAACATGGAAGATCTCTGATGGTAAAAATTCAACCTATTTAAAAGGCATTGAAATCGCTAAACGTATTCCGGGTACTTTAGTCCTTCCCTACTCCACTCGATTTTTCGAAATGCAGCCTCTTAAAAATTATGACGTGAACACCCTATCGATTGAAATAGAGCAGGATCAATAGCAATGAGACGTTATATCTTGGGTGGGCTCATTTATTGCTCTCTGTGTGCGCAAACGTTTGGCGTTACACTGTTTCCAACCGTCATCGAGCTCAACACAGATCACAGGACAACATCGCAACTGGTTGTGACTAACAACTCAACACAGGATCTTCCACTTGAAGCTAACATCCGTCGTTTGAAATTCTTATCTGATGGCACGTTCCAAACATCAGATCTATCGAATGAAGAGATTTTTGTGTTTCCACCAGCTGCAATGTTGGCACCTGGTGAACGCCAAGTATTCCGTATACAGTGGTTGGGAAACCAAACTCTCGAAACCTCCCATAGTTACTTCGTTCGTTTCAGTACCGTGAATATTGGCCAAAACAACGCAAAAATGAATAAGCCCACCAGTCTAACGACCGGTATCAAGCTACAAGTTCACTACAATGCGTTGTTGCACATTCACTCATCCTCGTTAGAGCCTGACGTGAAATTGCACATAGATGAACAAGGCAAACTAACACTCACTAATTCAGGATCGCGATTTACCTATACATCGTTACTTCATTTTACGGGGCTCGAATCTCATAACCAACAAGTACATGAGGCTTTAGGTGAGCAGTTTATTCCACCACGCTCCATTATTACTTTGCCTTCTTCTTTAAATTACTTACCAGTGGGCACTTACCATGGGTATGAAAACTGAAACCTATCACAAGATGTGGCAAGTTTTGTATGTCTTGGTATTAGTATTTTTTTATTGTGCCGCCTTAATCCCTGCGGCTTGGGGTCAAGAAATGGTCTTGAACTCGACAGGACGAGATATTCAACTTACCTCTTTGTTAAGGATAAGTGACACGATACTGGGTGAGGCGGATATTATCATTACCGCAAACAACGAAATTTTGTTACCGAAGGAAAGCACGCTCTCTCTCCTTTCGTCCGTCGTAACTCAAGAAGGTATTGATAAACTCAATGACACTACAGACGATGAGGTGCTGTCACAGCAAGATTTTGAGAGCGTAGGACTGGGTCTGAGTTTCGATTTTTCGTCATTAGAATGTGTAGTGACGGTACCGCCCAAATTTAGCTTAACCCAGCAACTGTCTATGAACGGCGCCGATGATTTTTATAACTATGCTGATCCAAGTTTGTTAAGTGGATACGTTAACGTTGCCCTTTCTGCCAATGAGAGCCAATATGTCGATCAGTCTTCGTCAAGACAGGATCGCTATCGCGGTCAATTCGACTCAGCACTTAACGTTAGTTTTCTAAACTTTGAATACGAATCCTATTTAGAAAACAGTTCATCACAAGATTCGCAATACGTAAGAGAAGGATCTCGTCTTAATATTGACTTTGCAGAACAAGGCACACGACTTGTCCTCGGCGATATGTACAACAGTGGGAAATCTTTTCAAGACAGCTCCGACATACTTGGTATTGGCTTAACTCGAGATTTTACACTCATTCCAACCAGAAATGCACGACCACGAGCCAATCAATCATTCACACTTCAAAGATCCTCAAATGTCGATGTCTATATAGATGGGATTGTAGTCCAACGATTAACGCTAGGCGCTGGTAGCTATAACCTTAGTGACATCCCCCTAGCGCAAGGTAGCAATGATATTGTACTTGTCATCACCGACCGCTCAGGGAATGAAGAACGCATCGAGTTTTCTATTGCAACCGGTAACAACTTGCTCAATAGCGGTGAGTTTGAATATAGCATCATGTATGGAGCGCCTTCCGAATTACAAAATGGACAACTAGAATACCTAACCGACGAGCGTATTTTTCATGGTTATTTTGATGTAGGTATTAGCCCTTGGTTAACGTTAGGTACCAACTTCCAAAACCGTGAAGATCTTTACCAATATGGTGCCACCGCGTTACTTGCTTCTACATGGGGCGTCACTGAACTCAATGCTTCGCGTAGCGAACACCCTACATTTGGAACTGGCGACGCTTACAAATTTGCGTTCGATGCGGAGTTTTCCAATACGAACACGCTGTCCCCACAACTAAGTGTGAGTTATGAATATCTGGCCAACAATTTTACTGGGGTTTCAGGGTTTGATGCTTCCGATATCGATATCAACTTAACCACCCATTATGTATCTGCATTCAGTTCCATTTACCTTTGTCAATCTTTACGTGCCGCCATGACCTTCAATTATCGCGCAGGAGTAGACAAAGATAACGATTATTGGCTGATTAGCCCGAGTTTATCGGACGGACTGTTTAATACTCCCGCCACCTGGAGTGTACGCGTTAACTATCGGCATAACGCAACCGAAGACGATGACATTAGTACCACAGTCACCATAAGTTTGCCTCTTAGCCGACAAACTCGTGTCGTCGGTCGTTACACCACTGAGCTCAATGAAGCCGCCTTAGATTACAGCTATCAGAATAATATTGGTAACACAGGGGGGATATCGGGATTTGCGAGTGTAATTACTAACGAAGAAACGGATGCCGATATGGATGCTGGTATTAACTACACGGCAAACCGTTATGAATTAAATGCAACCCACGCTTCACGGCTTGAAGACATTAGTGGTGAAAAACGAAATCACAGTACTGACGTGACTATAAGTAGTGCCCTTGCTTTTGCTGGTTCATCTGTGACGATAGGCAGACCGGTGCGCGAAGCGTTTGCTATTGTTAGCAAGCACGAAAGCCTCGCAAAAAATGACGTGGCTATCGACCCAACAAAAGATGGTGAGTACGCACGTGTTTACCTTAAAGGAAATGCAAATGTCATGGTTCCGGACCTTGTCGCTTATAATGGTCAAGTAGTCAGTTACGAGGTTGAGAACTTACCACCTGGATATGACTTAGGTGATGGTGCTTTTTGGGTTAAGCCTGGCTATAAACAGGGCTTCCAACTACAGATAGGCTCCGATGCTGTATTAACCGTTATTGGCAAGCTGTTCGATAGTAAAAGTAACAACCCTATTTCACTTGTCGCGGGAGCGGCACATTACCTTGGTGAAGAAAAACAGTTACCGATTGACTTCTTTTCCAATCGTAACGGCATATTTGCAATCTCTGGATTAAAGCTAGGTAAGTACCAGTTAGTACTCGACACTAAAGAACAAGAGTCAGTCATCATTACTCTAAGTGAACGCAGTGACAACTTGATAAGACTAGGAGATTTGTATGTGGAATAAACAAGTTCTTTGGGGAGCATTGAGCCTCATCGCCATAAGCCATGCTCCTTCTGCATTTGGATGCGAAGCTAGTGCGTTAACTATTCAACCCACCTCATCCCAATCACAATATGACGTTTTCAGCGCAGGAACTTTCGCGACGATAAATACTTACCGTATAGAAGCGAATATAATCGGAAAACCTTGCAAGTTGAATCTAGTTTTGCAACTTAACGATACCAGTCGATCGCTAAAAGGGTCAAACCAAGACAAACTTAACTTTGATTGGAGTGGTCTCGTTGGTATGCCTGTGGCTAATCAATGGCACCTATCATTAACCGACAGTCAACCTTCCGCAATAATACAAATGCGTTTCCCGAGCAAGCAATGGTTAGTATCAGGAACGTATCGAGGGCTTTTAGAAGTCTCACCTTCTTATGCTTCAGATAACAAACAAATAGAAATCAGCCCTAGCTCACTACCTATTTCTGTTAACGTCCCACCCGCTGCAAAAATTCACTTTTATGGGTTAACCCAACAACATTATGACCTTGATCTAGGAACATTATATTCAAACAAGGTGATTCGTTCTGCACCTAATCTATGGGTTCAAAGCAATACAGCTTATACCATCGTTTTGGAATCATCTCATCAAGGAAAGCTACGCCATGAATCTAACGACACTAAATGGGATATTCCATATCAACTTACCCTCGATAATGATAGAGTAAATATTACACAACTGGATGCACGCGTTCAACGTCTCGCTGCTACGATTGGTCAACCCATTCCTTTGAGTTTTATCATTGGTAAAACAGAGAACAAACCGGGAGGACAATATAATGATACATTACAAATTTCTATTGAACCTCGACTTTCACAGCAGCCCTAAATATACAATTGTATAAATCTTAAGATATGTAACGTAATTATATAAAATACAACATGATATAATCAAAATATGAACTATCAGTTTCGGAATAAGTTATGTATGACCATAAAAATAATTTAAAACACATACTCCTAATTGGTGACAACTGCATTAACAACCAGTTTATACAACGAGAAATAGAAAAATACAGTGATTTTTCTTTCAATAGAGAATGTATTTTTGGTATTGAGCACTCACGTAATCATAAAAAATTTGATGTCGTTCTCATTAACTACTTACTCTTGAGCGATATCAAAGATATCAACATCACCATATCAAAACTAGAGCCAAGTAAATGGGTGATTTATGATGTCCCTGAAGATATTACAGGACAAAGTATTGCTGTAATGCAATTATTCAATGTATTTAATTTAAAAGGGATAATTTATCAAAATGCACCTATTGAGCACCTTACACGTTGTTTGAAAGCGGTATGTGACGACGATTTGTGGCTACCGAGAAAATTAATGTCACATATTTTATCCAATGCACGCTCGTATACTGTCAAGTCGGAGGCAATACTGTCCGGCCTAACCAAAAGAGAGATTCAAATATTTAAACGAGTCATTAGAGGAGATTCAAATTTAGAAATATCAAGCGACCTATTTATTTCAGAAAGTACGGTAAAAACGCACGTATATAACATCTATAAAAAAATCAACGTTACTAACCGAAAAGAAGCAATAAAGAAAGCAAATTTTATCAATAGCTTAGGACCTATTATACAACCAGATGTAAAATTTAAAGCATGACTATAAAAAAATTATTGTTCACATCACTCAAAATAATTATACCTCAAATAGTTATAGTTCAAATATTAATATTTCCGACATAATAATTAACAAATGAACAACCAGAGGTAACTAACTGTTTTAACGCAATTAAAATAAACAATCAGCACAAAAAAGCAAAACCCCAACAAAATAATAGTTTGAACTCTAACTAAATATCTGTCATTTTATAATTAATTGAACGTTCAATAAAAAATAAAAGGACAGCAAATGCCCAAGGTAGGGATGCCTGACATACGAAAACCACAACTCGTCAAAGCGACAATGACCGTTATTGGTCGTGTCGGTCTACACGCAGCGAGCATTGCTTTAATTAGTAAAGAGGCTGGTGTATCAACAGGGATCATAAATCACTATTTCGGCGGTAAGCACGGACTACTTGAAGAAACCATGCGTGAGATCCTTCGCCAACTCTCCAATACCATTACATCTCAATTAAAATCCTTACCTGTTGACGCTCATCAACTACGCATCAATGCCATTATCAATGGTAATTTTGAAGGCTATCAAGCAGAAAACGAAGTCGCTAAAACGTGGCTCGCGTTCTGGTCTTACTCGATGCATAACGCTCAATTAAAGCGTTTACAGCGTGTAAATGAAAAACGACTGCTGTCTCATTTGAAAATTGAATTAAAAAAAATGTTTAATTATCAGCAAGCTGATCTCGTTGCTCACGGGATAGCGTCTTTAATTGATGGTATATGGCTAAGAGGCACATTGAACCCTGAAGGCATTGACGCAAATAAAGCACGTACCGTCATTAACGATTACCTTGAAAAACAACTCTCATTTTATTCAAAAAATAAAAACCACTCATAATAATTATTAAGTCAGAGATTAAAATGGAAATGAATTCGTTATACATCGATGGTCAGTCTATTCAGGCAACGTCTGGAGAAAGCTTCACTAGCATTAATCCTGCTAATGGCGAACCCATTGCACAGCTAGGCCAAGCCTCTCAAGCCGATCTTGAGCTTGCTATTGAATCGGCAAAGCGTGGTTTCGCGGTATGGTCTGCCATGACCGCCATTGAACGCAGCCGTATTCTTCTCAACGCCGTAAAAATACTTAGAGAACGAAACAATGACCTTGCAATGCTTGAGGTTATGGATACCGGTAAACCACTTCAAGAAGCAGTAGAAGTTGATGTAGCGTCTGGTGCGGATGTGATTGAATATTTCGCTGGGTTGGTTCCTGCAATGCAAGGTAACCAACAACCACTGGGTGAAAGCCAATTTTTTTACACTCGTCGTGAGCCACTTGGTATTTGTGCTGGCATCGGTGCGTGGAACTACCCTATCCAGATCGCCATGTGGAAATCAGCACCGGCATTAGCGGCGGGTAATGCGATGATCTTCAAACCGTCAGAAGAAACGCCCTTAACGGCACTGAAACTGGCCGAAATATTTACTGAAGCGGGATTGCCAGATGGCGTGTTCAACGTCGTTCAAGGTGATTATCGTGTTGGTCAAATGCTGACTGCACACCCTGATATCGCAAAAGTATCTTTCACAGGTGAAACAGGAACAGGCAAAGCAGTCATGACTGACAGTGCAAAAACACTAAAATCAGTCACAATGGAGCTTGGCGGAAAATCACCAATGGTCGTCTTTGATGACGCAAAATTGGATGATGCCGTATCCGCAGCGATGGTGGCAAACTTCTACACTCAAGGTGAAGTTTGTACTAATGGTACTCGTGTTTTTGTTCATGAAAGCCTTTATGACGAGTTCATTAGCCAGCTTAAAGTTCGTACTGAAAAACTGATTGTCGGTGACCCAATGGACATCGAAACCCAAGTCGGTGCGCTCATTTCAAAAGCGCATTTAGCAAAAGTATTAGAGGCCATTGAGCAAGCCAAACAGTCAGGTGCAACCCTGCTTACTGGCGGCTATCAAGTGACCGACAAAGGATTAGAAAACGGTAACTTTGTGCTTCCTACCGTCTTTGTAAATTGCGAAGACGATATGCCACACGTTCAACAAGAGATCTTTGGCCCTGTTATGTCTGTCCTTAAATTCACAAACGAAGACGAGGTTATTCGCCGCGCAAACGACACTAAATATGGGCTTGCTGCCGGTATTTTCACTCAAAACTTATCACGAGCTCACCGAGTTATTCATCAAATGCAAGCGGGGATTTGTTGGGTAAACACGTGGGGAGACTCTCCTGCAGAAATGCCAGTAGGCGGTTATAAACATTCGGGTGTTGGACGTGAAAACGGCCCTGAAACGCTACTGCATTACACGCAAACCAAAAGCATATTAATAGAGCTTGGTGATTTCGCTAGCCCTTACGCTTAATTTGCCCTTCCAATAAAAACGTCTAGCCCTACGCGCTAGACGTCACGGAGAATACAGACATGGAACAACGCTACGATTATATTATCGTCGGCGCGGGTTCGGCCGGCTGTGTGTTAGCGGATAGGCTAACAGAGAGCGGTCAACACAGCGTTTTATTATTAGAAGCAGGCGGTACGGATAAGAGTATTTTTATCCAAATGCCGACGGCTCTTTCTTACCCTATGAACTCTGAAAAGTACGCATGGCAGTTCGAGACCCAACAAGAATCAGGACTCGATGGACGTCAATTGCACTGCCCTCGCGGTAAAGTACTTGGTGGAAGCTCATCGATCAACGGCATGGTTTATGTTCGTGGACACGCCTGTGATTATGACGAATGGGAAGAGAATGGCGCGACAGGCTGGAACTACCAAGCCTGCTTACCTTACTTTCGTAAAGCAGAAACATGGAGTAAAGGTGCTGATCAATATCGCGGAGGCGAAGGCCCTTTAGGTACGTGTAATGGCAATGACATGACACTTAATCCTCTATATCAAGCCTTCATCAATGCAGGTAAAGACGCAGGATACCCAGAAACATCAGACTACAACGGGTATCAACAAGAAGGTTTTGGCCCAATGCACATGACGGTAGATAAAGGCGTTAGAGCCTCTACCTCAAACGCGTATCTTCGTCGTGCTTTAAAGCGTCCTAACTTAACGCTAATGAAAAGCATTGTCGCAAGAAAAATTCTACTTGAAGACAAGAAAGCCATCGGTATTGAGTTTGAAAAATCAGGAAAAATTATCAATGTGCATGCGAATAAAGAAGTCATTTCAAGTGCAGGTTCAATTGGCTCAGTTCAATTACTTCAACTGTCAGGCATAGGTCCAAAAGCCGTCTTAGAAAACGCAGGTGTAGAAGTTAAACATCCGCTTTCCGGCGTTGGTGAAAACCTGCAAGATCACCTTGAGATTTACTTCCAATATCATTGTAAAGAACCTATTACGCTTAACAGTAAACTGGGCTTGGTAAGTAAAGGCTTAATAGGCACCGAATGGATATTAACTCGCAAAGGGTTAGGCGCAACAAACCACTTTGAATCGTGTGCTTTTATTCGCTCTCGCAAAGGTTTGAAATGGCCCAATCTTCAATACCACTTCCTACCTGCGGCGATGCGTTATGACGGACAAGCCGCATTTGATGGCCATGGATTTCAAGTTCATGTTGGTCCAAATAAACCAGAAAGCCGCGGAACCGTGTCAATTACCTCTTCTGATCCACACGCGAAGCCAAATATCATTTTTAACTACATATCAACCGAAGGTGACCGTCAAGATTGGCGCGATTGCATTCGCCTTACTCGTGAAATTCTCTCTCAACCCTCAATGGATGCATTCCGTGGTGAAGAAATTCAACCGGGTATTGAGGTCACGTCTGACGAGGCGATTGATGAATGGGTTAAGCAAAATGTAGAAAGTGCTTACCACCCTTCTTGTGGCTGCAAAATGGGCAATAAAGAAGACCCAATGGCTGTACTCGATGAACAGTGCCGCGTACGTGGAATTACGAATTTACGCGTTGTCGATTCTTCTGCATTCCCAACCATTCCGAACGGAAACTTAAATGCACCCACCATTATGGTTGCAGAACGTGCCGCCGATTTCATTCTTGGCAACCCTATGCTCACAGGGGAGCACGCCCCCGTTTGGATAGCACCAGAATGGGAAGAGAAACAACGAATAAACGCACCAATAAGAGAAGCAAACACGCTTTCTTAAATAATAAGAAACACAAAAAATACAGTCAGCAGCGCCGTTATACCCAATGGCGAAAGGAATCATTACAAGGAATTATTATGTCACTTACAAAAAAGACACTTGCCACATTAGCGATCAGCTCATTCGCTTTTAACGTATATGCAAATCAATGTGAAACCGTTCGTTTTGCAGATGTCGGTTGGACAGACATCACCGCAACAACCGCTGTAACCTCTGAACTACTTAAAGGCATGGGCTATAAAACTAAAACCGATCTTCTTTCTGTTCCCGTCACTTACTCTTCAATGGCAAATGGCGACATTGATGTCTTCTTAGGTAACTGGATGCCAACCATGGAAGGGGATATCGCTAAATACCGTGAAGCGGGCACAGTAGAAACCGTTCGTGCCAATTTAGAAGGCGCTAAATACACACTTGCCGTACCAAAATATGTGTACGACGCAGGCGTTACAAGCTTTGCAGATTTAGCTAAAAATGCCGACAAGTTCAAAGACCGTATCTACGGAATCGAACCGGGTAACGATGGCAACCGCATTATCCAATCCATGATTGATACTGACGCGTTTGGTCTTAAAGACTTCAGTGTTGTTGAATCAAGTGAAGCAGGTATGGTTTCTCAAGTATCACGCGCCGTTCGTCGCAGTCAATGGATAGTCTATTTAGGCTGGGCTCCACACCCAATGAACAGCAATGTTGAAATGGAATATCTATCAGGTGGCGATGACTTCTTTGGTGCCAACTATGGCGGCGCAAGCGTGTATACCAACGTTCGATCGAATTACCTTTCTGAATGTAAAAATGTTGGACAGTTATTACAAAATCTAGCGTTCAGTCTTGAGATGGAGAATGAATTGATGGAAAACATTCTAAATCAAAAAATGACGCCAGAGAAAGCGGCTCAACAGTGGTTAAACAAAAATCCACAACAAGTAAAAGCATGGCTTGAGAATGTGAAATCACTGCAAGGTGACGCCGCAAATAAATCAGTTACTGAATACCTAAAACAAGTTAAAGCTTAATCAATAATGGTGGGTTTCGGCCCACCAGTCATTTAAGGAAATATTGTGAATTTTATTACTGAGCACAAAATCCCTGTTGGGCAATGGATGGAAACAGGCGTTGACTGGTTAACTATCAATGCCGCTGGTTTTTTTGATGCCATTTCATTTTTTCTAGAAACTATTATCCTATTTTTAGTCGATGTATTTAAATGGATGCCACCTGCGCTTCCTATTCTTATGACCGCTGCTATTGCGTGGTATTTACACAGAAAACCATCATTAGTGATTTTTGTCGTCGTCGCATTACTCACTATTCTAAACCTTGGCTATTGGCAAGAAATGCTGGAAACCTTTGTCCTTGTTTTTGCAGCGACAACGATTTCCGTATTAATTGGCGTACCGATTGGGATAATGGCCGCACACCGACCTTGGCTCTATACCGTACTAAGACCAATCCTTGATTTAATGCAAACCGTACCCACGTTCGTGTACTTAATTCCAACGTTAGTGTTGTTTGGTTTAGGCATTGTTCCGGGCTTAATTTCTACCATTATTTTTGCTATCGCCGCCCCTATTCGTCTTACGTATCTTGGTGTTACAAAAGTGCCGGGAGAGTTAATTGAAGCAGGCAAAGCGTTTGGTGCAAGCCGCATGAAATTATTACTCAAAGTCGAATTACCCGCCGCCCTACCGAGCATAATGGCCGGCATTACCCAGTGTATTATGTTGTCATTATCGATGGTTGTTATCGCGGCACTCGTAGGGGCCGACGGCTTAGGTAAACCCGTGGTTCGAGCGCTTAACACCGTTAATATCTCACAAGGTTTTGAAGCAGGATTAGCCATTGTTCTTGTCGCTATTATTCTTGACCGCTTATGTAAAGCACCGAATCAGAAGGAAGTATAACCATGGATGCAATTACTATTAAAAACCTCGATGTGGTGTTTGGAAAAAAAACTAAACAAGCGTTGGAATTATTAGACCAAGGGAAAACTCGCCAAGAGATTATCGACGAGATAGGCCAAGTTGTCGGTGTTGATAATGTCTCTCTTTCAGTTAAAGAAGGCGAGATTTGCGTTCTAATGGGATTATCCGGTTCAGGTAAATCAAGTCTGCTTCGCGCCGTTAACGGATTAAACGAAGTAAGCCGCGGTGAGCTCATGATTAAGAATGGCGACAAACTTGTCGATGTCGCTCTGTGTGATGAAGAAACCTTACGCCATTTACGTACTCAACGTGTTTCGATGGTTTTCCAAAACTTTGCATTAATGCCATGGCTTACTGTGCTTGATAACGTCGCTTTTGGTTTAGAAATGCAAGGCATCGCAAAAAATGAACGCCGAGCAAGAGCACGTGAACAAATTGAAATGGTTGGCCTTGCTGAATGGGAAATGAAATACCCTCATGAACTTTCAGGCGGTATGCAACAACGGGTTGGTTTAGCCCGAGCGTTTACGATGGATACCGACATTCTATTAATGGATGAACCATTTTCGGCACTTGACCCTCTTATTCGATCTCAGCTTCAAGATGAACTTCTTCTATTACAAACAAAGCTAAATAAAACCATTTTATTTGTTAGCCATGATTTAGATGAAGCGTTAAAAATTGGCAATAACATTGCTATCATGGAATCGGGTAAATTAATTCAGCACGGTAAACCAGAAGACATCGTGCTTAACCCGAAAACAGAATACGTGAAAGATTTTGTGGCTCACACAAATCCATTGAATGTATTAAAAGGCCGCTCATTAATGCAGCCTCTCGATTCGCTTAAGCAAGAAAATGACTGTTGGAAGATTTGTGATGCTAAAAATCTTTGGGTAAATCAACACCAAGGTAAATTGAACATTGAAGGTCAGCCAACGCTCACTTTAATTCAATGGGATGAATCAACGACAGATCTGTCTTTAATCAATCATTCAACATTGGTTATCGCAAGCCCAGAAATTGGTATGCGCGATGCGATAAAACTAAAACAACTCAGTAATCACCCAATTTTACTGGTTGAACATAGTCAATTAGTTGGCATTTTAGATAACAGTGAATTCTATAGCGCACTGATTGGTGACTTTACATTACATAGCGCCGCGTAATACCGAAGTAAAGGGTGAGTATTCTCACCTTTTACTCTCTAAGTTTTAAAAAACACCTGAATAATGTCACTTCTCCTGAATATCTCGCACAAATCAACTATCTTAAAGTAATGGTATCGTGTTGTTAGACCTCAATTGAGAAAAAAAACAACAATGGATAAGCAAGCAATACGAGAAAAGATTGAGAATAGTACGAACATCAGTACAATGCGGAAATCAACAACGTTGTAAACCATCAATTTTACATTTATACAAAGGTCTGTTACGTGGATAAACATGAAGAAGTTTTGGTCGCTATTCGTCAGATAATTCGAGCTATCGATTTACAATCGAAAAAACTGAGTAAAGAATATGGATTAACAGGTCCTCAACTTATTTTAATGCGTGCGATTCAAAGCATGCATAATGTAACGATCAAAGAACTGTCAAAACATACAAACGTAAGCCAAGCAACCACCACGACTATTATCGATCGCTTAGAGCATAATGGTTACGTTCAACGTATCCGTAGCGAATCTGATAGACGAAAAGTACATGCTAATTTGACTGAAAAAGGGGAAGAGTTACTTAGTAAAGCCCCACTGTCTTTACAAGATAACTTTGTGAACAAGTACCATAATTTAGAATCGTGGGAACAAAGCCTTATACTGTCTTCAATGCAGCGTGTATCTTCAATGATGAACGCAGAAGACATTGATGCAGCCCCTGTATTACAACTTGAAAGTATTGCAAAGATCTAACGTTCTCATTCCGATTATCGAGATAACGTTCAGTTAAAATAAAAAAGCCTCTAATTAAAGAGGCTTTTTTGTTGCGTAGAAAATAGAGATACACCCTTACTCACTTGTACTTTGGGGATATTTGTTTTGTCTTAATTTGATTTTTGATATCAAACTTGACTTAATAACCAACGCTTAAATACCGCAACCTTTTCATTAGACACTGCACTCGGTTTCCAAACGATGTAATAAGCTAATTCGATATTACATTGCAATTCAGGAAAAGGCTGTACTAAACGCCCCCCATCCAGATCCTCTTGTACCAACACACTTCGGCCTAATGCCACCCCTTGTCCACTTATCGCCGCCTGTATAACAGAGGCTGAATTATTTATTTTCAATCCTTTATCTGTATTTACATTGTAAATTTCATTCTGTTCAAACCAACCACCCCACGAAGGAAAACCACTCTCTTTAGGTAAAGAAAGATCATGCAGTAATGGAAAATCAACCAATGAACCCACGCTATTCAATCCTTTCTTTAACAGCTCAGGAGAACAAACCGGAAAAACAGACTCGGTCATTAACAAGATTTTATCTAGCCCTTCCCACTCCCCTTTACCATAGCGAACACCAATATCAATGCTCTCAGCAAGGTAATCAACGGTTCTAATATTGGTATCTAATCTCAGATCCCATTCAGGATGTAATGTTTGGAAGTCATCAATGCGCATTAATAACCATTTCGCGGCAAACGCAGGGCTGACCGCCACGGTTAAAATAGTATTCACTTCTGCTGGCTTTAATAAAGCTAACCCTTGAGATAAATGCTCAAAACCACGAGTGATTTCAGGTAACCCCAGCAAGGCTTCTTTGGTTAATACTAACCGTGACACCCCAGAGGAACGCCTTTCAAACAAAGGGATCCCTAACCATTCTTCTAACAACTTCACTTGTTGGCCAATGGCAGCAGGCGTGACATTCAATTCTTTTGCCGCTAAAGAAAAGCTCAAGTGACGAGCAGAGGCTTCAAACGCTTTCAAGCCATTTAGATGATTTATTTTCATTTCTAACCTTAACCTCAACTCTTAACATTAAAGAAAATCTTTAGCGAAAGTATAGGAGTTCTGGTTTGTTACACCTAGAAAAAAATAACACAATAGATTTAATTATTCGCCATTCACGCAGGTTTATCATGAAACTACATACTGACTTATCACTACAAGCGAATGCTTTTTTCACGGCATCAACATGGATCCCATCCCCTATTAAAGAGGTGACTCGTAAGATGTTAGAGCGTGATGGTGGTGAGATCGCAACAGCTACCTCTTTAGTACGTTATGAATCTGACAGTTATTTTTCTTCTCATGTTCATACTGGCGGCGAAGAGTTTTTAGTATTAGAAGGGATTTTTGCAGACGAGCATGGTAACTACCCTGTTGGTACTTACATGCGCAACCCAGTAGGAACGTCACACGCTCCGGTTGTGAAAGATGGCTGCATGATTTTAGTCAAGCTAGGGCAATACCAAGACGGTGACAACACACCCGTTCATATTGATACCCAAACTCAGCCTTTTAACAACGACTCGACACGTCATGGGGTTCAATTTCAACTATTACACACCTTTAAACATGAGGTAGTTCGCCTTGAGCAATGGCAAGCCAATCAGACCATTGAACTTGAAAACCAAGGTGGAATAGAAATACTGGTCATTGATGGATCATTTACCTATGAGAACATCAGCTATGAAAAATTTGACTGGCTTCGCTTGCCTATTGGCGACTCATTGCAAGCAACCATCGGGCAGAACGACTGTACAGTCTGGATAAAAACAGGCCACCACTTACACCAAATTCAAGCATAAGCGAGAGATAAAATGAAAACAGAGTATCTGATTGTTGGTGCCGGTTTAAGTGGATTATACATGGCACATCAACTTGAAAAAATGGGAAAAGAGTATCGAGTCATTGAAGCGAGAGATCGCATTGGAGGCAGAATTTTATCGTCGCCTATTTTATCTTCATCAACGATATTATCTCCGTTAGATAGCGTTGACATGGGGCCATCTTGGTTTTGGCCACAAATGCATCCACGTATTACGCAACTTATCGATGACTTAATGTTGCCTATTTTCCCACAGTACTCTCAAGGCGATTATTTACTCGAGAACCAACAAAACAGCGCACCAATACGTTATGACTCTGGGTTTGAGCAATCTCCTACCTCCATGAGAATTGCGGGCGGTATGCAAAGTGTTGTTGATGCGCTACTCGCCTCTTTACCTTCTCATCGAGTGCAACTAAATAGCACGGTGACTCATGTGAGATCTCAAGAAAACAATCACTCTTCTGTTATTTTGATGCACAACAGTCAACCAGAGACGATTGAAACGGCTCATGTGATTTTTGCCATGCCGTTACGCCTCTTAGCTGACCGTGTTGCTTTCACACCAAGCTTGCCGACAGAAACAACGCAACATTTTAGCTCTACAACAACATGGATGGCGGCACACGCAAAGTTTTTTGCTATTTATGACACGCCTTTCTGGAGAGAAGAGGGATTATCAGGCTCTGCCAGCAGCCGCATAGGGCCATTAGTCGAAATCCATGATGCCAGTACGTTTGATGGCGTTGGCGCTTTATTTGGCTTTGTCGGTGTCGATGCTGCAACTCGTAAGAAAGCAGGAGAGGCAATAATAAAACAAGCCGCAGTAGAACAATTGACTCGAATTTTTGGTGAGAAAGCCAGTCACCCGATTGATATAAAGCTAATTGATTGGAGCCAAGAAATTCATACTGCCACCCTTGACGATCATCAAGCACCGACAGCTCATCCTCGTTATGGCTTATCTTCATCAACTAAGGCCTTAAGCAACTTACATTGGTACTTTGCAGGAACAGAGGCAGCGCAAGATAATGGGGGCTATTTAGAAGGCGCATTAGAGGCCGCTGATGTGGTTATTGCAGAACTCAATCTAGATTAAAAATAAAAAGGCCAAGTTATCGAGTAACTTGGCCTCCTCTTAATCTATCGCTTTACGACAAACATAAATTAACAGCTGTGTTCCATTAAGAATTGAACATCATCTTCTGCACTGTAATACACAGGATCTTTACCATACGAGAATAACTTCAACGATTTCTCATTGGCAGTATGGTAGCTTAACTTACCGTCAAGAATATGCAGCCATGTGCCTTCAGGGATCCCAACAACCGGTTCGTGTTTATTGATTTCTAAAAATTCTTGAATACGTTCATCACGCGTTTCACCAAAGTGCCCTTCAACAGACGCTTCTAAATAGTGCGGATTAATTTGAAATGGCACTAAGTTTAGCGAAGGAAGAATCGCCCCTGTGATAATTGGCATATCATTCGTCGTACGGATCGTTGGGCAACCAATGTTTGTGCCCGCACTCCAACCAATGTATGGGATACCCTTATCCAATACGGCTTTTCTTATTGGACCAACAAGCCCTAAATCATGCAATGTTTTATTTAATACCCATGTATTACCGCCACTCACCAAAATCCCATCGGCTTCTTGAATCGTTTTTACAGGGTCTTCTGAACGGTGCAGACCCGTTACTTTACAATCTAGACCTAAGTGATCAAACGTCTGTTGAACCAAAGCAACACGGTCATCGTGGCTAGAACGAATTACCGCGTAAGGGATAAGTACTAAATTCTTTGCTTTAGTACGTTGAATTTGCTCAACAATTGCTTCACTCGCAAATTCCATTACGTAGTTGTTACCAGAAATTTTGCCGTTACTTAATAATAAAATATCCATTGGTACTGCCTTATGTCTATTTAACATCACTGTTTACTTCTATCCAATTCAAGTAAAATAAGTGATAGAATTACGAAAGATGTAAAAACCATATCAGAAATAACAGCGTTAAAACTTGTGTTAGATCGTATCTGTAGTCTATAAATTAAGCCTAAATTAAAAGAAATCTCGGCTTCATCACATACAAGACAGAAAATAACTTATCACCAAAACTTGTGACAAAGCAGAATATAGGCATAATGCCCTTTATATTACGTATTATAAAAAATCACGTCACACTTTGCGACGTTACCTACACTCATATTGAAGGTGCAATGAAAATACCAAACAGATTACTGCCATTAGTTGAAGATGGTTTAATAGATGAAGTTCAAACCCAATTAATGAGTGGCAAAGAAGCGGATGTCTACATCGTCCGTAGTGGCGACGATATTAAATGTGCCAAAGTTTATAAAGAAATTGAGCAACGTAGCTTTAAACAAGCCGTTGCCTATCGCGAAGGCCGAAAAGTAAAAAATAGCCGTCGAGCACGTGCGATGGAGAAAGGCTCAAAATTCGGCCGAGACGAACAAGAGAAAGTATGGCAAAACGCTGAAATTGATGCACTGTATAAACTGTCAGCTGCTGGAGTTCGAGTACCACAACCTTATGGTTGTTTTGATGGTGTATTATTGATGGAACTCGTCACTGATGATGAAGGCTCTGTAGCCCCTCGTCTTAACGATATTTCATTAAGTAAAGAACAAGCATTACGCGATCACGATTTAATGATCCAATACGTCACTCGTATGCTATGCGTCGGCATCATACACGGTGATTTATCTGAATTTAACGTGTTAGTTGATCATCTTGGCCCTGTCATTATCGATTTACCTCAAGCCGTTGATGCATCAGCAAATAATAACGCTAAATGGATGTTAGAGCGTGATGTCAACAATATGACCACATACTATGGCCAATATGCTCCTGAGCTGCTTGGTACTGAATATGCCAAAGAAATGTGGGCTCTATATGAAGTTGGTGAATTAACGCCGCATACAGTACTAACAGGCGTATTTATTGATGATGGCGAAGATGCCGATGTTGATGGATTAATGGCTGAAATTAACGCTGTGATGGAAGAAGCTCGCTTACGTAAAGAGCGTCAACTTGAAGATCAAGAGTTCGATTAACTGATAAGCTACATACTCAATGCTTTTATTGGCAGATGATGGATTATCTGCCAATATCATTCCCTCCCAAAAAAACTTTAAGCATCCTGTTCTACATTTTCTTCAGCTTCATTATTTAACCAAACGGTAAATAACTGATACGTTAAACTCAGTATCACTGCCCCTACAAATAAACCAACAATACCTGACATCGCCATACCACCTAAAGCGCCTAGCAAAATAACGATCATAGGTATATGAGAGCCTCGGCTTAATAATATCGGTTTTAAAAATGCATCGCTGCTGCTTACCAACACACACCAAATTGAGAACAGAACCGCAGGCGCTGTCGTATCAACACTGAACACATAAAAAATAACAGGTAGCAGTATTAAAATTGGCGGCAGTTGAATAATCGCAAATACAAGCACTAAGAAAATCAACAAACCCAACGCTGGCGTAGGAATACCAATCACAGCCATACCTAACCCTGCTAATGTGGTCTGTATGACGGCAACCCCTATTACCCCTTGAACCACGCTTCTTATTGTTTTAGTCGACAGTTTCGTTAACGCTTCACCATGAGATCCAGTTAAGCGGTTTGAAACTAAAATAAAGGCTTGCTCGCACTTCGCTGCATGAGACATAAAAACACCGGCAATAATAGTCGATACAATAAATTGAATAAAACCACCGCCCAACGAACCGACAATTGAAGCCGCTTTACTGGCAACGACTTTCACTTCAGCACTGTATTTAAATAACAGGCTTTCAAGATTTGACGAGGCTAATGACATAAAGGAATAGACTTCGTTTCCAATAATCGGCCAGTCTTGCATACTTGCTTTTGGCTTAGGGATCGCTATCGTTCCATCTTGATAGCCTAAAAACAATTCAGTTCCACTCGTGTAAATCCCTGTAGATAGAGCAACCAATGGAACCAATAACAGTAAAACACCGATAATGGTTAAAATAATACTGATCTTACTCTCACTCAGTCTGGTTTTTCTATTAAAAAAGGCCACTATTGGGTATAAGGCGGTAGCGATAATACCGCCCCATACCATCAATAAGAGGAAAGGTTTTAATATAGACAAGCACCATAAAACCAGAACCGAAATGGCACTAATTTTGATAAAGGCATCAATCGCTTGATTAGAAAAATTATGATCTAGTTTCATGAACGTTCCTTGTTACAAAAAGGGAGAGTTTTACTTATTTAGGTGTACAAAAATCAAAAAATCAATTCTTCTCTTTGGTAAACCACCAGCATTCATGCCTGTTAGCAATAGATCAACAGCTGCACTGCTTGTCATCACTATAGCATCTTCATCACTGACTGCGTACTTACCCCATAGCGCTAATGCCATTGCAATAAAAAAAGCAGCAGCGCTACTTTACCATTTAAATAAAAATTATATTCATAATATAAATGGCACGGAGAATGCTTGATAGATATACAAGTCAAATACTTATTTCATTCCTATTATTATCTTCAATGTAATATTTATGACATGATTCATTTTGGATCTTAAATTTATTATTACAAAGTTTGAATATCACTATTCACCAAATCATCACTACGTAACTAAAAAGATGGAACTCACATGTTAAAAAATTTATCACTTAAAAACAAACTAGCTATATCAGCTAGTGCTGCAATTATACTCGGAGGAGTATTAGTTGAAGCCCTATCATTTAATGCCTCTTTAGGGCGTTTAGATACTGAAGTAACACAACGTTTAGAAAGTACGACAGCTTCGTACAATCAATACGTGACCGATTGGATTTTATCTAAAGAACGCGCATTAACCTCACTGCCTCAAGAAGCAAATGCTGATGCCATTGCTGTTCATTTAAAACAAGTTCGTGATTCTGCAAAATTTGATAATGTATTCCTTGCTTACCCGGATGGTTCTCAAGCTAATGCAAATAGTGTGATCCTTCCACCTGGTAATGATGATCCAAGAAAATGGGGTTGGTACACAAACGCTGTTGCCGCACCTTCAAAAGTATTTATGGATAATCCAACCGTTGCCGCAGCAACAGGGGCAAATGTTGTTTCTTTAGGAAAAGCGTTAAATCTTCATGGTCAGCAAGTGGTTCTTGGCGCCGATGTTGAGATCACCGATATCCTAAACAGCATGAAAAAAGTCATTATTCCTGGTGAAGGGTTTATGTTTATTGCGAATAATAAAGGCAATATTTTTACTCATCCAAATACAAAGCTATTAAATAAATCAGTCTCTACTTTAGGCTTAGATTTTTCAACGATTCAACAGGCAACAAATAGTAACTCTGACATATCTATTGAATTAGATGGTGAGAAATACATTATATATGCTCAAAAAATTGATGACACAAGTTTAATTACAGTGAGCATAATTAATTATGATTCGCTAGTTGCCCCTCTATTTGATGCCATATCAGGTCAGATGCTGGTAACAACAATTGTTGTCATTATTTGTACGTTATTATTCAACCTACTATGTAATATTCTATTTCGTCCACTGAATAATGTATCTCAAGCGCTAGCTCAAATAGCCAATGGCAGTGGTGATTTAACGCAACGAATTCATGTTGAAAATAAAGACGAAGTTGGTGAGCTTGCCAACAACTTCAATATTTTTGTTGAAAGCTTACAACAGCTTATTCAGCATGTTCGTCTACAATCTCAACAATTAACAGAAGGTTCAGAGCAAAGTACTAACCGAGCAAACAATTCAGTTAAAGAACTTAATCTTCAACAACAAGAAATCACAATGGTTGCCACTGCGGTAACTGAAATGGCATCAGCCACTCGTGAAATAGCCTCTCATGCTGAGCAAACCGCAGAAGCTGCTCAAAACTCATCAAGCAGTACTCACAAAGGTCGCTCTCTTGTTATTGAAACAAAAGCATCAATCAATAACCTAGCAAATGAAGTCAATGAAGCAAGCATGGTAATCAGTGAGCTTCAGCAGCACTCTCAAGAGATCAATACTGTATTGGCAACGATTCAAGGTATCGCTGAACAAACGAATTTATTAGCACTGAATGCCGCGATTGAAGCCGCACGAGCAGGAGAGCAAGGGCGTGGCTTTGCCGTTGTTGCTGACGAAGTTCGAGTATTATCACAACGCACTCATACTTCAACAGAAGAGATTAAATCGACGATTGATATCCTTCAACAAACGACAAGTCGCGCAGTTAACTTAATGCAAAGTAGCTCTAAGTTGGCAAATAGTTCAGTAGAAGATGCAGATAGAGCAGCACTGGCACTAGAAGAAATTAGCTCATCAGTGACTTTAATCAGCGACATGGCGACTCAAATTGCGACAGCCGCTGAAGAGCAAACCCACGTAACTGGCGAGATAACTCAAAATGTCACATCCATTAAAGATGTCACAGACCTACTTGTTATCGATTCAACTGATAGTTTAGCTCAATCCCATTCTCTCAAAGAGCAAGCCGCTAATTTAAGTGAAAAAGTCGCTACCTTTAAGCTTTCATAATAACCGCCCTAAATGGTAGGAGTGATGTTTAACTCACCACTTCTACCGTTTTATGTTGAGGGCCTAAATACGTCCCTTCATCTATCAGATAACGTAGCGATTCTTCACACTCAGGACACTCAAAAATCTCATTCGGTTCAATGGCTTCCTCTTCAACCCACTCCCAGCCAATATGCTCTTCACAGCTTGGACATTCCATTTATATTTCTCATAAAAAAATTTCCACGAGTATAATATCAATCTGATCAGAATATTTAAATATTCTGATCACTAAGCACATAAAGTTATCAGTTATTTTTAATCTCATAATATTTTGTTATATTGAAACCTAAGAAAATAACGACTAATTTGGTGATTTATGCTTAACCCTCTATGGCTTAATACATTTTGTACTTTGGTTGATGTTGGCCACTTTACTCAAACGGCAGAACAGCTATACATGACTCAGCCAGGCGTAAGTCAACACATCAAAAAATTAGAAAACGCCTGTGGTTATGATTTATTAAAGCGGGAAGGTAAAAGTGTTGATCTAACCGAACAAGGTCGTTTGGTTTATGATTTTGCAAGACAACAACAACACAATACCGCCAACTTAATTGAAACTCTAAGTTTTGATGACCCACATAAGGGGTTATGTAAACTGTCTTGTTCTGGCGCCTTAGCGCTATCGCTTTATCCTGAATGTATCGATTTACAAAAGACACACCCGAATTTAACGACCTCTTTAGAAGCGGCTCCTAATCATAAAATATTAGAGGATATACAACGCGGAATCATTGATATTGGCATTGTAACCCATAGCCCAACACCTAGTTTATTTCATAGCGAAGAATTAACCGAAGAGCCTCTTTGTTTAGCATTACCAAAATGCTACAAAAATACACCGATTACCCTTGAAGTATTGATGTCCTGCGGGTTAATTAAACATCCAGACGCAGAGCATTATTTATCACTCTATTTTGATTATTGTAAAGATAAGGCGTTAGAGAAAGGGAATGCAAATGAATTTCCAGTAGCAAGTTATATCAATCAATTGAGCCAAATTTTATTACCTATCGCTCAAGGTATTGGCTTTACCGTACTGCCACAAAGCGCCATTGATGCCTTTACGGATAAAGACAACTTATATATTCATACTCCAACACAACTGGTTATGGAACGCTTGTTTTTGGTTCAAAAACGAAATCGAGAGTTACCAAAGCGATATCAGACATTGATAAAAAAAATAAAAAAGACATTGATATAGATAGGCTTAGATAGGCTTAGATAGGATGGATAAACTTTCAGTTTAAAAAATACAAAACGCTAAAACCAAAAAACTCCTGACGGTCAGGAGTTTTGTTTTTTTACCACTTTTTAGCCGTGTCTTTTGCAGTGTCTTTCCAATATTGAATTCGCGCACGTTGCAATTGGGCTCTTCTTGTTCTTTTCATAAGATACTTCCTTTAATCACTCGCTCATCTTTGAGCTGCTGTCATAAATTTCAATGACCCAACCAATTTATAGTAGAGTTAATCATTTAGCGAGGATCAAGATCACGAATATTTAAAAGTACTGCGTATTTTTACTTATATTTCATGATCCAAGTAACATTTAAGCCAATATTAAACTAAAGGCTTTTTTACACGATGTGAAAATTGATTTGATTCGCCATAAAGAATCATCATCTTTCTTTAAGAATATCAATACGCTGTGATTTATCATTGTTTTTATAATTAATTAAAGAGTAATCACTACGCTTAATTTTCTAGCAGAAGGGGGCAATTAAAACGAAATTAAAAAATCGCCAATAGGTTGATTATAACTATTGGTAATGCTTCCTTTACCGGTATCCTCACAGTATGAAAAATCGATATCAAATGAGTCTAGTTCGCCTTTCATTAGTATATTACGTAATAATACATCACTGTTTAGTTGATGAATTAACGCGTTCCATGAAACATTATTTTTGAAAATAGTAAAATTTACTTGCATTTAGTACCTTTGGTTTTATAAAAAAGAAATTTTTAATGCTTAGTCTGATTAAAAACTATAACTAGGCTAAAAATTATTTTAAATAGAGTAATATATTGATGTTACAGAAAAATGATTTGATTAAAACGAAGATAGTAGAAGTAACTAAGAGATGTTATGACAAGTACAAAAGCAGGAGCAGGAGCAGGAGCAGATGTTTGAAATGTTTTTATATCTTACAGAGTAGAACTAAATCGAGCATTAATAAAATTTAAAAGTGGCGCAGATGGTACTAGACCACCTGCGCAACTTATTTGAAATTAAGCAGCTACAACGTTAGCAGCTTGAGGGCCTTTTTGGCCTTGCTCAACTTCAAAAGAAACTTTTTGGCCTTCAGCAAGAGTTTTGAAACCCTCTGAAGCGATAGCACGGAAATGTACGAATACGTCAGCGCCGCCGTTATCTTGAGTGATAAAACCGAAACCTTTCTCTTCGTTAAACCATTTAACGATACCAGTTGTTTTAGACATGTAATGTCCCTTATATTTAAATTCATAAAAAATCGCATAGTGCGATGTGCTTAGAGCTTGAATTATTAAATGTGACTACAAAGCTAAGGGAAACACTGAGAATAACGACATTACGAAGAAATACTAAGGCTTACTTTTACTTGATGTTCATTAACAACCCTGAGCAACAGAGCGAGATAAATAATACCCTAACACCAAAGATTGTAAAGCTTTTTCTTCAATGTATTTAATTTATTCTTAAATTCCATACGTTACATTCACTAAATGATTTACTTCCTTTGTGGCCCGATCAAACCAAAAGAACATAAATCTCTAGACCACAAGCATTCTTTTCTCCCAAAAAACCATAAGATTAGAAGCAGTTATTGACACAAAACTGTAATCTAACATTACTAAGAAAATCCATTAAATTAGGCTCCACTTTGGTTATGATGACCTTATTCATCAACAACCATTCCCTATCATAGCGGAGCATTTACGCATGAAAAAAATTGTCCCTTTCATCTTACTCGCCTTTTTCAGCCTACGTTTATTTGCTTCTGTTGGCCCTCATATTCAGCAATTAGAGCATGATAGTTTCACTATTTTACGTTCAGTACTGATTGTCAGTTCAATATGCTTCGTTATCTCTCTATTAGTTAAAAAATTCAAAAAACCATCCCCAATAACAATAAAAACAGATGATATCTCAGAATAATGACTAAAAAAAAGAGCGACCAATCGGCCGCTCTTTTTAACTACATATCACTATAATTATGCTTCATGCTTGTATACATGCACATCTCGTTGTGGGAATGGGATACTAACGCCTTCAGCATCGAAACGCTTCTTAACGGCCTCAGTTACTTCCCAATATACATTCCAGTAGTCATCTGTTTTCACCCATGGACGAACAATAAAATCAACGGATGACTCATTAAGAGTATGCAACTTAACCATATGCTCAGGTGATTTTAATACCGCTGGATGATTCGATAAAATATCATTAAAGATAGCTTTTGCTTTCTCTATATCATCTTGGTAACCAATACCAAAAACCATATCAACACGACGTTCAGTTTCAATAGTGACATTTTTAATCACATCACCCCAAATTTTATTGTTCGGGAAAATAAGGTTCTGGTTATCAACCGTTTTAATTGTTGTTGACACTAAGTTCATCCGGTTTACCTTACCTACAACCCCACCAAGATCAACAAGATCACCCACATCAAATGGGCGATAAATTAAAATCATCATGCCCGAAGCAAAATTAGATAAGGTATCTTTTAATGCAAAACCAATCACTACACCAGCAACACCAAAGCCCGTTAATAATGGACCTAAGTTGATCCCAATCTGAGACAGAGCAATCAAAACACCAATCATCATTACAAACTTTGAGCCCATCGACACAAAGAAATCTTGCATCAAATGGCTAAACTTCATTTTTGAATGAGACACACTTTTCTTAATAGCAACCTTAGCAAGGCGAGAAAGAAAACTAGAAATCCAAAGAATAACTGCAAAAATAATGAGTTTAACAATAATAGAAGGCCCATTTTCTACAGCCCAATTTTTAAAGCCAGTTACCCACTCTTCTGTTAAACCATACGCAACACTAACGTCTAATACATCACTATTTATATCACCAGTAATAGAAAATATTAATTGCTTATACTTTGTAATATCAACACCATTCTCTTCCATTAATGCTGTTGTCGCTTCTAAACTTGCTACCATTAATGAGATACGCTCAGTCATTGTCACTGCCGCTTGCTTTAATTTTTCTTTTTGTTCAGCAGAAGCAAATTTCAAACGTTGATCAATATCATTTCGTTGAGAGTCAATATAATGAATGACGTTGAATAATAAATCAGCACGCGTTTCTAACTCTTTTAAAATCGTTTGCTCTTCATTCATGAAATCAATATGTAAAGATTTACCCCATGCCAACGTTTCAAAAGCCTCAACGTAATATTGATCCATCATCGTTAGGCGTTTTTGAGCCGCAAATTCTAAATCTGCTTTTTCATCACCGCTTGCTTTTCTTGATGCCTTAGTAAGGCGAACAAGCTCTTTTTGACTGTAAGCTAATAAATGGTTCACTAATATCATCTCAGAGCGAACAGCAGTAGCTAAAGCAGGTGTTTTAATATCGTCTTGAATTTTTACAGAAATCTCATTTCTAATGCCTTCATTTTTACGACGAAGTACATCTTCAAAAAAGAGTTTATCGGCAGGATCAGCAGTGGATAATTGAACTAAACGTTCTTGTAAATTCTGCTGTGTTACTTTCATTTCATCAATGCTTTGTGCATAAGTTGGAGTAATAAAACTAACCATCAATAATAGCGAAGCGATATATTTCTTAATCATAAAAAAACGTCCTATATAAATCATGATTATATAATAATCCAAGCGTATCTATTCTGTGCTATATCTATTGTGAATAATAGTATCAAGTGATGAAAGGCTGTTCATTTGTTGGGATTTTGTGAGCTATAAAAGAAGTGTCTGATTCTGTTGTGGAGAATTTATGTGTCAATTTATGAATACTATTATTAGCTTTTCACTCCTTCGTTATAAGCCAACAAACAAAAACGCACTCATCAAATGATAAATACGTTCTCAAATTCAATTTTCAATATCGGCGTAAAGCGTAATCTTATAAGCCAGTAACTATCGCTTTTAGTTGGTTGACAAGATCATCATTACGCAGCTCACCCTTTTCCATATCAAAATTATCATAAAAGCTTGGGATAGAAAGTGATCCTTTTACGTCTGCTGCGAAATAAGGAGCAGAACCAGTCGCCGCAGCCAATACTGTTGCAGCACCACCAGGACCGGGAGAGGTCGCTAGCATCACAACAGGCTTGCCTTGGTATACCTTCATATTAATGCGAGACGTCCAATCAAATACATTTTTAAATGCTGCTGCATATGAACCATTATGTTCTGCATAAGAAATAACAATCACATCCGCTTCACCTAGTTTTTGGAAAAAACGCTGTGCAGGTTCTGGCTGCCCTAATTCTTTCTCTTTATCTTCACTAAAGATAGGCATTTCGAAATCATTTAAATCTAACACTTCAACATCACCATTCGGCACTAGACCGGCTGCGTAAGTTGCCAATTGTTTGTTAATTGATGTTGAACTGCTGCTTGCTGCTAATGCTAAAATTTTCATAGGAGTACCTTCATATTCGATAAAGTAAAAAGAGTAATTAATACTCTACTCTTTTCAAATTTATTGTTCTTGTTTGCGATGGAGTAACTATAGTTCATCCACGAACTTTAATTAATAACCCAAATGTGCAATGATTGTTTCCATATGACTTATAATATAGGTGTGAGTAGATAAATATGGCCTTTAATTCAGCACTATTTGATGGCATGGTTATTTTTGTTGAGGTCGTGACTAGTGGCAGTTTTACACAAGCCGCACACAGTAGCGGACATTCAACATCCTACATCAGCAAAGAAATAGGAAAGCTAGAAGAACGTCTCGGCATTCGCTTATTACATCGCACGACACGAACCCTGCGATTAACCCCTGAAGGAGAATTGTATTTTCAACAATGCCAACAATTGATTGAAGATGCACAAATGGCTGAGAATTCCGTTACTGGCCAACAATCGACACCAAAAGGTCGCCTTAAAGTAAGTTGCCCTGTTGGTTTTGCCCTTTCTCGTTTGCGTCCTATTCTTGGTAAATTTGCTGATCGCTACCCAGATATCACATTAGAGCTCGATTTAAATGATCGTAAAATAGATATTGTGGCAGAAGGGTTTGATATGGCAATTCGAGCATCTCATCAACTTGAAGACTCTAGCTTAATCAGTCGTCGATTTTTAAGCTCACAAGCCGTGGTTATCGCCTCTCCTGATTACTTAAAGAAGTACGGTGCTCCGCTTCATCCTTTAGAACTCACCAATCATAGAACCATTGGCTATGCTTATGTAAAACAAGGGGCGGTATGGGATTTTATCGATAAGGAAAATAAAGAGCTACCTGTTCCACTTCAAAGCCAAGTGATTACTAATAACTCATTTATGGAATTGTCTTTATGTATTGCGGGCCAAGGGATAACTCGCATTCCCAAATTCCACTTAACTGACGAGTTAGAAACTGGAAAATTGGTTGAACTGTTTTCAGACTACCCCAAACTGACGATTGATGTGTTTTTTGTGTATCCCAGCCGTAAACATATGTCAGCCAAGGTGCGCTGCTTTTTAGATTTCATCACTGAGCACCTTGGTGAATAGTATAAAAAACTACTCTTCTAGTATGGCTTCAAAACGCTCAAGGCCTCGTAATGGATCAAAATCAGTTTCTTCCGCAACAAGATCGCGCATTGAAGAACTAGCATTAATTGAACGCAGTAAATCATCAATAGCCTGAACATCAGCACCCAATTGAGCATACGCACACGCACGTTGAAATAGTGCATGTGCGTTTTGATCATCCACTTCCAGAACTCTATTACACAAGTTTAAAGCCCAATGGAACTCTCGCATTTCCATTGCTGCATCGGCTTTATAAGTTAACGCTTCTAAATCACCAGGCCTAACCTTTAAAATTTCATCATAAATTTCCATTTTTTGCTCGGCTGTTTGAACGCTTTGAGCCCTCAACCACAAGTTATGGACTTCATTGATGATTTCAATTTCGCGGTTATTCTCTGTGATTATTCGTGTTTTACGTTTTAAATCTCGTTCTAAGGCACCAAACTTCTTTTCATAATCTTGGGCAATTTTAGAGAGCTGTTTATCTGCCATCTCTCTGGTGTTTTGCTTCATTTCCTTTAGAGATTGCCACCCAATCAAGGCAACTAAAGAAGCAACGGCGGCAATAACATAGAAGAAATAAGTCACAGTCACATTAGAATAATTTAACGATTTATCTGCTACAGATAATTCACGATCAGTAATTTGTATCGTCAACCGACGTTCTAAATCTTGTTGATCCGTTCTTAGAGCTTTAAGTTCATCAAGGATATAACGCTCCATTAATGGTCTATCAAGATATTCTTGCTCAGAGTAACGTTGCTCTTCAGCTTGCAGGGACAAAGAGGTAAAAATAGTGATGACGAGCAGAAACATGTAGCGATACATAGGAATAACCTTATTAATTGTGAATTCACAAGTGATAAATTAAAGATAACACATCCTTATGATTCACATTGCACTAACAAAGAGATCCGGCAAATAAATGAGGATATTCCATACTAATCATCTTATAAAAATAAGTACTCCTTGTATCTTAATGTGAGACTGAGTAAATTTTCTGTCTATATTTGCTTTAAATAAATTAAATACGCAAGGTTTGGTCTTTATGGATAGGTTTGACTAAAGAATATTGCAAGAGTTAAAATTGAATGGTCGATTGACCAATGTCGAGCTATCTGAACTTATTGGATTATCCCCTCCTCCAACTCTTAGACGAGTGCAAGAAATGAAACAATTCAAGGCTACCGAGCAATATTGAACCCAACCAAGTGTGGGATAGGGTTTGTCGCGTATGTGACGATTGGATTATCTAATCACAGTAAACAATCACAAAAATATGTTGAAACTCAGATAATAGAATCGAAAGAAGTGACTGAATGCCACAATATAACAGGCTCAAATGAATACTTACTACGGGTTGAGACTGAGAGTCTATCCTCTTATTATAAGCAATTTCATTCAAATGTGCTTGGAGAGATCTCTCAGGCCAACTCAATTGGAACCTTAGTGGTGATGGATACGCCTAAAGATGAGCGTACTTAAACGTGTAAATACTTTGCTAGAAATGTGTTTCGGCTTAACTGATGTAATTGTTTTGCCGAGCTCAATATCATCTTTACTGGAACAATAATAAAATAAATAGAAGCAAGCACCACCATGACAGGATCTGCAAGTTGTGCATAATGTGCGTATGACGTTAATAACAAGAGTTTTGCTATCATAAAGCCAACAAACACGGCTGCGCTTATCACGGTATCCATTAACCATTGTTTTGCTTCTGCATCGATAAGTGCCGAGTTAACTTCCTCACCTTGTGTTTTCATTAACCAATAGCTGGTGTAACAACCAATCATACTGAACACACCAAAAGCTAATGCGATCCCCGTATTTACCTCTCGCCCTCCTTCCATAATAGCTTGAACAGCAGAAATAAACGACAGCACACACATTAAGGTAATTGCGATCCCTTTGAGCAAAATAACTGAAGACTCAATTATCTTAACGTACTTAATATCCTTAGCTATTTCTTCTTTTCGAATATACATCACAGCCATAAGCGAAACTAAAGTTAAGCCTAAACTGACGAGCGAGTAGATACCATCAAAAATGATGACTAATGAATGGATCAGCGAACCTAATACTATGCCAATCATGGCAAACAATAATGCAGAAAATATAGAGACGATCAACAACCGCCTTTCTTTATGAATTGAATACGACATACTTTTATCCCTTAGACTTATTTTTCGTCTTTTTTATGTATATAAAGCATCATATAGCTAAAATTGGTGATAGGATAATCAGTCAGCGCCAACTTATTCGTCGCTTAATGCTATATCTACATTTATCATTTCTATTATTGAGTCAAAATAATGAAAACCAGTCAAATTGAAATGTTTCTATATACGGTTGAATTTGGGTCTATTGCGGAAGCCGCACGCAAACTTCAAAAAAGCAGAACAACAGTAAGTGCCGCATTAAATGCGTTAGAAGATGAACTAAATGTAACCTTGTTAACTCGAACGGGGAATCGCATTACACCCACAGAGATAGGAGAATCTCTTGTTCATGATTTTCAACGGATCTCCCTAATTGGCAATGACATTGAAAACAAATGCTTTCAATACAACAACGGCGTCGCTTCAACGATTCGAGTTGTGCGCGATGATGCCCTTCCCGAAAAAGTGTGGCGTCAAATTTTAGGAAAAATGAGTCGTAAATTCCCAAGTACAAGTATCTCTATTTATGTTGCTCCCTCTCCTGAATTAGAAGAAATGGTCGAACAAAATATTGTTGATGTCGCTTATGGCTTGTTACCGATCAATAATGAATTACTGCACGTTCAACAAAATGAATTAGGCCAAATAAGAATGATGTCTGTCGCCCATAAAGATCATCCACTCAATCAACTCAGAAAAGTAAATTTAACCGACCTTGAGAGTAATACCGAAATCATTGTAAATTACATTGATGAAGATGGATTAATGGTCGTAGAACCAAAATCAAGCAAGTACATCGCTCTGACGTTTTATGAACACTTGCGCGATGCGGTATTAGATAAAACAGGTTGGTCTTCTGTTCCGTCACTATTAATTAATGAACATTTACGAGACGGTACATTAAAAGTACTTAAACATAACCGAGCGATGAATTGGCAATCTTTTGCAGAAATGACTAAAGCCAATATGCCTCGTGGCGTGATAATTGACTGGTTATCAGAACAAGTTGAAGATTATTTACTCGAAGTGTCAGAATAACGGTTTATATATTACTCAATAAGAAGTAAATTAACCTCAAGCTCAATTGAGCTTTTCAGAAAACATACATCTTAAATACTTAGATACATGGATCATTATGAGCATTGAAACCTATCTTCTTTTTATTGCTGGTATGTTCGCCTTTTGCGCGATGCCCGGTGCTGATTTCTTTTTCGTTCTTTCAAGAGCTTTAAGTGGCGGTGCTAAAACGGGTATTTATGCTGCGTTTGGCGTTGCTACTGGTGTTCTATTTCACACCTTCTTAGCCGTTATTGGTTTAAGCGCTTTACTGTTATCTTCTGCTACTGCTTTTACTATTATTAAATACATTGGCGCAGCTTACTTATGTTACATCGGTTTTAAAATGTTTACTGCTAAAGGTGGGATTGCCGAATTAGAAACAGCGAAGAAAGCATCAAACATGAAAGTCTATCGCCAAGGAATTTTAACCAATGCGTTAAACCCTAAGGTTTGTCTAACATTTGTTGCTTTTATTCCTCAGTTTTTAACCCCTGAAACGTCATCACCATCAATGATTGGTATGCTAGGGATTACAACATCTTTCATCGCTTTATTATGGTTTATCTGTATTGCCACTTTTGCTGGGAAATTCAGAACGGTAATAGCAGAAAGTAAGGCTTTTTCTAATCTACTTAAATACGGTTTAAGCTCGTTATTAGTGGGCTTTGGAGCGAAGTTAGCACTTACCAACTAATTTCAAGCGTAAAAAATAAAAAGGTTGAAGATAGCGATATCTTCAACCTTTTTCCTATTTTTAATATCTATTTTTATCATCGTTACCTTTAGGGCTTAATCCACTTAAAACCACCATAATTAGCAAAGGTAATGCATTTGATATACCGATCAACATTTCTCTATGTGCGGTTTCTTGATAGATACTTGTTATCTGTCCAAGAGCAATATTTTGTGCAGAAAGTGCCGTTAACTCGGGCATCATGGGAACTAAAAATACAAGTGCATTTATGGTTAAAAACATCATGCAGGCATATTGGATTTTTAACCAGACAGGCTTAACTTTATACTGCTTAAATTCCATAAAAGTAGCTAGCAATTTTAAAATCAAACCTGGCACAATCAAAATATAAGCACTTTGTTCTTTATATACAGACATATAATAAAGTGCATGCATATCATCATGATTAAATACATTACCAATCACAATGTGAGATAAAATCCCTCCAACATACATAATAATACCAACCAGAAACATTAAATTAGTCATATTCTCTTTTGATACTTTCATCTTATAGACCTGCCATATTAATTTTATGACCTAAATACATAACGTCAACCTTTGCGTAGCCAAGAGAAACTACCTCAAATTGCTGACTTAGTTCACGTGCATGTACCTCATCTCTCGCCATAATGGAGACTGAATATGTTGGTCGTGTTGAGCCATCTTTTACTGTTTGGGTATCTATATAAGAAGACGTAACTAGACCCGATTTATTAAGCGCAATAACACGCTGCAAATCAATACCTATCACTCTGTCCATTTCTAATACATTAATATCTGTATCCCACTTAAACATTAATCCATAATTCTTATTGCTTGGAGTGTTATCTAACCACTTATCACCAAGCGGTTGAATATTAACAATTTTAACTAGTTTCTCTTTATAAAATGGAAGTTCCGATAATTTATCTTCAACACCTTCTTTACTGTCAGCTTCAATAACAAAACGTAAGATCCCTATAGATTTACCATCAATTTCACTTTCGACTAAGAACATATCTTTGATTTCTTTCTTCTTAATTAACTCACCAAATGCAGAACGCTGCTCACCCATCATATTCAACACTTTATCAGCGTCAGTCGTATTCCAATTTAATGCCACGCCATAATCAGCGGCTTGCGCTATCGCTGAAAAACCAAGTAATGAGGTAATCAATAAGGTTATTTTAATTAATTTTTTCATAATAGTTCTCTCTCTAATTTTATAATTTTTTATTTACGTCGTGGTTTAAAAGTAAGATTTTCATATTTAAAAACGTGAACGATAAGTACGATGACATGCATTACATGTATCTTTTGCTTGCTCTAACCCCGCTTCTGCTAATTCTTTATTTTGTTGTGTACTTGCTTGATATAGCTGAACAAATCCATCATCCATCTCATTGAGTAACCGAGTGAATTTTTCTGGTTTATCCCACACTGATTGTTTTGATTTGCTTCCTTCTTGACTCTCTTTTGGAAATAACACTTTAAGAAGTTGGCTATGACTTACTAATTCACCACTCATTAACTCCACTTCATTCCAATTAGGTTCATCTGCATCGAGCATGCTTTCTATTTGTTCTGACTTATTCTCAATATTTGAAAAAGCTTGCTGTCTTGCATCAATAAATTCAGGTGTCGATTGAGAAAATGCGATGTTTGGCAATAAAACACATAAGCTCAGCATTAATTTTTTCATTGTCTTTCCTATTGATTATTTTTCGTTCTTCTTTTTAAGTTACCGCCAATTTACACTACAACTGTTGCGTAGGCAACAGTTGTAGTGTAAATTATTTGGTAATTACTTAGTTCAACAAATTAGTAGGAACATAAAAATGAAAGTTTGGGATTTACCAACACGTCTATATCACTGGCTTCAAGCTGTGCTTTTTATCGGATTAGCTGCAACAGGATTCAATGGCGAAGGTCCACATATTTATTTAGGCTTAGCGCTTTTTACACTTATTATGTGGCGCATTGTATGGGGATTTATTGGCAGTGATACGAGTCGTTTTAAACAATTTATTGCTTCTCCAAAGCGAACTATTGCTTATTTATTAGGAAAAGAACCATCAAAAGCTGGTCATAATCCAGCAGGATCTTGGATGGTAATCTCAATGATAACCACTTTATTTATTCAATGTATATCAGGGTTAATTCTTGCGGGAATATTTGATCATATTCCTTATACAGAGAGCATACTTAATGATGATGTATTTGATGCGGTTATTATTATTCATGGTATTTGTGCTCGATTACTTCCTGCTCTCGTTGGTTTCCACCTATTCGCCATTTTATTTTACAAACTACACGCAAAACCTCTTGTTTGGGCAATGATCACTGGGGTTCAAAAAAAGGTATCTCACTACCAATTACACTCAAATATTGTATTTGCCTCTAATAAACGCGCTTTATTGGTGTTTGTTGCCGTGGGATTAGTTACCATTACAATAGTTGCAACATCACAGGTATAAGTAGATGAAAGAAGAATTTGATCGTCAAAGTAGTTTCGGTTGGATGGTAAATGTTATTGCCAATAAAGCATCAAAAGCTTTTGAAGCAGAGTTAAAACAACATGGATTAACCGTTGCATTATGGCCAACCATGATGTGTTTATGGGAAGAAGAAGGAGTAACACAACGTGATATTGCAGAAAAATCAAAGGTAGAAAACTCTACCACCACCCGAACCTTAGATAAATTAGAAAAATTGGGATTAGTAGAACGACAAGCCGATCCAAACAGTCGCCGTTCATTCCGCATTTATCTTACGGATGCAGGAAGAGAACTAAAAGAAACATTATTGCCAGTTCCCGTCAAAGTGAACAAAGACATGCTAGATTCTTTAGATCTTGATGAACAAAAAAAGATGATCCGTTTACTGCAAAAAATGGTTGCCTCGATATAACTCCTCTATCAAAAAACACCTAAAAATAGCCCAATATAAATGGGCTGTTTTTATAAATATCAACTCAATTAACTTCCAAAAAATAATAAGTGCCCTAATCTATCTTTCTCACAATAAAACATAGCACACTAATTAAAATAAAAGCATAAACCGCGATAAAGCTCACATTAACAGGCTACAAAAAGCGATTTATCGGCGTTTAACTTGCTTTATCACCCCTAAAAATGCCAATAATAAAAAGGAATTTAATTAGAGCACAAAGGATATGTATTTGCATATGACTATTGCAGCGCCCAGAATCTTGTGTTCAAACATGGATATTGAACCCAGTAAAAGATGGACATTTAGAGAACCTTCAAGGACAGACGGTGACGATGTTTACACATTGATCACCGAGTGCCCGCCTCTTGATATTAACTCTTCATACTGTAATTTTCTTCAATCTACACATTTCAGTAAGACCTGCGTTTTAGCAGAGAAAGACGGCAATCTTGCTGGTTTTATCTCTGGTTACCATAAGCCTGATGATCCAAAAACATTGTTCATTTGGCAAGTCGCAGTCTCTCCCCGCTATCGAGGTAAAGGTTTAGCTTACTCCATGCTAAATGAGCTTTTACAGCGCAAAAACCTCAAGCACACCGAATTCTTAGAAACGACGATAACTAAAGCCAATGACGCCTCTTGGTCACTATTTAAAAAGCTGGATGCCAAGCATGGTGACCAAGGTGAAGTTACGACGTTTCTAGACAAAGAAGCTCATTTCAAAGGCAAGCACGATACTGAATATTTGTATCGTATCGCTCTAAAATAAATAGGAATCATAAACGGACTCATCATGAATATTTTCAAGAAGCAAGAATCAAAAGTACGTTCATACTCAAACAGTTTTCCAGTTATCTTTCAAAAGGCAAAAGGATGTTGGCTAGAAACCGAAAACGGCGAACGTTACTTAGACTTCCTTGCTGGAGCCGGATCACTCAACTACGGTCACAACAACCCAGTCTTAAAGCAAGCTTTACTTGAATACATCGAAACAGATGGTATTACGCATGGCTTAGATATGCACTCAAGTGCAAAAGCCACTTTCTTGAATGCATTGACGAACTACATTCTAGAACCTAGAGATCTAGATTATAAAGTTCAGTTTACCGGTCCTACTGGTACCAATGCCGTTGAGGCCGCTTTAAAACTGGCACGTAAAGTTACCAACCGAACGAACATTGTTGCCTTTACTAACGGTTTTCACGGTTGTACTGCAGGAGCATTAGCAGCAACAGGTAACCAACATCATCGTCAAGGTGCAGGTGTCAGCTTAAACAACATCACTCGCATTCCTTTTGAAGGCTATGCGGATATTGATGGACTTAATCTGTTCGAAACCATGCTTTCAGATAACTCAAGTGGTTTAGATAAACCTGCTGCAGTGCTTTTAGAAACAGTACAAGGTGAAGGTGGATTAAACGTCGCATCAAATCAATGGCTACAGCGTTTAAGCAAGATTTGTAAAGCCAACGATATTCTTATGATTGTTGATGATATCCAAGCTGGCTGTGGTCGTACGGGTACTTTCTTTAGCTTTGAGCCATCAGGTATTAAGCCAGATATGGTTACGCTGTCTAAATCAATTGGTGGCTACGGTTTACCAATGGCGATTGTTTTACTTAAGCCTGAATTAGACCAATGGAAACCAGGCGAGCACAACGGTACTTTTCGTGGTAACAACCACGCTTTTATTACCGCAGCTAAAGCTCTGGAGATTTACTGGGCAAACTCAGATTTTGAAACACACATCAAACAGTGCTCTCAGAAAGTCAGTGAGGTAATTCAGCGCTCAGTAAAACGCTATCCTAAATTGTTTGTACAGCAAAAAGGTCGCGGCATGATGATTGGTATTGAATGTAAAGACGGCATTATCTCAAGTGATATTGCTAAAAATTGCTTTAAAAACGGTATGATCATTGAAACCGCAGGTCCTTCAGATGAAGTGGTAAAGTTCTTCTGTCCATTGACGATTACTGAAGCGGAATTAGAGCAAGGCTTAACTATCTTTGAAAATGCAATTGATAACATTGCAGAAAAACACTTCAAAAAAGCATCTTAATCAGGGACGAAACAATGATTGTTAGAACACTAGACGAATGTCGTGACAGCGAACGACGCGTAGCATCAGAAACATGGGAAAGCGTAAGAATGTTGTTGAAAGATGACAACATGGGCTTCTCGTTTCACATCACGACAATTTACGAAAATACTGAAACGCATATTCATTACAAGAACCACTTAGAATCAGTATATTGCATAAGTGGCGAAGGCGAAATTGAAGTCATTGGCGGTGAAACTTACCCAATAAAACCAGGAACTTTATACATTCTTGATAAGCATGACGAACACTACCTACGTGCTTATAAAAATAAAGAAATGGTCATGGCGTGTGTTTTCAATCCACCAATCACTGGTGCTGAAGTTCACGATGAAAATGGCGTCTACCCTATCCTAGATTAATCATATCCTTCTATTTATACCAACTTGACTCATTAACAAATGGTTCAAGTTGGTACTCTATTTTAAAGTCAAAAAGGACTTACCCATGACTTATACCGTAGAAAAAATCGGCGGTACATCTATGACGGCGTTTGATGCCGTTTTAGATAACATATTCCTTCGCCCAACCAATCCATATAACCGTGTTTTTGTTGTATCTGCCTACGGCGGAATTACCGACTCACTGCTTGAGTGCAAAAAAACAGGCAAACCGGGTGTCTATAAACTTATCGCTAAACGTGATGACAGTTGGGATGAAGCATTAGAATACGTAAAAAATCGTATGTTACTTACTAATGAACACCTTTTTATCGACCCATTAAATCGTTTAAGAGCGGATAAATTTATTTGCTCACGAATTGATGAAGCCAAAAATTGTATCTCAAACATTCTTGAAACCTGCCAGTACGGTCAATTTTCACTGCGTCGATATTTACCGCAAGTTCGTGAATTTCTGTCTTCTATTGGTGAAGCTCATAGCGCCTTTAATACGGCATTGAAGCTTAAAACGGTTGGTATTAACGCGAAGTTCGTCGATCTATCTGGTTGGGATAATCAAATACCTAGAACATTAGATGAAACTATTACTGATGTATTTAAAGATATTGATGTGACAACAGAACTGCCAATCGTTACGGGTTATGCTTACTGCAAAGAAGGCTTAATGGGCACTTATGATCGCGGTTATAGTGAAATGACCTTTAGTCGCATCGCGTCACTTACGAATGCTGATTTGGCGATAATTCATAAAGAGTATCATTTAAGCTCTGCCGATCCCCGTGTTGTGGGTACTGATAAAGTATTCCCGATTGGACGCACCAATTACGATGTTGCAGACCAATTAGCAAGCTTAGGGATGGAAGCCATTCACCCAAATGCCGCAGCAGGGCTTCGTGAAAGTAACATTGAAATCCAAATTAAAAATACCTTTGAGCCTGAGCACAAAGGCACGTTAATTTCATCAGATTATCAACCAGAAACTAATAAAGTTGAGATTATTGCAGGCAAAGAGAAAGTGTTTGCTTTGCATTTATTTGATCAGGCGATGGTGGGACAAGTTGATAACGTAGGTTATGAACTAATGGAAATTATCTCAGATGCCCAAGTTAGTTTAATTGGTAAAGAAATGAATGCCAATTCAATTACCTACTATCTTGGCGGAAGTACTGAGAACCTTAATAAGCTGCTATACAAAGCAGAAAAACGCTATCCAAAAGCCTCTATTACAGGACGTATGGTTGCGTTAATTTCGGTGATTGGTTCACAAATCGACACCAACAAAGCATTGGCAAAAGGTGTTTTATCATTGATGAATAATGACGTAACGCCTGTCGCTCTGCATGCTTCTATGCGTAACGTAAATGTGCAATTTGTGGTAAGCGATAAAGATTATCAAAAGGCTATCCGAGCGCTCCACCACGAGTTCTGTGAAGAAACAGAAACAACACAAGTAAAAACAAGTCAGGTTGCTTAAGATAAACATGGGATCGCTAACTCACATTTGATGAGTTAGCGATTTTTTTGACTCAACTTTTTCAGTGACGACAATAAATCTTCCAATACTGGGCCAGAACCATGACGACGTGACACCAAACACCCCATTGGTGTTAACCAACCATGAAACTCATGAGCAACTGGTAAGGCGACTAATTTCTTCTGCTCTATTAAACTCATCACCCCATCTTCAGGTACCAGAGCCCATCCTACACCGTGGCAAGCAAGTTCTATTAAGGTTTGATGAGTATTGGCATACCACAGCTTTGAGCTTATCCCATAACTGAACCACAGCTCTTTACGATCTGAACTACGATGTACCAATTGGCGATGCCCTTTTAGCGCAGTATCGCTCACCAGAGGCAAAGTGACTAAAGCATGATCAGGTGCAGCCACAGTCAAAAAGCGAGCTTGACCTAATGTGAAGAAATCCATATCCACTTTAAGCTTACCATCAGCATAGACAATACCTACCTGTGCCTTCCCTTCTCTAACCAACTCTTCAACATCAAAAGTGGAAGTAGTGATGATTTCTACATCAGTTACTGGGAATTTATCAGCCAATTCTACCAAAATTTGTAATACATCGTCATTCATTAAGCTCTCATCAATAGCGATAACCAACTCATGCTCATACTCTCTTTCTAACGATTCTACCTTTTGATCAAAATACTTCTGCTGGTGCAAAATAGATTGAGCAATCGGCAATAACGCTTTGCCTTTCTCTGTCAGTACTGGCGTATTTTTCTCGCGGTTAAACAGCTCTTGGTTAATTGATATTTCTAAATTGGCGATAGCTTGACTGACACCTGATTGAGCGCGCTTTAATTGACGAGCCGCTGCCGAGAACGATCCACACTCACACACGGTGACAAATATTTTTAATTGCTCAAAACTGTACATGGCATTGGCTTAGTAAATGGTTCAAACGCCTAAGCTATCACGATTCGTGATGGCTGTTAACTTTATCTCTTTTATTCGCTCTCTATAATCGCTGATTCATTATTTTTAAATGTATCAATAATCATTAAGAGTCATCGCTATGAAAACAACTGAACGTATTTTCCACGCTGTATTATTTGAAGTATTGGCTGTATCACTGTCTATCATTGGATTAGCTATTTTTACCAATCACGATGTTAGTTCTCTATCAGGAACGATGATAGTTGTTGCCACTATCGCTATGATGTGGAATTTTATTTATAACTGGATTTTCGACCAATTCTTCACTGGCGAGAAAACACAACGCACCCTTTCTTTTCGTATATTCCACGTTGTATTGTTTGAATTAGGATTACTGTTCGTTACTGTTCCTGTGATGGCTTACTTATTAAATGTGGGCATCTGGGAAGCCTTTGTCATGGATATAGGCGTAACTATCTTTATCACCATTTACGCATTCACTTTTAACTGGGTATACGACAATGTAAGAGCCGTGTTGGTGAAAAGAATGGCAAGAGATGAATCAGTCACTGCGTGATACATTGGATGTGATGTAGAGAGCTAGATAGTAAACAACCCGCTGATGGCGGGTTGTTTTTAGGATTAGCTGTATTCCTTTTTGAGTCAATGTAGAGCAGGGCTAACTCGTTTATGTCCCGAAGTTAGCTAGAGCAATATTGAACCTGATTTCAAGCCCCGCAATTTCACTTACTTTTTTTCATATCTAGAGCTCTAATTATATGACCAAATTTTCTAATACTGTATTGATGCAGTTGAAAGGATTTTTTTGAGGCTTACACTGCCTTAGCAACAACGCCAAACGTTGTGCTATTCACCTCTTCTACATCAAAACCATTAATAAAGTCAACCACTTCAAAACCATTCGCTTTCAACTCATTTTGAATACTTTGGTGAGTAAAGTATTGCAGCCAGTTATACATATCCCATGTTCGGTTATTCTCAACAATGGTGTAGTGATCAAGTGATATTTGCTCATCTTGATAACTAAAAGCATTATGGAAGACATAATGAAGTTCTTCAGACCAAAAATTTCCCATATAGTATGGGCCAAAAGCTGATTTCTCAGTAAACCCACCACTTTTGCGCCAAGGGTTGCATATTTTTCTGCGTACAGACCGGGGCCACAGCCAAGATCACACACAGATTTTCCATTAAGTTTAAACTTGCTATCAAGCCAGTTCACCACTCTCTCAATCGCAATTAAAGGACGAGATGCCATCGGGGTTTCTTGGCATAAATGTGCTTGAAGCATTTGATTAGCTAAGTACGGTTCTGTCCACAATTGCTTAGCTGTGTATTTTGAAAATGGTGAGGGTTTTTCATGGATATTAACGAGTTCTTTATACATGTATTGGTTCTCTAATAAGAGCAACTTAGGTTAAGCGCCATATTAAACAGTGAAGAAAGTGCTGTATTGAACAAATCGGACACTATTTAGAAAAGCAGTTCTGTCGTTAGAATTTTGCGAAGATGGATCGGTGTCTTACCCATATGATTTTTAATATCTCTTGTCATATTAGATTGGTCTGAGAAGCCACAATTTAGAGCAATATCTGAAATTGTATAATGGGGAGTGGTCAGTTGGATAATGACGTTTTTCACCCGAAGTATTGAAGAGTACTGCTTAGGTGACAGTCCAATCGCTTGAGTGAAATGTCGGTTAATTGTTCGCTCTGATACCGCCAGTTCGCAAGCTATGTCACTAATCGCCATGGTTCCATGACCATGAGCCATCAAGCTCAGAGCCTCTCCAATCATAGAAGAGTTGAATTGAGGTACAGCGGCAATGACATGCCGGTTTATCTCAGTAATTAAATGTTTGATGCTTCTTTTATCATCACAGATCTTCTCAACCCAAGGGACATAGCCCATCACATGGCTATCGTACTGAATCCGGCCTGTAATGAGTGGCAAGGGAACTTGTAGAATAGAGCCTGCAAGACCGGCTCTTAGTCGTAGCCCTATAAATCCTTGATAAGGTGCAATGTTTATTGAATGAGCTTTGGTAAATGCAGGGGATATTATAGGTCGAATATTCGTCAGGCATCCATTGGCTTTGATATAAAAAGTAAAAATAAGATCGGCACGACCATCTGGCACAATATAGTGCTGGCTTCCAAAGCTATTAAAGTATGTCCATACTGCCTCGACACTAGGGCTCTCAAGCGCATCTATTTCAATTTCGTTGAAGCCGAATTCTAGAGTCATAGAAAAAGTGAACCTAAGTAATTAGTCATGAATGTACTACATAAGCGTGAATGATAGCACTTTTTTTACCGTACTCACTGCCAATCAATGAGATCCATATTTATCGAAGAATTCGTTGCTGATTTAGTTAGATGTGAACGATGAAGACCTCTAGCTATTTACATTACCAGATATTATCCGGCGACCAATAGAAGAACTGAGTCTCCGATGTTTTTCAAGATAGTTGACACTCTTTGCCTAAATTGAAGTGACCTTTTTCTTAGCTGGTGATCACGTTTTAATTCAAATATCGTTAAAATGAGTCCCCCCTGTGTCATTACTTCATTGTCATGTGACATAAAGGCAGACTCTAATGTTATTGATATTGCAAATACAATGGAGATCGATTTTTAGTGAACTTTATTAATTATTCATAGTCATAACTTAAACTAAACTGTTTAGTTTAAGTTGCAGGATGTGATTTATGAAAAAAAAGATAAAAATACCAGTGTGCATAGTTTTTCTCGGACTTTCTTACCAAGTTGCAGCAGCAGATGGCGATTTTACGGGGAATATTAAATTTACTGAAAAAGGCTCTAATAGTATTCAACTTGAGCACTTTATTTTACCTAATACAGCTAAAAATTATAATTCAGAAGTTAAAATTGTAGAAAATATTAAGCAATTAACATTTATGGAAAAACTTGAATCCGCTCGTGATAAGTGATTGATATTATGTAAAATGATAGGACTTAAATTCCCGATAACTTATTTGTAGGTACTTATTAAGTTTTAATTTCAGTTTTTTCTTAAAATTGGAATAACTTTAATTGCGATGTAATTTTAAGGCAGTGACTTTATTTCCTTAGTTTACCTTGATTTTTTGGTTATTTTTACGGCGATTTTTCTAATGATATATTTTAAGTTAGATTTAACAATAATGTTTATGTTTAATATGTATAGGGAGAATAAATGGATTATTTAAAGCAATTTTTAGCAGGATTTTTATCAACACTTATCTTTCATCAAGGAATTATTGTTATTGGATATATTTTGGGGATATTTCCAAACTTCCCTTATAATATAGCTCCAACAGAACCATTTGGGATACCTAGTATTGTTTCAATTTCTTTATTTGGTGGAGGTTGGGGAATTATCATTTGGTACTTTGTTAAACCGTTTAAAGGTACCACTCTTTGGGTGTTAAGCTTTGTTCTAAGTGGATTGTTACTTACTATGTTTTTTTCTATCATCATAGCACCACTTAAGGGTATTGATATTAATATAGCAAGATTTCTTACTGGTTTTATTCTTAATGGGGCTTGGGGAATAGGCAATACTTTATTTGTTAGATTATTTAAAAGTAATGATTAAATACCAATCAGTTTAACTAAGTACCTACAAAGAAGTTATCGGAAATTTAAGCGCTTGCATTTTCCATAATATCAATCGCTTAAGTATGGCTTTGTTGCAATACTCAAAATAACCTGTCTTTTGATACAACTAGGCGACTCGATAGCTATTGGGCATACCAAGGTGAACAAACCGATTTAAAATACTACATCCAATTAACATTTCTTGTTGCTGATTGCTGAACTTTCTACTGTGTAACTTAGGACCAATTATTTTTTATAACGTTGGATTGCTGTTTCCGATATATTCCTTCGGCCATAATGTTTGAGTCTTTGCCACCGTCCTACACCCAAAGCAGAATAGGCAATAAGATTGCTCATCCTTTTAGGATGATGCACCTCATCTGCAAAGCTATTGTCTTTCGATGGAATAACAATATCTGCATTTGGAAAGTAAGTGTCTAACGTTTGAAATACGGCATCAGTGTCATACATTTTATCTGCCGTTATATGCTCTACTGAGTCTGTGATTTGAGCGCAAATCGCATCAACAACCTGGTCATCCATTACATCTTTGTGTGTTAATACTGCCCCTTGAATTAGGTGATTTCTGTTAACGCCTAAATGCGCTTTTCGCCAACTTCGTTTGGCGTTAACCTTATGTTTTTCTTGGTGCCACTCATCCTTACCGAATCGCTTTAGCCCTGTAGAATCAATGGCGATAGCGACAATATCATCATCCCTAGGTTCCAAGAATAACCGACACACTTTGGTATAGATTTGAGAGTCAGTTGCC
>NZ_CAMLHO010000016.1 GCF_946479765.1 uncultured Aliivibrio sp.
TTAATTTTAAATTGGCGTAATATTTTATTTTCAGAGTTCATCAGTTACATAAAATCCATAAATTAATGTATTTATATTAACCATAACCATCAATTAATCTACTTTATAAAAGAGACGTTCATCGCATTAACCTCAGAAAATGTATACAAAAAAAAACCTACTCTTGTTTTGTTCGAGAGTACCATCACGTTTTTATTTTCTGCTCAAGCATACACTTCTCAACTACTCCTTATATCAACGGCATCAGAAGGATTCTTTATGTCGCAGGTTTCTCTTAATGGCGATTGGACACTAACCTCGCCTACGCACTCTCAACTCTCTATTCCAATGTCTATTCCTGGAGATAATTATCACGCTTTATTGAGTGCAAATCTCATTGCTGACCCTTATCAAGAAACCAATGAAGAACAGGTTCAATGGGTAAGAGAATGCGACTGGCATTTATCTCGTACTTTCTCTCTTTCATCATCAGAACTCAATGCTTCTTCACTACTCTTAAACCTAAGCCGTCTCGATACACTCGCTGATGTGTTTCTTAATGGCGAATTAGTATTACGCAGTACAAATATGTTCCAACAGCATCGTATTGATATCAAACCTTTTACGGTACTTGGTGAGAACCATATTGAAGTGCATTTTGCGCGTGTAAATGAAGAAGGCAAACAACGAGCAGGCACACTGCCAATGCCTATTCCATGGGCGGTGGGGAACAACCAAATTCCTCATATGAATCTTATCCGTAAAACGCAATGTCACTCAGGTTGGGATTGGGGAATTTGTTTATTGGTCTCTGGTATTTACGATCCTGTTTATATTGAAGTGATTGACCAAATTACGCTACTGTTCGTTCATACTGAGCAAATTTGGCACCAAGGCGCTGTTGATGTCAGTACTGTAATCCATCACGATCCGATAAGTGATCATGAACTCACAGTGACATTCGGTGATCAAATACAAATGACCACCACTTGTGGCTCTGGGATCACTGTCGTTAATTTCCACATTGAAGACCCAGATCTTTGGTGGCCAGCAGGGTATGGTGAGCAACCGTTATATCCTTTGCATGTTGATCTTAATAATCAATCAATCTCTAAAAAGATAGGGCTTCGCCAACTTACCTTAAACAATAAAGACGATGCCATTGGGTCTGCAATGGAGTTTGTGATTAATGGCTTCCCTATTAATTCAAAAGGGGCTAATTGGGTCCCTATGGATGCCATGCCAAGCTTAGAATCAGAAGCTCGTTACCGTGAATTGTTAAGCAGTGCAAAAGACGCGAATATGAATATGATCCGCGTTTGGGGCGGTGGTCAATACGAATCAGATACCTTCTATGATATTTGTGATGAACTCGGTCTGATGGTATGGCAAGACATGATGTTTGCATGTTCACTTTACCCTTCAACGGATGCGTTCTTAAAAGAAGTAGAACCTGAGATCCGCCAACAAATAAACCGACTGAAAGACCATGCATCAATTGTGCTTTGGTGCGGTGACAATGAAGTGATTGGCGCTATTGGTTGGTATGATGAATCAAAGAATAACAAAACAACCTACACCGTTAATTATGACCGTCTAAACCGTAATATCGCCCGATGGATTGCAGAAGAAGATCCTAGCCGACGTTTTTGGACTAGCTCTCCTTGTAATGGTGATATGGATTTTGGTGACGCATGGCACAATGATAACCGCGGTGATATGCACTTCTGGGATGTGTGGCATTCAGGTAAGTCATTCAGTGCTTACTTAGATATCAAACCACGTTTTTGCTCTGAATTTGGCTTTCAGTCATGGCCTTCTTTTGCTGAAGTGAAGCGCTTTGTTCCTGAACAGGATTGGAACGTCACCTCCCCAACATTTGAAGCGCACCAAAAAAATGGACGTGGGAACAGTATCATCACCGAAATGTTTACTCGTTACTTCCGCTTCCCATCCAACTTTGAGCAAATGTTATATTTAAGCCAAGTGCAGCAATCTGTTGCGATTAAAACTGGCTGTGAATATTGGCGAGCGATAAGCCCTATTTGTCGAGGTATGTTGTATTGGCAGTTAAATGACAACTGGCCAGTAAGCTCTTGGTCTAGCATTGAATACAGTGGTCGCTGGAAACAACTTCACTACCATGCTAAACGTTTCTTCGCCCCAACTTATGTACCCTTTGAGGAAACAGCCACTGAGCTGCTTATTCGAGCCGTCAATGATTGCCGAGTTGAACGTCATATTGATGGTATGGTCTATTGGATGGATTTTAATGGTGACGTGTTAGGGCAATGGCCTGTCAATTATTCAATTGAACCTGATGGTAACGATGTCATTTGGTCTTTAAGAAAAGAAAAATTTGAAGCAAGTACAAACAACAGTTTCTTCTTTGTGAATATCACGGTAAATGGCGAACAAATACAAAACACGTGGTTTTCGACACAAAAAATGAAACAACTGACTATCAAAAAAGCCACAATAGCAGTAAACCAAGAGGGAGATAAACTTACCCTCAGCTCTGATGTTCCGGCTTTCTTTGTTCATTTGGAGCATGATGGTAACGGGCATTTCAGTGATTCCAGTATGACGTTATTACCGGAAAAACCTATTACCATCGATTATTTAGGCGATGATATTGATACGTTAATTAACTCTTTACGTGTTTACGATTTATCTAATAGCTATTAGGGTTTCTTTCTACATGGAGGTACATTTCCGTACCTCCAATTTTAATCGAAAATAACGCCTAATCCTTCCTATCAACAACTTGTTAATGCAAACATATCTCTTGAAGTGTATCGGTGGCAACCCTCGGCATCACTATTGCTAAGTGCTAAATCAAGCATACTTTGAGCGACAATTTCTCCATGAATCGGCTTATAATTTAATAAAAAGCCTTTCATTAATGGATTAAATAACCTCATTACTCCTTGCAAGAGCTTTTCGTCCGAGCGTGTTTTCGCTCTGGTTCCTGACAACGGACCTGGCTGCATAAACGTAACGTTTTTAAAACCAATCGCGGCTATTTTTCCTTCCATTTCCCCTTTACATTTTAAATAATGCGACAGCGCAGAGGTTGATGCCCCAACACAAGAAACGACATAAATACACTCAACGCCAATATCATGCATAGATTGGGCAACATCCACCACTAATGAGACATCAATGGCTTTAAGTGCTTCTTTACTGCCTGCTTTTTTTATCGTGGTTCCTAACGTAATAAAACCAATGCGAGGGACACTCTCTTTAATAGCGTCTTTATCAATAATTAATTCAGGACTTACTATTTGGACAAGCTTAGAACTTGCCTCTTCTAACGACCGACGAGTTAAGCTATAGACGTGTTGAATATCATCATTTTTTAAAGCGTGGTTTAATAAATGATGACCAATCAGGCCTGTAGAGCCTGCAATAATTATAGATATTTGATCAGACATAATAGACTTCTTATTTTTTATTACTGATACTTCAGCTTAATAGCTAACGCATGAACTGTCTTGTTTTTTCATTAAAAAAGCCAGTGATACTCTCACTGGCTTTTCGTTTTATAAGACTGTTTTAAACTGAACTAGATAGCCCAACCGCCGACATAAAATACAATCAAAGCAATCGTGATTAAAACAATACCGACATTCAGTTGTTTAAATTCACCAGCAAAAATACGTCCTACAACTAGCGTGGTAAAGCCAATCATAATACCCGTTACGATGTTTGCAGATAAGATAATAAATACCGCACAAACAAGGCCTGATAACGCATCTACTGAGTCATCAAAATCCAATTTAGACACGTTGCTTAGCATTAATAGACCAACGTACATTAATGCAGGAGCCGTCGCATAAACTGGCACTAAGTAACTTACTGGAGATAAGAAAATCATGACGAGAAATAGAACACCAACAACGGTTGCTGTTAAGCCCGTTTTACCACCAGCAGCTGTACCTGCTGCTGATTCGATGTAAACCGCTGCCGGAGCACCACCCACTAAACCCGCAACTATTGAACTTGCTGAATCCGCGGTTAATGCTTTGCCGCCGTTAATGATTTTTCCATCTTCATCTAATAAATTAGCTTGGCCTGCTAAAGCACGAATTGTACCTGTTGCATCAAATACCGCCGTCATGACGAGTGCAATAACAACAGGAAGAATCGCAGGTGTTAATGCGCCCATGATATCCATAGAGCCAATCAATGAACCACCATCGGCCGTTTCTAGGCTAGGCAAAGCAAAGAAGCCATTGTAAGTCACGCTTGGATCGAAGAGTAAACCAATGATTGAAATAGCGACAATCACCAATAGAATACCGCCCGGAACACGTTTTTTCTCTAAACCAAAAATAGCAGCAAGACCAAGTACCGACATCATTACTGAGAACGACGTGATATCACCTAACATAATAGGTAAACCTGCATGCGCGTTTTTAACAATAAGACCAGTACCATCTGCGGCAATCAATAAAAGAAACAGACCAATACCAATCCCTGTACCATGAGCAATACCTGCTGGTAAGTTATTTAAAATCCACTGACGAATGCCGGTGACGGTAATTAGCGTAAACAATACTCCCATAATGAAAACGGCACCAAGAGCCACCGGAATACTAACACCTTGCCCTAATACCAAGCTAAAAGCAGTAAAGGCAGTTAACGATATAGCACAACCAATCGCCATTGGTAAATTAACCCACAACCCCATCAGTAATGAACCAAAAGCAGCAACTAAACACGTTGCAACAAAAACGGCCCCCGTATCAAACCCTGCGGCACCTAACATGCTTGGAACAACAATAACTGAATAAACCATCGCTAAAAACGTCGTAAGACCTGCGATCATTTCAGTTTTAACGGTGCTTCCGCGTTCTGAAATTTTAAAGAAGCCATCAAGCTTTTTATCCATGTTAGATTGTGGTGCCGAATTCTGTACATTGCCCTGAGACATGGAACATTCCTTAAATAAGTCACATAAAAGTGTGGTTAATTTTCTGCGCGCATTTTTGCACACATTGAGAGAAATATAAATAAGCAATCGTTACCGTCACTGTGTTAACTAAGTGATATTGCGCTTATTGGAGATGTATTATCACAATATTGAATTAAAAACCCAACATATACGCCAAGCTGGTGCAATACTTGCTTATATTTAAATGGTGAACGTTTATATTAATGAGAATAATCAAACATGACATCTAAAGCACATACGAGCAATAAGGAGATTCTGTTTCCTAAAGAATACAACTTGTTATCTATTACTACGCCTTCAGGCCATATTTCCTATGCCAGTAAAGAATTTTGTGAGGTCGCTGGTTTTACATTAAATGAGCTCGTTAATAAACCTCATAACATTGTTCGTCATCCCGATATGCCTTCTGACGCATTTAAAGATATGTGGGCTCATCTTAAAGAAAAAAAATCATGGATGGGGTTAGTTAAAAACCGCGGTAAAGATGGCAACTATTATTGGGTTGACGCTTTTGCTTCACCTATTTTAAAAAATGGTGCGATTCAAGAGTATCAATCGGTTCGATTATGCCCTTCTCGCGAGCACGTTAAAAATGCAGAAAAAGTGTATACCACATTAAAATCAGGTAATACACCATTAAAAATGAAACTGCCAAGAACGCGTTTATGGCAACGTTATGCGTTAACTCTTATTCCTAACTTTGCAATTTCTGCGGCAATAACTCAAGCATCACCATTACTGGGACTTGCTTCTTTCGCGGGGATCTCTCTCATAAGTGCCTATTCGTTAACACGTCGATTAGAAGCCCTAACAACTAAAGCCAGAGAAGTGTTCGATAACCCATTGATGGGATTAGTCTATACCAACCACATTGATGATATTTCAGAGATCGAACTGGCGTTAAAAATGCGTCAATCAGAAATCAATGCTGTTATTGGTCGTATTCAAGATTCCAATAAGGAAATTGAAGCATTAGCACAATCGTCAACAAGTAACTGCCAAGACACCGTAAACAACATTACGATTCAAAGTAAAGAAACGACTCAAGTTGCGAATGCAATTCAAGAAATGACGGCCTCTGTCAATGATATTTCAAGCAGTGTTCAAGCAACAGCGAGTGCAACAGAGCATGCACACCAAATCGCTTCTGAAGGCATGTTAGCTGTGACTGACACGGTAAAATCAATTGAAATGCTAGTTTCACAGTTAGCAAATGCTTCCGATGTAATTGGTACGCTACAAGAACACGGTAATACCATTGGTTCTGTATTAACGGTCATTCAATCTATTGCTGAACAAACAAACTTATTAGCATTAAATGCCGCGATTGAAGCCGCTCGTGCCGGTGAGCAAGGACGAGGTTTTGCTGTTGTGGCAGATGAAGTGAGAACATTAGCTCAAAGAAGCCAAGACTCAACCAAAGAAATTCAAGAAATTATTTTGCATATTCAATCAAGTACGCAAGAAGCAGTACAAACGATGGATCAAGGTAAGGATCTTTCTGAAGTGTGTGTCGATAATGCAAAAATATCAGGAAATAAGCTGCAAGAATCATTAGATAAAGTGAATGGTATTTCAGAACAAAACACAAATATATCAGTTGCAATAGAGCAGATGGTGAAAGTGGCAAATGAAATGAACACCAACATTCAATTAATCAATAATGTAAGTTTAGAAACAACAAATATTGCGAATGGCACAATGGAAGAGTGCCAAACACTCTCAGCGACTATTCACTCTCAAGGGTCTTTAGTGTCTCAATTCAGAACATTAAGTTAATCAACTCAATTATTAAGCCCAATCTAATAGATGATTGGGCTTTTTATATCAACCCCGCTACACCTCTTCAATTTATGTCATAATCCCACAGTATGGGCTTCGCCTTAAAGTCTTATTTAAAAGGAAATAAAATGACTGCTACTACTTACCTTAATGATTTAAACCAACGTTATCTCTCAATTCATCGCACCAAAGAAAACTTCTTTTGGGATACCTATATGGGGTTAAGTGATGATCATCAAGGCTCTACCGAAGCAGAAACCACATGGACAAAATTTTTAAGTAATGCAGAACAAATATCTGCCATCAGAGAGCAGCTTGCTCACGCAGAAAGCATTGCTGATGAACAAGAAAAAAAACAAACCATTATTGGCTTACAAGGCTGGTTAGCCACATTTGAATCTCATGCGATTGAATCAGAGCAAGCTCAACAGTTAAAAACAGAGCTGATCAAATTTGAAGCGGGTTTGTTTGAGAAAAAACAGAACCACACCATGACGTATGTAAACGAAGAAGGTGAAACGATTGAAGGCTCTCTTCCTGTATTAGCTTCTATTGTTCGCACCAGTGCTAATGCCGCAACACGTCAATCAGCACACCACGCGTTTCTTGGCTTAGAGCAATGGCTACTGCAAAATGGCTTTATTGAATTAATAAAATTGCGTAATAAATTTGCACGATCTCAAGGGTTTAACACTTTCTTTGATTACTCGGTAACAAAAAAAGAAAAAATGACGGCAGACCAACTGTTTACTATTTTAGATGACTTTGAAAAACGCACACGCGATTGTCATCAAAGCAGTTTAGACCAATTGGCGGCAGACAAAGGCAGTGAGTCACTGCTCGCGCACAACTTTGTGTTCTCGTTTGCTGGCGATGTGATGCGTGATTTAGACCCTTACGTACCGTTCTCAAAATCACTACGTCGCTGGGTTGAATCGTTTGGTCGTTTGAATATTGAATTCTCAGGCGCAGAATTAACATTGGATTTACTCGATCGTAAAGGCAAATACCCGAATGGTTTTTGTCACGGCCCGATTCCATCGTTTTACGATCAAAACCAATGGATTGCAGCCAAAGTAAACTTCACTAGCAACGCAAAACCAGACCAAATCGGCAGTGGTTACGATGGTATGAATACCTTATTCCATGAAGGGGGGCACGCCGCGCATTTCTCTAACGTAAAAATGAACGCTCCATGTTTCTCACAAGAATTTGCGCCGACCTCAATGGCCTACGCTGAAACACAATCAATGTTTTGTGATAGCTTATTATCCGATGCTGATTGGTTAAAACAATACGCGTTAGATACCGATGGAAATCCGGTGCCTGATGAGATCATCAAAGCGATGATCGACAGCAAACAACCGTTTAAAGCGTATCAAGAACGTAGTATTTTAGTAGTACCGTATTTTGAACGTGCGTTATATCAGCTAAGCGATGCTGAATTAACCCCTGAAAACATCACCGAGTTAGCTCGTGCTTCTGAGAAAAAGATCCTTGGCTTAGAATGCAGCCCTCGCCCATTAATGGCGATCCCACATTTAGTGTCTGATGAAGCTTCGTGTGCTTATCATGGTTATTTATTGGCACACATGGCGGTGTATCAAACTCGTGCCTATTTCACTGAAAAGTTTGGTTTCTTAGCGGATAACCCTAAAATCGGACCTTTGCTAGCCAAGCACTATTGGAATGCAGGCAACAGCGTAAATCACAATGATTCTATTGTTGCCCTTACTGGTGAAGGCTTTAATGCTAAATACTTAGCGGATGAATGTAATCTATCAGTAGAAGATGCTTGGAAAGCAGAACAACAAAAAATCACAGCCATGAGTACACGAACTCAAGCTGACATTTTTCCATTACACGCCAATATAACGGTGATTGATGGGTTTAACACTCTGGCAAGTAACGCTGAATCAAACGCAAAAATGTGTGACGAATTTGAAGCGTACATCATGGAAACGTACGGTCGTTAAAATAAATGAAATCCGTTTATCACAAAAATATGATAAACGGATTTTTATAATTACTCGCGAGTGCTTTATAGATCTAATATATCTATTGGCATGTAAAAGCCCCCATAAAAGTAGTATTCAATTTACATCCATCATAACCAGTTCATTGTGAACCATTTTTATATTGACAGTTTATAAAAAAAGCGTACTTTGCATGAAACATAATTATTTGAACTGCATCGCAAATAAATAGAGCTTACACTGGTTGTACTTACATAAAATGCACAATTAAGCAACCAAATACCTACTTTGTTAGCGCTTATTTCACTTCCCTTAAAAACTTTTATCCGTACACTCTAAAGTTCTTATGTGGTTAACCTTTTGTAACGAAAAAAATGTCTCGAAATCATACATCTGGATTCACATTAGTTGAGCTAATTACCGTTATTATTTTGATCTCAATTATTTCTCTCAGTGCAAGCAGTTATTTCTCAGGAATTAGCAGCGTTTCTGCACGCACATTACAAACTGAGCTGCTTCACTCTTTACGCTTAACTCAGATCAGAGCAATGAATCGTAATGGCCTTTGTAATCGCTGGTTAATCGATAAACATAGAGCAGAACAAGTCAGCCTTGCTCAAAAGGCGAGCGATTGTTCATCAATATTTCCTAATATGCAAACAAGTGATCGCTATTTGGAAAACCAAGACAGCAGCTATGTCGCTATTTTATCTAATCAAAACGCGTCTTTTTCTTTAATTGCTAACTCCACATTGATTCACCTTACTACTCCTTCTCCATTCGATTTTGATACGCTGGGTCGTGTCGCTCAATGTAAAACAACCGGATGTGAAATTACCATTTTGGGTGAATCTCAAGCAAAAGTATGCATTGAAAAAGAGGGATATATTCATGCCTGTTAAATCTAATTCTGGTTTCAGTTTAATTTCCATTGTGATGTCGATCATCCTGATCAGCTTTGCTTTATTAATGGTCACGACAACCATGATCCCAACATCTCAATATAGTGCTGAGCTCATCTACTCGACAAAAGCCGCAGAATTAGGCTCAGCGGTCATGGATGAAGTGATTGGACGACAGTTTGATCAAAATAGCGGCCCTAATGGTGGCGTTCCTGAATGTAACAGCCCCGCAGGAGAACTTTGTACTATCCCTGAAAATCTAGGGCCGGATACCGATCTTGCTAACGGCATCGATGAAACAAATCGTACCGAATATAATGACGTTGATGACTTTAATGGGTTATCTGGTTCTGTAAAAGACGTATTAGGTGGTGATCTAGCTGGCATCTACCCTAATTTCTCAATTTCAATTACTGTTTTTTACGACAAAAAAGCAGTGACTCAAAGTAATGGTAAATCAGTGACTGAAATGATGGGAGTCGAAAGCAACGTCAACACTAATGCAAAACGCATCGTTGTGACAATCGTAGACCCAAGTGGGCAAAATTACGTTTTCTCGGCAGTACGAGGGAATTTCTAGTGTCGTATTCATCAAAGCAGCAAGGGTTTACCTTAATTGAAATGATTATATCTATTGTATTATTGGCGATAGTGGGCATTTCTATTAGTGCTATTATTCAACACAGCATGACTCTCTACACAGATACAACAACACGTGAAGAGTTACTGCTTCAAGGTCGCTTTGTAACAAACCGTATGCACAAAGAGATCAATGATGCAGTACCAAACAGTGTGCAAGTCAACTCAGCAACACATTGCATTGAGTGGCTACCGATCACCAATACTGCACTTTATGAAGATCTCCCTCTTGCACCTGAGCAAGCCAATACCATGAGAGTACTACCAGAGCATAGTTTTATTCAATCTGAGCGGGTTGTTATTATGCCAATTAACGCGCAAGATTTACTAAATGATATTCCTACAAGTGGCTTATCTCGCGTTGCGGAAGTAAAAGGAAATATTAATTTTACTCCTGGAGATTCAGCGACCATGATTAATCTGAAATTTACTCAGCAGATAAGCTTTACTGCCAATTCTCCTGCCCATCGCTTATTCGCTTATCAAACTCCTGTCGCGTACTGCTTGGAAGGGTCTCAATTGTATCGCTACTCAAACTACCCTTTATCTCGCAGTGAGCTTTCTCCTGTTGAATTAAGTATTGGGACTAAAGATTTAATGACCGACAACCTCAAGAGTGTGAAATTTGATGTTGATCAAGCCTCATTAGTTCGTAATGGCTTGGTGAAACTGCAATTTGTCTTTACCGATAATAATGAAGATGTGAGGTTGGATCATGATGTCCTTATCACCAATACGCCATAAACAACAAGGGTCATCGCTGATCCTCACTATTTTTATTATCGTTGTGATTGGGTTTCTGGCCCTTATGATGACCAAAAACCAACAAAAAGTAAGTACTCACATCGTGACATCTGTTATGGGGACTCGAACTAATATGGCGGCACAATCTGCAGTACAAATGGACATTAGTGAATTCTATATGAACCAATCAGGCAGTTGTTATAGTCCACCGACCTATACTTCAGACTATATTTTTGGTGGCGAAGGATTATCGCAATGCCGAGCTACCGTTGAATGCAAAACCGTGGGTAAAATGGACTCTGGAATTATGGTTCGTCAACTTATCAGCACCGCACAATGCCAATTTGGTGCCACAACATTACAACGTATTATTAAAGTAGGTATTCGTAATGAAAACTAATTTATCTCCTATTTCTCTTGTTTTTTTTCTTCTGTCTATCTCAGCTCAAGCTTTTGCGGCTTTTCCTACCATTAATGTTAATGCTATCTTCCCTGCGGTTGCACAAGGGCATTCACAACGAGTAGGACAATGCTCATATACTCAATTAGCTATATACAATAATGCAAAAATCAAAGGCACCCAAGGCGCCAGTTTGAATTATTGCTCCGTCGTTAGCGAATATGAATTACCAGAAGACAGTTGTGATAACGGCAATGGCAGTTATCACCAATGTACAATCACAACAAAAAACACACAGGCTTTATCATTACCAACGTTTGAGTTAGGTCAATCAAAAAAAGACTATGAATGTAGCTCTGGTAGCCTAACACTAAATCCGAGAAAATATAGAAACATCACGGTTAGAGGGACTTGTAAAGCGAACATTCCTGAGCATAGTGGTACCACTTTTATACATCACCTTACGTTAAATGATACAACAATAACGTTAAACCCTGGCGATTATTGGATAGAAACATTAAGCATGTTTGGCTCTGCAAAAATTAATGCCATCGGCAATGTTCGCCTATTCATCAACAATGATGTTAGCTTGAGCAATGATATATCCATCAATAAAGGGGCAGATAACACCCTATTTTTCATTGGCTATCAAAATATTACATTAAACGATAACGCATCTATAAACGGTTATGTATACGCTAATAATAATCTCGTATTAAACAAGCAATCTCATATTAACGGCAGCGTTTCTAGCCGAGATTTATTCATGGAAGCCACCAGTTACATCAATCAATTAGCATTGACTCCACCGACACCTCCACCTACACCTCTTAATCCGGTTTTATCTTTACGCTTAGATGAAACGTCATGGAATGGCACAAGAGGTGAAGTAAAAGACAGTTCAGGTAATGGCTTTGATGGTACCGCTAAAAATAACCTTAACCCAAACAAAGATAATCCAGCCCTACCTATTAATAGGGTAAAAATGGGAACTTGTGGCTACGGTAATTTTAATAAATCACAGCAACAATATATTGAGATCCCAAATAACAACCAATTATCTAATGAAAATGCAATCACAGTCAGTGCATGGGTCAATCCTGATTCATACCCTTCTTATGGCGAGCTTAATACCATTGTATCTAAAAATGGTAACTATGAATTTCACTTAAACTCACAAGGTCAAGTGCTGTGGTATTGGGAACTAAAAGGCAGCCAGTACCCAATGACACTAACAACCACTCAAAAAATACCGAAGGGGACATGGTCGCACATTACGATTCGCTATGATGCTCGTAATCGCAAAAAAGCCACAATATTTATTAATGGTATTGAAGTTCAATCTTATATAGATTCAAACTCGTCAACAAAGAAACTAAATACAAACAACCTGCCTTTACAAATAGGTAATGATTATAACTTATCACTCACTTTTAATGGCTTAATTGATGAGGTAAATGTATTTAAACAAGCCCTATCAGACAGTCAAATTAAGCAATTATATGAACAACGTCACCCTTGTCCTGATGTTGTCCAACCAACCTGTTATGAAGATGATTTTGATACTACAAATTTAAACAACAGTTGGGTAACAAGTAAAAGTAATGGTAACTTTACACCTAAAATTGTTCATGGTCGCTTGCAATTAACTCAAGCACAAAAAACACAATCAACCGCCTCATCTTATCAATATTTATTCCCAGCTCTTGGTAACAAGGTTGAAGTAGAATTTGATTATATGGCGTATGGGGGTAATGGTGCAGATGGTCTCGCGGTTGTATTTTCTGATGCAAAAATAACGCCTCAAGCTGGGGCGTTTGGTGGACCTTTAGGTTATGGCTTTAAATTAAAAAATAGCCATGAAAATCAGAAGCCTGGTTTTAAAGGAGGATGGCTTGGCATTGGTTTGGATGAATTTGGTAATTATTCTAAACAAGGAGGAAGTCAAAATATACCGAGTGGTGACTTAACCCCACAATCAGTTGTTCTTCGCGGCTCTGGTCAACAATACAGTGGTTATAACTATATTTATGGCAAGAAAGTTCAAAATATTGATAATAATGATGGTTACTACTACACCCATCGTTACCGTATTACGATTGATTCAATAAATCAAAATAAAGTAAATGTCATGGTTGAGCGAAGTGTGGTTCGCAGGGGAGATGCGCCTCATTTTAGCCGAATTATTGGTCCTATTGATGTTCTGAGTCATCAATATAATCAAGATGATATTCCTGAAAACTTCATTATGTCCTTAACAGGATCAACGGGTGCTTCATATAACATCCATGAAATTGATAATTTCAAAATGTGTGCTTTGTATTCAAACCCCGTTGGTGAGCAAATTGACCACTTTGAATTTGATCATTCTGAACAAGGATCGACTTGTGATGCTTCTAATATAACATTGCGAGCGTGTGCGAATGCCTCTTGTTCGACTCTATTTACCGATGAAATTAACCTAACTCTAGACTCTAGTAATTTAGGGGCCGATGGTTATTGGTCAAACGGCAATCATATTACCATGAAAAATGGCATTGCAAATTTATCGATAGCAAAACCCACACAAGGTAATGTTATGTTGGATGTTAATAGCTCATCCCCATCAACTAAACCATTCAGTAAAACGTTGTGTAGTATTAATGGTGGTTTATTAAGTGATAGTTATTGCACACTTAACTTTAAATCTGAAGGGTTAACGGTTGTTGTGCCTGATAAACAGGCAAATAAACCTGTTGCTGCAACCATAAAAGGATGCGGAAACACTTTTACTGGCACAAAAAACATTCAGCTATGGTCTGATTATATTATGCCTAAACAAGGTAATTTAATTGGTTCTCCTACACTTTATGGTTTGGTCAGTAATTCATGGAAAGATGTTGGAAAACAAGAAAAAACAGCTACCACATTTGCACTTAATTTTGTAAATAACGAGGCTGAAATCACCTTAAATTATGCTGATGCTGGCCAGTTACAACTGAATGCTAAGTACATAAATGGATATAATCAAAGCATTAAAGGTAGCGACCAATTCGTCAATTTCCCTGTAGGTTTAACAGCATCCGTTACTGACAAAAATAACTCGAAATCCAATACTCTTTGTCTATCAAAAGACACCCGATGTTCTGTTTTTGCTCAGGCGGGTGAACCTTTTAATTTAAAGGTTCAGGCTCGCGCTTGGGAAAAAGATAATGACACGAATTTAATGGATAACCCAATAACACCCAATTATGCTCAAGATAACTTGATTATCGAGCACCAATTAATCGCCCCATCTCAAACTATTGGTGGTAATTTAGGGTATCTACTGAACAACACTTACAACCATATATCCAACACAAATAGCACAAATATCGTTAATCAAAGTATTAGTGAAGTTGGGGTGTTTTCTATATTAGTTACCCCTCCTTTTGATTATCTAGGCAGTCAAGCTTATCAAATACGCTCAGCAAACACTGACTCTATTGGTCGTTTTATTCCTGCTTATTTTGAATTGTCTGCTGAACAGCCAACGATGACCGATTCCTGTCGTTCATATACGTATATGGGACAATCTGTCGAGTTTGATACACTACCAACATTAGAACTGACACCTCTCTCTTACACTGGTGGACAACTGCAAAACTACAATATTGGCCAATGGTGGCGCTATAACAACACATGGGATTTTAGAACTTACACCGCAACACCTTCTGGTATAGCTGTGATTGATAGTGACTCAACTTCTATTCTTGGCAGACATGCTGGTTTTGCCACTGCGGGTAATGTGGTTAAATTACCGCTACAGAATAAAGTGCAATTGCAAGATGCCAAGCTACGCTATAGCAAACCGTATGATCCTATATTACCAACATCAGACACAATTACGCTTAGACTAACCGTCGATGACATTCTAGACCAAGATGGGGTTTGTTATAAAACAAATGCAATGGGAAACTGTCTTAATTACGATTTTCCTGCCACTCCTGAGCATCGTCAAGAATGGGGAAGAATTACAATGGAAGACGTGTATGGTTCTGAATTAAACCCATTGACTTCTCGTATCCAAACTGAATCTTATCTTGAAGGTAGGTTCATTAGAAATAATGACAATTGTACCTTGCTATCTACGGCAGATTTTAGCTTTGATGTGGGGAAAAACTCCGCAGCCTTACCAATAGGCAATAGGATGACTTCCGCCCATTTAAACAATACAAATATTACAGACGGCTTAACAAGTATGACGTTCTCCGCTCCTGGTAATGGTAATCAAGGACAAGTAGTGTCAACGCTTTCTTTATTAAATTTGCCATGGTTACAACAATATGCTGATGCTGATCAATCTTTTCAAGATTCGATAAAAGCCCTCATTCATTTTGGGATTTATCGTGGAAGTGATCGTATTATATGGAGCCATGAACAAACAGACTAAGTTCATACAGATAGCCATAATTAATAAGGAAGCACCATGAAAGACGATTACAGCTACCCAATTGGAACAAAAGGTCAGCCTTGGGGTGAAACCGAAAAAGCCGCGTGGCTTGCAACAATGACAGTAAAACGTTCATACCAAGATGAAGTAGCAACCAAAATTCATGCGCTTTCTGAGCGTTTTGATGTATCTCAATATGGCGCACTTTCTTATGACGAAGCACGCTTTCCCTTGTTCTGCATTAAAACTCGCCAATGGGATAATGCGAAACCAACACTTCTTATTAGTGGTGGCGTACATGGTTACGAAACCTCTGGCGTTCATGGTGCATTGCAATTTCTTGATACCAAAGCCGAGCATTACAACCAGTGGTTTAACATTGTAGTAGCACCTTGTGTTAGTCCTTGGGGTTATGAAGTCATTAACCGTTGGAACCCAACAGCAACTGATCCAAATCGCTCTTTTTATGCTGACAGCTCAACGGAAGAATCAGCAGCTTTAATGGCATTAGTTGCTTCATTAGAAACACCTGTATTTGCTCATATCGATCTACATGAAACTACAGACAGTGATGAAACTGAATTTCGTCCAGCCTTAGCGGCTCGTGATGGGTTAGCGTATATCGAAGGCTCGATCCCTGATGGTTTCTACACCGTAGGTGATACCGACAAACCCTCAGCTGAATTTCAAAAAGCCATCATCGATTCCGTTCGCACTGTAACGCACATTGCACCACCTGATGAGAACAACCAAATTATTGGTTCAGATGTAGTTCAAGACGGTGTGATCAATTATCCAACGAAAAAACTAGGCTTGTGTGCAGGTCTAACAGATGCAGATTTTGTATCCACAACAGAAGTGTATCCCAATAGTGAGAACGTAACCGCTCAAGAGTGTAATGATGCTCAAGTAGCCGCTATTGTTGGTGGGATTGAGTACCTATTAAATAAAAACTACTAAACCCTTCATTCTATTTATGAAATAGATGATTCAGTTCAAAAAGATCATCCTTTGAATCATTCATCTATTCCATACTGTCTATTGATTACTTACGCAGCAAAAAAAGTATAATATAAATATTTATTAACACATTTCAAAATATCCCGCTAAACAACACCCTTACTTACACTATTTACACAATGCATCTTTGAAAAACTCGTACTTTGTTACATTCTTTTGATGGTAACATATAAAGAGTAATTATCTAAAAGAGAACCCTTATGTGGAACAAACTAAATAAGTCCATGATGTTTTGCCAAATGATGTTTGGCTTATCATTCTATGGCGTAATGGTCATTTTAACGCGCTTTTTCCTTGAAGAATTAAACTATAGCGAAGCTGACACCATGATGGTTGTCGGTGCTTTCTCATCAATTGGTCCTCTATTTGCTATTGCTGGTGGTTTTATTGCTGATAAATTTCTTGGCGCTTACCGTTCATTAACCATCAGTTATCTTGGTTTTTCTATGGGTTATGTTTTACTTGTCCTTGGTTCTTACACTGCTAATGTTCCAATGGCATTATGTGGTATTGCCCTAGCAAGTTATGGCCGTGGGCTTATGTCTCCTTCTTATCCTAGTCTTTATAAGCGCACCTTTGATACTCAAGAGCACTTCGAAAACTGCTACCCAGTAAACTACTCAGTGAATAATGTTGGAGCACTACTAGGTCAGTATTTATTCCCAATGTTCGTTCTTGTGTTAGGCTTCCACGGAAGCTTCATGTTATCTGCAATTCTTGCCTTTTTTGCTTTAGCAACCTTAGTTATCTTCCGCAAATCTCTATTAACAGTCGGTGCCGATATTGATAAGCAACCAGTGAGTACAAAAAATTGGGTTGCGTTTATCATTACTTCTGCAGCTATGATTGCACTGGTATTCTTTATGTTCTCAAACATGGATATAGGTCAAAACATCGTTTATGCGATTGGTCTTACTGCAATTGGTTACTTCATTTTTTTAATGTTGAAATCAGAAAAATCAGACGCATTAAAAATGGGCACGATTCTAATCGTAACCGCATTAACTACCGCTTTCTTTGTCTATTACGGTCAAATGATGACATCAATGACGATGGTAACCATAAATACCATGCGTGGTGATCTGTTTGACCTTATCCCGATAGCTCCAGAGGCCTCAATGGCGATGAATCCACTCTGGTGTATCATTGCTGGTCCTGTGATTGCGATGACATTCTCAGCCCTTGAGAAGCGCGGAATTCACTTTTCAACAGCAACAAAGATTGGTTTTGCTTTCATCTTAACGGCTATTGCATTTGGTATTTTAACCATGGCGGTAATGGGCGTAGGTGAAGATGCAATTATTCGACCTGAAGTTTTCCTACTTATCCATTTCTTCCAAGCGTTTGCTGAAGTTATTGTTGGTAGCTTAGTAGTTGCATTTATTTTATCTGTTGCACCAAAACACATTGAAGGTTTCTCGGTAAGCCTTTTCTCTGTGGCGATGGCATTAAGTGGGATTATTGGTGCGGTATTCTCAACCTCTATCGCTCAAGAAAAAGGCCAAGTGATCACTCAAGAGTTTGTTCAGACTGTATATGGCGATTATTTCCAGCTACTCACTATTCTTGCCGTCGTCATGGTTGGTGTTGCTTTTGTTGCTTCATTTATCATTCGTAAAATGCTTGAAAGCAGTAAACAAGCTGAAATTGCTTTATCTGAATCAAATGCATAACGTTTAATCTAAAAGATAAAGCCCAACGCTCGTAATGAGGGTTGGGCTTTTTTATGTCTTATTGTTACCAGAAAAAGAAGAACAACTCCATTTCTTCAACATGCTTTCTAATTCTTTTGCTTTATAGGGTTTATGTAAAATATCATCCATTCCTACATTTATGCAGCTTTCTATCTCGGTCGATGTGGTTCCAGCAGTAAGAGCAACAATAGGTTTAGTGTACCCTTGTTCTCGCAATCGTTTTGTCGCTTCAAATCCATCCATTATCGGCATCCGACAATCCATCAAAATAACATCCACACTTTCTTTTGCCAAAAACGTTAACGCTTCTTGACCATCATTTGCAAAACTTGGCTGTATATCTAGCTTCGCAAGCATCATGCTCAGGATAACTTGGTTCATTTTGATATCTTCTACCGCCAAAACGACAAGCCCTTTAATCGAATGCTGACAATTTAGACACTCTTTCGGCTGCATTTTCTTTTCAGCTTCGACCATTAAAGGGATGACAACACTAAATACGGTACCTTTATTTAATTCACTTTCTAGCGTAAGTTCCCCTTCCATTTTTTCAACAAGTGACTTACAAATAGAAAGACCTAAGCCAGTACCTTCAAACTGCCTTTGGCTTGAATTATCAACTTGTGTGAATGGGTCGAACAACGTCGCTTGCTTTTCGATAGGAATACCGCAACCACTGTCTGATATAGAAAAACAAAACGCATTATCTTTCCAAAAAATAGTAAATCGGATCTCTCCTTCTTTGGTAAATTTAATTGCGTTACCAATCAAATTAACCAACATTTGCTGAATACGGTCAATATCTCCTAATAACTTATCAGGTAACGTGCCTTGAACCTCAACAGTAAACATCAGCCGCTTCTCTTCTATCTGATGAGCAAACATCTGCTTAATTGTTTGAATTAACATCATGGGCTCAAATTGAGTAATCGTTAATTGAAACATCCCGGCATTCATTTTACTGAAATCAAGCAGATCATTAATTATCACCCGTAACATTTCACCGGATTGATGAATAGTGGTTAATAATGTTTGTTGATAACAGGTAATCTCACTGTCTTCCATTAACTCAGCAGATCCTAACAATCCATTAAGTGGCGTTCGTAACTCATGGTTTATCATAGCAACAAAATCACGGGTCGATTGCTCTGAGCTCTCTGCTCTTTGTTTTTCTTTTATCGTTTTTTCAAGTAAGTGTTGGCGAACAAATGCAGCGCCTAACATCTCAGAAAATAAACAAAATTGCTTTTCAATGGTTTGATGCCATGTAGGACTAGGCGCGGCATTAAAAACAAAATGTAAAGCGCCACACCGCTCATCATTTTGATGTAGGTACACAATGATACGAGATTTATCTTCACTCCAATTAAACTCAGTATTCGAATGAAAAAACTCATCACAATCACAATATTGACCTGCCGTTAAGATCGACTGGATATGACCATTTAATGTCGGAGACACCGTTAAGCGTAACGCCGAAATAACGTCAATACTGGCTAAATCATCCAGTAAACGTTGCAGTAACACATTTGAAGGCGCTTCTTGCAAAAAAGCCTGATTGTAATCTAATAGAATCGCGTCCAAATAACTTTTAAATTGAAGTAAAACAACGTCTTTTTCAGCTTGTTCTTGAACAACGAATAACGTCTCTTCAACCAATTGTTTGGCCATGTAAAGTTCATGGCTTTTTTGTTCAAGTAAAGACTCAGCCGCTTTACGAGCTAATTTTTCTCGTTGGATTTTCCGATTTAATAGCTCAATCATTTTTTCGCTATCCATAACTATCTCTTAAACATCACTGTTTTTTTAAGGTAAAACGAACTTGAGAACCATCATCTTGAATAGGTACCATTTGAATCTCTATGTTCTCATTGAAGAATTCAGCACAGCCTTGAATTAAACCAAAACAGACATGAGAAAAGCATCGTGCTGAAAAATAATCCATCACCATCTCAGACTCAGTACTTGAAATAAACGTAAATTGGGGAGGGTTAGCGTCTGCATATAGCTTTTTCACTTCAATATGAATGTAATCTTCCACTTGTCTAATAAAGTCAAACGTCGAGGAGGATTTGCCTTTCAAACCAGGCATGCTATCAAACAAAGTTAAAAAGACTGATTTACCATACACTTCTTGTAGCTCTTCAATACTAATGCCAGTCAGCTTGCTTAATGAAATAATCAGCTTAACTAAATCTTTATGATCGTAAGTGCCAACTGAAGTATAAGCGCCTTCATCATTATTCTGATCGAGCATTTCTTGGCATACTTCCAAACCAAATGTGTCTTCAACTAGCTCTAAAAACTCTGAAAAAATAATCCCTTTCATATTACGCCCTTTTATCATTTAGCTCTTTTTATCCCTTTAGCTAATAGCTTAGGCAAAAATAGCGAGAGAAGGTAATCTATAAGTTCATATTTACTCTATTTTTATCATTTACTAGACATGATACCTGTTATTTATAACGGAAAATAAACCCTATGGCATTTTTAAACCGTAAAGTTGAACATATTTTTATTGGTGAAATTATTGACTAATAAAAAACCTCACTTTTCCTATATAGAGATCTATGCATAATAATCATAGACCTCGTGATAAATTATCATTTGATTCATACTCTTCCTTTCTCTAGTATCCGCGATCTTAATTTTAACCCTAAGAGCGCTGCATGTTTTCACAATCCATTTTCGCTCAATTGGTCAGAATGAGTGTGTTATTAGTTTTATCCTTAGTTGCGGTGCATAACTCGCCAGCATTGTTGAATTTATTAGCTCAACAAGCGGTTAATAGCGGTTGTCACCAACAAACAGGTCAAGACGATAGTAACCACCATTCTCATCATCATCACTAAGAGCACATTATGAGTATTTTTCGTTTTCCACCACTAGTATGGTTTGGGATCGGGATTTTAATTATCAGTCTAGGGATCAGACAATCATTCGGCATTTTTATGATGCCAATTTCAGAACACTTTCAAACGGGGCGTGAATTTTTCAGCTTTGCCATTGCACTACAAAACCTTTTATTTGGGATTTTTCAACCTTTTGTGGGCATGGCATCAGACAAATGGGGATCTAAACGCATTATCATGTTGGGTGCTATCGCTTATGCATTGGGACTTGTTCTCACATCAATAGCAACAGAATCAAGCATGTTGTATTTATCTCTTGGTGCCTTAGTTGGCTTTGGTTTAAGTGCCACAAGCTATGTGATCATTTTGGGTGCAGTAGCCAAAGTTGTCCCTGCTGAGCACGCTGCTAAAGCCTTTGGTTTAACAACGGCTGCCGGCTCTTTTGGTATGTTTGCTGTCATTCCAGGCGCTCAAGCCTTAATGCATAACTTTAATTGGCAATTCGCACTGCAAATCTTTGCAATGCTATGCTCACTTATTATCACCTTTGCCCTTTTCATGAAAACAGCGAAACAGTCTTCTCTGCAATCAGTTGCAGAAGAGAATCAAACACTAAGCGAAGCATTAAAAGAAGCCTTCTCAAATAAAAGTTATTGGTTAATCCATGCAGGATTCTTTGTGTGTGGCTTCCATGTTATGTTTATTGCAACTCATTTACCAAGTTATCTAGCAGATAAAGACCTTCCCGCGTCAAGTGCAGCAATGGCTCTGGCTTATGTGGGTGTTTTTAATATCTTTGGTTCCTATTTCTGGGGTGTAATGGGGGATAAATACAGCAAGCGACACGTAATGTCTGCTTTGTATTTTGTTCGTACGATCGTAATTGGTGCGTTCGTAACCTTGCCTGTAACAGAGCATACTGCGGCTATCTTTGGTGGTGCGATTGGTTTTTGCTGGCTGGGTACTGTGCCACTAACTTCTGGTTTAGTTCGCCAAATCTTCGGGGCTCGTTACTTATCAACCCTGTATGGCTTAGTGTTCTTTACTCACCAAGTGGGCAGCTTTTTAGGAGCTTGGGTTGGCGGCCGTATTTATGATTATTATGGCTCATACGAACCAATTTGGTGGTCTACCGTGGTTCTGGCTTTCTGTGCCGCATTAATTCACTTACCAATTAACGATAAGCCTATTGAGAGAGTCGCATTACAGGCCGTATAAACAGTAAAAGGCTCATCTTGTTATGAGCCTTTTTTTTTCAAAAGAAAATCTAAAAATAGTGAAGCGACTCGCAATTTACCCCTTAAGGGTTATCTTAAATTTAAGAACCAGAACAAAATAGATTGAATTTCTATTTACTTAATTGTTTTTAATGAATTTATTTTCATTTAATGCTGGTTATATTTCATGTCGATAATTACCCGTTTTTCATTTTTACATGCCTTATGTCTCTTGATATCTTTTCCTGTTATCGCAAATGTAGATAATCAATTCAACGAACTTGATGCTCTATTAAATATGTCACTGGATTCATTAGCAGAAACTAAAGTTGTTACGGCAACTAAAACATCCCTTAGCTTATCTGATGTTCCCGCAGCTGTTCACGTAATCACGTCTAGAGAAATTGAACGCTCTAGTGCCCGATCTATTGCAGATGTTTTGATTCTTGCTCCTGGCCTTCATGTTACAAAATATTCAGATTACGACTGGACTGTCTCTGCTCGCAGTAAAAACCAAGGGGAAAATAATACACTGCTAGTGATCATTGATGGACGAAGTGCCGTTAATCCCATGTACTCAGGTGTGAACTGGGATACCTTGCCTGTAAGCTTAGATAATATTGACCGTATCGAAGTTGTTCTTGGTCCTGTTGGCACAATATGGGGAGGCAACGCTGTCAATGGTGTAATAAATATTATAACTAAAGATGCAGAAAGTGCACCTAAAGCTCAAGTTAGTGCCACCGCGGGTAATTACAACTATAAAGAATTTAAAGCTCATCATAGTGGTCAATTCAATGAATATACCCATTTGTCTGGCTATATTGAATCACTACAACATTCTCCATTTTCCGATGAAGATCCTCATTTTGATGAGCTTCGCCATTTAAAAGTATTAACCGAACGCTTTGGCATGCGTGCTGATTATCAAAATCAACAAAATACAGTCTCGGTACAGTTTGGTGGCATCCGCTCTCGTGAAGACTACCAATGGTTAGAATACACTCCTGCTTTTTTAAATCCAACATCACATCAAGATGATTATGATGCGTTTTTCACAGAAATGAACTCAAAAGAGCTGTTCGCTGGCGTTCAATATTTACATGACAAACCTAACGGTGACCAATGGGAAAACCAAGCGTGGATCACCCATAGTGAATCAGACAGTACCAATGAACCTGCAAGTTTTACACGATTTGATCTCGATAGCCGCTACACGTTTAACACTCAATATTGGGGGATTTTAACGGTAGGGCTTAATGCTCGTGTTATCGATGAAGAATACGCAACTTTTACAGAAGAAGAACAGTATTTATCTCCTTATGTACGCACGATTGATGATCATAAATTCTTAAATCAAAGTTATGGTGTCTATACAAACTGGAGTATTGATATTACTGACTCAACAGAAATCACTCTGGGTAATCGGATCCAATACGCAAATATTACTGAAGAGTGGTACTCTCAGCCGCAAGTCAGAGCATTACAAAAATTATCCGATAATCAACGTTTGTGGATGGGTTGGGGTCGAGCAGTAATCACTCCTTCTCGTTTAGAGTTAGATACACAATTTCAAGAGAATAGTTATTGTAGCAGTTGTGCTTATACCGTTAATCCAGACGGTAGCTTAAATTACTATGACTATATGATGTCTTACCATTACTTAGGAAGCCGAGATCTAAAAATGGAATCGATTGATACCTATGAAATTGGCTACCGTTATTGGCAACACAATCAATTCCAACTTAGCGTGAGCCTGTTCTATAGCCAGCACGACAATGTAAGGGCTTACAAAGGCCTGAATGGGTACAGATACTTCACACCTGATGGCTCAGAAGGCTCTAACGGCACCATCATTGATGACATGTATACCCAACTCATCGACCCTCTTTCTCAAGAAACGATGGGAGGAGAGATCAGCGTCCAATGGCAACCAATCAACGTACTGCAAATCAATGCTAACTACAGCTACAAAACCATTAAAGGCGATTGTTCTGGCTCTATTTGTAGCTCTAATGAACTGCCAGTATTAGATCTTGAGAACACACCAAATCACTATGCAACATTGCACATGATGTGGGATATTCATCCGACGGTTTGGGTTTCATCGGTCGTTAATTATGTATCAAAATCAGAACCTGATGAAGCTCTAGTTGCGGCTTACAGTGCTTATGGTAATGACCATCTTGTATGGCCTGAAGTGATCACCTTAGATATGTCAATTCATTGGCAACATAAACCAACCTGGCCAAGCATCAAACTCAGCGCTGAAAATCTAGGTAATAACCAAGTGAAAGAATATTCGGAGCAACATCGTCCATTTGCTAATGGCACTCAATATTATGCTGAACTCAGCTGGAACTTTATATAGCTTATGCTTGAGACTCATATCGTCCCCTCTGCGAAATCAACACTGTCAGTTTATGGTTTATACCGTAAGCTGATTTCGTACTTATTATTCTTGATTCTCATGCTTTGTATCAGCCGACCTCTGAATGCCAATAATATTCAAGATCATAACTTAAAAGCCGTTTATCTTTTTCGTTTTACACTCTTAACCAATTGGGGTGAATTTAAACCTCAAGATAATCAATATGTTTTCTGCTCCCAAGCGCCTTCAGAGATCACTGATACGCTACGCACGCTTATCAAAAAACAACCAAACTACGGCACTGTGGTTTCTTTTCGCTCAATAAAAAAACTAACGTCACCCTCGTGCCATCTTATTTATACCACCACTCAACAGCCAAAATTACTCGCTCAGCTTAAAGCACGATATCCACATGCACTACTAATTGGTGAAGGCGCTGCATTTATTCATGCAGGTGGAAGCATTGCATTTATTAAAGAGAATAATCGAATTAAACCTCTCATCAGTTTGAACAATTTAGCACCAACGGGACTTTCTCTTCGTTCGCAGCTACTTTCCGTTTCAGACCTTGCTGATAATAAAGAGGTCTCATGATTGCTCACTGGTTTAATGCATTGCCATTACGTAAAAAAGTGATCTACCCTATTTGGGCACTAATGACACTCTGCACCATTATTTTAGGTGCTAGTGCTGCTCATTTTGTTGGGATCACTCACAGCGCTAACTTATACACACGTACTTCTATTTTAGCTCAGGGTATTGCGAGTAATTTATCAGGCGCTCTTATCTTTAATGACAAGATGACAGGTCTAGATCAAATGAATGCACTCTCTTTTGACTCAGAAGTAATTGCCGCTTATGTTGAAAACATTAATAATGAGCTGTTTGCAAAGCTTGATAACTTACCCGATAACTGTCAGTGGGTTGAGCTATCAATTAACTGTCAAGATTCCATCTTTTTTACTATTACGCACCCAGTCATGCTGGACAGCGAAGTATTAGGAAACTTAACGGTATGGACATCAAAAGATAATATATTCAAACAACGTGACCAGATCATTATTATTTTCTTAATGACGACTGTCGTGCTATCAATCTTAGCACTCTTTTTTGCCCATCGCTTGCATCTACTTATTGCCACACCTTTGCTGTCTATTTTCAATTCGATGCAAAGCGTAATCAAAAAAGGGGTCACTAACCAACGCTTAGCAGTAATCCATCCTGATGAATTAGGTATGGTGACGCGTTGCTTTAATGAAATGTTAGATAATTTAAGCCATCGAGATAGCCTATTAACTCAGGCATTTCAGAATTTAGAAGATAAAAACCACTACATAAACCAAGTTCTTGATTCTCTTGAGCAAGGGTTATTAGTTGTCTCTCAGAATAAAGAAATCACCTATTACAACCCGGCAGCTAAGCAACTATTACCGAAGTTAAATACTGCTAAATATGATATGGACTTAGGTATAAAGGCGCAAATTATCCATGAAATATTGGACGGGTTTGAGCAAAATAGTCGAATTATGGCATTACAAAACCATATAGAACAGTGCCAACGATTAGAGCCAATGGTGTTTCGTCATCAAGCCACAGGACAGCTGTATCAAATATCAACCTATCCTATTGCGGGAGATAAAAACTCACTAATCCACATTGAAGACATCAGTAAACGGTACCTTGCCGAGCAACGTCAACGCATGGCGGAAATGATTTTTGACCAAAATACAAGCTCTGTGATCGTATTAAGCAGAGCGCTAACTATCGAAACCAAAAATAATGCATTCATTCGTACTTTTGGTGATATAGACGTGATAACACAGCTGTATTTACGTCAACCAATCAACTTCACATTCGCAGTATTTAAACAATTATTAACCCATGGATTTCTTAAAATTGAAAGTGAGATATCCAGCACTTTAACATCCCAAACACCGAACGAGAACTCTTCTTGGCTACCTTGCTTGATAACCATAAAAATGATTAAAAACAGTGACAATAAAGTTGACTCTTTTATCGTATCTATTAGCGATCAAACACAATCTATTGAATTAAAAAGACTAAACTTTGAAACTAACCATGATGCATTAACCGGATTAGCTAATAGACAAAATGCGCACCAGACCTTGAGCAACGCTCATGCACAAAAAGAATCTATTCATGTTCTTTTTCTCGATCTCGATGGATTTAAAGCAGTGAATGACACCTATGGGCATCAATGTGGAGATGAGCTTCTTAAAGTTATCGCGCAGAGGCTATCTAATTGCGTATATCAACATGATCTCGTTGCACGCCTATCTGGAGATGAGTTCTTATTAGGGATATCTCTATCTAAAAAAGAGCCCACCCAATCCAGTCATATTCATGAAGTGTTGCAGCGTATTTTAGCGGCAATAAATCAACCTATCGTAATTAATGGACACACTCCAAGCGTCTCTGCCAGTATTGGTGTTTATTATTGGGAACAAGGAAGTGATATAACATTAGAAAGCGCGCTACAACAAGCAGATACAGCCATGTACCGCGCTAAAGTTTCAGGTAAGAATCAATATTATTTGATATAAGAACAACAGTGATTAGCTCATAGCTGAGCTAATCACTGTCTCTTTTAAGCATTGACACATCAAACTCACAGCTACTATTACCTTGCTCTTTTTTGGCTTCATACATGGCAATATCTGCAAATTTGATTAACTCTTCTCCTCTCACACTATCATCAGGATAAATAGAAACACCAATAGAAGGAGAAATGACCATAGATTGATTATTAATCATAACAGGGAACTTAAATTGCTCTAATAGCTTAGACGTCAGTTTTTTTACGCCTGAATATTGTAAAATATCTTGTCCTATAACTAAGAATTCATCGCCACCCAATCGAAATACGTTATCTTTAGAGCGAATGGTTTCGGCTAAAAGTTGTGCTGTTTTAATTAACACTTGATCGCCTATATCATGACCTAACGAATCATTTATCTCTTTAAATTTATTCAAATCTAAGAAATATACCGCGACTTTTGTGTTTGTTTTCTCTGCATGATGAAGTGCGCACTGCAATTCAGTATTCACCATGCTGCGGTTTTGTAATCCTGTCAATTCGTCATGATGGGCTTTATAGGCTAACACTTCCGTTTTCTCATGCACCACTTCATTCATCTTATAAAATGCAGAAAGTAGATCCCCCATCTCGTTTTTTTCAACGACATCAGTAATATCTAATTTCTCACCTTGTTGCATTTTTTTAGTGCTTGCAAGTAAAAGATTTAGTGGGTCAAACAAGTTACGCTTCATAAAAAAGATGGTCGCAATTGCTAAAAAAACCAAAACAACAATCTGCATTTTAATCAGAGTGACCAATTGGCTTCGGTTTTCTTTGAAATCACCTTTTCGTTTTTCTAATAATAGAAGCTCAATATTAATGAACTCATTAAGATCGGCTCTTAAACCATCCATATACGTTTTACCGCGATCTTCTTTTACTACTTTAAGCGCTTGAGATAAATTATCATATTCAACAAGTTCAACGGTTAGCGCTAACTCATCAAACTTTAACTTCATTGCTTCAGCAATATTCTCTAAAGCAGCTTGCTGATCTCCATTATCTTTAGTTAACGATCTTAACTTTTGAAAAATCTGCTGTGCATTCGACATACCCGTATAGTAAGGATCTAAATAAGTAACCTCTTGAGTTAATAAGTAGCCTCGCTGACCAGTTTCTGCATCTTTCATACTACTAAGTAATCGTTCGGAATTAGTGATCACATCATGAGTGTGAATTACCCACGCTAATTTTTTATCCCCATAGGATTCTAATTTAAATGTTAACACTGAGCTCAAAATTGAAATTGAAAACAACACTAATAAAAATAAAACCAATTTAACCCTAACACCCATACTACACCGCTACATCCAATTAACGAAAATACATAACATCCTTTTTTTATGTTAGCTTTTATTCACTTAACTACCACTTTTTATTCCAATTCAGGGCTCTACATCAAAATTTTTCGGTTATATTTCTCTACAAGCTTGATTTATAAACTCAATAAAGGTTTTCAATCTTTTTGGTTGATAACGGTCTCTATGATAAAGCGCTGAGAAATCAACACTAGGAATAGTCCATTTCTCAAACACTGGTTCTAATTGCTTAGCCATCATTTCTTGTTCACAGTAAATCTGTGGCACTCGAATAATACCATTACCTGCGATAGCGCCTGCAACTAATACTCGCCCATTTTTACACTGTAAATTTCCTTTTACCGTAATATCAACCTGCTCATTATCTGCAATTGACTGAAAATGCCATTTTCTCACTGAACCAGTAAGACAATGATGCTGATGCAGCTCTTTTGGGTGCAGCGGCCTTCCATACTTAGTTAAGTAAGCAGGGCTTGCTAATGTTTCCATTTTAATATCAAGCAACTTCTTTGCGACAAACCCTGAATCTTCCAGTGCGCCCATTCGAAATGCAATATCAAACTCTTCTTCAATTAAATCGACACGGTTACTGCTAAAATCCAAACTAATAGAAACATCGGGATACTGCTGCATGAAATCATTAACAATATCAGCAAGGAATACTTCCCCTAAATAGCCACCAACACAGTTAACTTTTATTTCCCCTTGTACTTTTTCTACATAATCAACAGCAGATAATAACGCTTGGTCTATCGTATTAAGTGCTTGCTCACACTGGTAATAGAAATGCTTCCCAGCCTCTGTTAAGCGCAGAGTGCGTGTTGTGCGTATCAGTAACGTCACGCCCATCTGTTTTTCTAAACTGCTAATTTGACGCGATACGTGGGAACGAGAAACATCAAGGGTTTCCGCCGCTTTGGTGAAGTTACCTAAGCGAGCAATAAGTACAAAAGAGCGGATATCGGTAAGATTGATTTGGTTGATCATAAAAACACCACAGTAAATAAACGCCTTTATTGTTGCAGTATAGCAACAGAGTTTCAAGTAAATGACTATATATCAACAATACAAGTGACAGTAATATACCTCCATCGCAACGAAGCAGGGTTCTGAGTTCGCTTGCTTATTGAATTTATTGAGGAAATAGAAAATGAAAAAATTAGTTGTTATTACAGGTGCAAGTTCTGGTATTGGTGAAGCAATCGCACGTCGTTTAAGCGATGAAGGTCATCCCCTGCTTCTTCTTGCTCGTCGTATTGAGCGTTTAGAAGCACTTAATCTACCAAATTCACTTTCTGTAAAAGTGGACGTAACAGACAAAGCTTCTTTTGATGCTGCAATTGCTCAAGGTGAAGCGAAATTTGGTCCTGTTGATGCGCTAATAAACAATGCCGGTGCGATGCTTCTTGGTCAAATCGACACGCAAGACGCACAAGAGTGGAAGACAATGTTTGATGTAAACGTTATTGGTCTTCTAAATGGCATGCAAGCTGTTCTAGCACCAATGATGAAACGCAATACAGGCACTATCATTAATATCAGCTCTATTGCAGGTAAGAAGACGTTCCCAAACCATGCCGCTTACTGTGGTACTAAGTTTGCGGTTCACGCTATCTCTGAAAACGTTCGTGAAGAAGTGGCATTATCAAACGTTCGTGTAACTACGATTGCACCAGGAGCTGTTGAGACTGAGCTTCTGTCTCATACAACATCTCAAGACATTAAAGACGGCTACGGTGAGTGGAAAGAAAGCATGGGCGGCGTACTAGCTGCTGATGATATTGCTCGTGCGGTATCTTTTGCTTACCAACAACCTCAAAACGTTTGTATCCGTGAGATTGCTTTGGCTCCAACTAAGCAGCAGCCATAGTAAGTACCAACTTACTTGATGCAATAATCATTAAATGATAAGCACAAAAAAGCCAAACTTGGATTACCCAGTTTGGCTTTTTTATTTTATATCTAACTAAAAATCATCTTCAATTAATGACCGTTCACTTAGCTATGATTTTCTTAGCGGCGATTATCTTAACGACGATAGTTTCCACCACGGTTTTGAGAACGCGCTTGGTGAGCTGACGCTGATTTCGCTTGAGAAAGCAAAATTGATTCAATCGTCAATTCCATTGGTTCACGAGGTTCAAGACCATGAGCAAACGTACGTGAACGAGGAGGCATTTCATATTCAAGATCAGACGCTTTAGGCATACGTTTGAAACGGTATAAATAGAAGTTTTCCACCTTCTCTTTTGCCCATTGTGTTTTCTTTAAATATTTAACACTGCTCGTCATTGACGGGTTAGTGTTAAAACAGTTTAGACGCATTGCAGTATCTAAAATTTCCCATCCGTAATGATCAACCAACTCTTGCAGTAAGATTTCTAACTTAAGACCGTGTAATGGGTTGTTCTGTTGCAGCTCAATTCTTTCTTCTTCAGTCATAACGAATTCCTAAGTTTAACTAACGCGTGAATGATTGTCTTAAAGACAATGATATTACCAGTAAATAGGCGGCGGATTATACAGGGTTATTACCTAAAATATAGCATTTACCGCAAATTTAAAAAGAGATAAAAACAAACAAAAAAACCAATCACTGCAAATAAAACGAGGCAGTGATTGGTCAGATAGGTTATCTGAAATAGCAGAGATTAAATCGTTAGTTCTGCAGGCTTAATTTTAAATAAAATTGCGTACATTACTGGCACTACAATCAACGTCAGAATGGTAGCAAAACCAAGACCTGCCATAATGGTAATTGCCATTGAACTAAAGAAAGCATCAAACAATAATGGAATAAGTCCTAATATTGTGGTCAACGCCGCCATACTCACTGGACGCACACGACTGATCGCACTGTCCACTATCGCTATGTATGGATCTTTACCTGATGCTAACTCAATGTTGATTTGATCAAGCAAGACAATCCCATTTTTCAGAATCATGCCACTTAAACTCAGTAATCCCAAGAACGCGGTAAAGCTAAACGGCATGTTAGTACTCAATAAACCAAACGAGACACCAATGATGGATAGCGGAACCGTAAACCAAATCACTAGCGGCTTTTTAAAGGAATTAAACAGCAACATTGTGATGATAAACATGAACAAGTAACCCATTGGCAATGAACCAAATAGAGACTCTTGTGCATCTTTCGATGATTCATATTCACCACCCCACGTAATTTCATACCCTTCAGGTAACGGCATTTTCAACACTTGTGGTTGAACACGCGCTAACAAAATTGCGGGTGTATCGTTACTCAATAAATCATGATCCGCCATTACGGTAATCGTTCGTTTTCTGTCTCTGCGCTGAATTAACGGCTCACTCCAATCTAGCTTCACACCATCAATCACTTGATCTACTGGAATGTAACTTTGTAGTGACGGACTCCAGATTTTTACGTTTTGCAGAGATTCAAAATCCACACGTTCTACTTCTGGCAAACGCGCCACAATTGGTAAAGTATGCGTACCATCGCGCAACATACCTAATGTATTACCACCAAATGCCATTTGTAGCGTATTTGATAAGTCTTCTTTTGAGATCCCTAAACGACGCGCTTTAGATTCATTAAACTCGGGCGTTAACTCTTTCGTGCGTTCGCGCCAGTCATGTCGAATGTTTCTTGCACCCGGATCAGTCGCTAGAATGTCTTCAACATCGGTCGCTAAATCACGCAAGATTTGAGGATCTGACCCTGAAATACGCACCTCAATTTTAGATGCTGGAGAAGGACCAAATTCCATCATTTTGAACTGAAATGTCGGCTTATCAAAGCGTTTATCTAATGAGTTAGTTAGGATCTCTAATAAGTTAAACATGGCTTCACGATCGGTCGTTCTTATCTGAAATTGTGCATACGCTTCATAGCTTTTTTCTGGTTGATACGTCAGAGCAAAACGCTGCATACCTTGACCAATAGACACCGACACAAACTCAATATTATCTTGCTTATTAATGTAGCTCTCAACCGCTTCTGACTGCTTAATCGTTTCTCTAATATCCGTGCCTTCTGGCATCCACATATCCACATAGAACATTGGTGTGTTTGATGAAGGGAAGAATTGCTGCTTCACATTACCAAACGAGATCACCGCCACCACAAGTAAACCAACCAGTGATGCTACCGTTAACCAACGAAAACGTAAGGCGAATTTAAGTGATGAGCCAAACGCAACAAATAAGAATCCTTTATATGCGTCCTCTTCTTCACCTGTATTTTTATCTTCTTCTTTCAGTAATAAATTAGCTAAGAATGGCGTGATCGTAATTGCCGTTACCCAACTTAAAAATAATGAATAACACAGCACCCAATACAAGTCGCCCATGAATTCACCAGTGGCGTCTTCAGATAGACCAATCGGAGCAAATGCGGCAATCGCAATCACTGTTGCGCCCAACAAAGGCCATTGTGTTTGTTTTACAATATCGGCTGCTGCTTGAACTTTAGTTCGCCCTTTTTTCAGACCAACTAAAATCCCTTCAACCACGACAATGGCATTATCTACCAACATACCTAGCGCAATAATTAATGCACCCAATGAAATACGATGAAGGTCAATGTTGTTGTAACTCATTAAAATAAAGGTACCAAACACGGTTAGCAATAGCACCACACCAATAATGAGGCCGCTTCGCACTCCCATCGCAAACAGTAGAACCAAAATAACAATCGCTACTGCTTCAGCCAAACTGATAATAAAATCATGAACCGAAGTATCGACTTCTTGTGCTTGATTATAAAAATAACTTAACTCAAGACCTGCTGGTTTTATTGACTCTAGATATTCTAATTTAGCATCAACACGTTGGCCGACTTCTACCACGTTCACCCCAGATGCGAACGAAAGCCCCAGATTTAAGGCATTTTTACCGTTAAATCGAATGATATTACTTGGCTTTTCTTGAAGTCCACGAGTGATTGTTGCTACGTCTTTTAGACGAATAAGATTACCGGTATCACGACCATGAATAATCAAATCACCTAGCGATTCAACGGTAGTTAACGTACCACTTGGTCGAATGGTTAAGCTCTCGCCATTGACCAATACTTCGCCGGCTTGTACTACATTATTTTGTTGGTTTAATAGGCCAGCCACGCTGTTCATGTCTAGATTCAGTGCGGCTAAGCGATCGAGTGATATTTCAACAAACAGCATTTCTTGTTGATCACCCGCGATAGAGATTTTACCGACCCCATCAATCAGCTCTAATTCGCGCGTTAATGTGTCGGCATAACGTTTTAACTCTACATAGTTATAATCGTCACCCGTCAACATCATCATTACGCCAAACACGTCACCAAAATCATCAATGATCTGTAAAGATTGAACCCCTTGAGGCAACGTTGGTTTCAAATCATTAATTTTACGACGCATTTCATCCCAGATCTGTGGCAACTCATCTGGACCGTAATCCATCTTCATACTCACCATGATCTGCGACATCCCATTAGAAGAGGTTGACGTAATTTTATCGATATAAGGTAACTTACGGATCGCCTTCTCTAATGGATACGTTAGCTCTTCTTCTACTTCTTTTGAGGTTGCTCCCGGATAAGTAGAAATGACCATCGCATCTTTAATCGTAAAGGCAGGATCTTCTAAGCGGCCTAAATCTAAAAATGAGGTGATACCACCAACGGTTAAAATAACAATGAATAGCCAGCTAATGACCTTGTTTTTTATTGAATATTCAGCAATGTTCATTATTGTTGATTCTCCACTAACGTTACTTTTTTATTTTCACGTAATTTTCGTAAGCTTGAATTGGCAAGAACATCACCTTGAATAACACCAGAAGCCACAATAGCCCCTTCTCCATCAATCTTTCGGATAGTCACTGGGACTTTAGTTGCTTGCCCATCTCGAATGATCCACACATAAAACAGGCCTGCTTTTTGACCTGCTTGCAATACGCTCACTGGCACATGGTAACCATCAATTGAAGCGATCCCTGCCTCGACCATATCCACATTCACCGTGGCACTAGTACCGGGTAAAATATCAGTACTCGGTTGAGGCATAGTTAAGTACATTTCATAGGTTTGAGTCTGAGCATTTGGCTCGCTGGTGTGCTCTAAGTACTCCATAGAATAAGAGCCAGATAAACCTACAAATGTGGTTACAGGATGGTAAGAATCTCGATTTATTTCAGGATTTATCATCGCTAACACGTTATCTGAAAGATCAATACGCACGTACACTTTATCGTTTTGATACAGACTTAGAATAGGCTCACCTGCCGCTGCTCGTTCAAACTGCTCTTTATATACATCAAGTACTTTGCCGTTAAATGGCGCAACAAGATGGGTATACGTTAATTGATTTTTTGCTGAACGATACGTTGCTTTTGCCAGCTCTTTATTCGCAAATAACTCATCAAGCTCAGATATTGAGATCATAGCTCGACGGTTCAATTCTTTGCCACGTTGGTACTGTTTTGACGCCAACGTATACTGTGCCTTAGCATCATTAACGGCTTGCTTTACCTTACTGTCTTCTAGTTTTGCAATGACTTGGCCCTGTTTAACCACATCTCCTGCTTTCACTAGCACATCTTGGATCTCACCGGTTACTCGAAACGCAATAGGGGTTTGCTCAGCAGGAACCACTTGGCCTTTAAAAGATCGAAATTGTTGAGTCACAGGAGCATCAACCGTAAAGCCAGAGATATAAAGTGGCTCACTGGTTTCTGTTACCGCTTCTTCTTGGCAGCCCGTGAGCATAAAGAGTATCAGAACCAATAATGAATATAATGAACGGTCCATTAAATACCTTCCTCACGTTGCCATGCTTTTACTGTTTGACCTTCAACAAGGCTATCAACGCCGGCAATCACAACATAGTCGTTCGCATTTAAGCCTGATATCACCAACCCTTGCTCGTTTAACGGTAACGTTGCTTTAGAAACGATATTTGTTTCATTATTCATTAACCACACTTGCCCTTCATTGCTGTTTTTATTTACCCATGCACTTTGGGGAAGTTGCAAATAATCAGATCTTTTCTGTTTGGGGATATGAACTTGTCCCGTCATGCCCGTTAATAAATTGCGTCCTTCTGGCAAAGCCATCGTTACAATCGCTTCATAACTGTTCGTGTCTAAATTAGGCTGCGTTGAGATCTCTTTAAATCTACCTTGAATTTGATTGTTAGGCTCATTATCCATGATTACCCACATATCACTGCTGATTAATGCCGGAATAGAAACTGAATCTACATAGCTAATAGGTAAGGTTACCGACACATCCAATGTTGAGTTATCAATCAGATTTAAAATCTCTTGTTTCTCACCCACAATTTGATGTGGTTTTACGTAGGTATACGAAATAATGCCAGAGAACGGCGCATGAATTTCGGTATAACTTAAATCCGTTTTTGCTTGCTCGTAATTTGCCAATGCCGTTTGATATTGTGTCTCACGCTGATCGTAATCATTGGTACTAATGAGCTTCTTACTGTACAAACTTTTCGCGCGACTCCATTGTGTCTTCGCTAATAAAAACTGTGCTTTCGCTGCATCCAATGCCAGTTGTAAATCATTTGGATCTAGTGATGCCAATAACTCACCTTTAGTTACGGCTTGTCCCATTTTCACTTTGATATCAGAGACTGCACCACCTACTTGGAATGACAATTGTGCTCGATACGTAGCATCAATACGCGCAAGAAACGCATCAGAATCAGCAACTGCGAGATCTTTTACCGATAATAGTTTTACAGGCTTAACTGTCATATCTGTGGTTTCAGATATCGCTTTATTGCATCCCGTCAACATACCCGACAAGCTTAATACAACAACAGCTCCTAGGAATGTGCGCTTTATATTTAGTTTTCGCACAAGTATCTCCACTCATTTTATTTACTACACAGTTGTGCAGTATAGTTTTAATTTGAAGTAGATCAATATATTTTACACTTGTGCAGTAAAGTATTTGAAAAGTGTATTTTTAAGTACGCGTTAGGCACTGAACTTGGTATGCTTAGGCCATCAATACGCATTCGGCTGTTCAGAAATCAAAGCGATTAGCAACACTTAATACGTATATATTGGTAATTAAGAGCACAAACTAAGGGTGAATAATGACAGAGAAAAAGCAGGGAAAAAGAAGTACCGAAGCTGCTGAACAAACAAAATGTCAAATCTTAATGGTTGCGGCAACGATGTTTGGCGAGCTAGGTTACGAGCGTGTATCACTGCGTAATATCAGTGAAAAAGCGGGCGTTTCCCATAGTCTTATCCGTCATCACTTTGGTAGTAAAGATATGATTTGGAAGGAAATAAGTGATGCTTGCGATGCTCATATGCAAAGCTATCTTCACGCAATTATTGCCTCATTACCAGAAGATAAAACACCTAGCTATCGCATCTATCTATTCATTATTAAGCTGTCTGCATTTACTTTGATGAATCCACAGCCAATTAAGATGATTGCCGATGCAATCCGCCAAAATGACAATGCATTACTTGAGTATTTCTTAAAAACAAAATGTGAATTTGAAGCGATATTTAAAGATCTCTTTGAAGAGTACAACGAAGCTAATCCAGATGGGAAACTCGATATTTGGGAAACTAAATGGCAAACAATGATTTTTGCTCATGGCGCATCAAGCTTAACACCAATAATGTCTGAAACCTGGCCACAATTTGCAGATAACCATGAAAAACTGTTATTACAGCACTGGAATTTATTTAACCAAATTATGGCGGCTAAGTTTTCAGTAACGAAAGAAGAGATGCTTTGTCCAACTCACCTCAGTGAACTATTAATTGATGTTGAATGCCCGTTAGAGCAAGAAAACCTCATTGTTATCAATGAATAAATTATATGAATATTCCTAACATTACATTTAATCACGATATGAGTAATCAAGCTGAATTCGAAATAATAGAATTGTCTTCCTTATATGAAAGAACGACACTTTCTCATTCACCAGAAGATCCACACCGCGTCTCGTTTTTTATGATTATTCACATTGAACGAGGTGAAGGTACTCACATGGTGGATTTTGAAGAATATCCTTTCCGTGCTGGTTCAATGATATTTGTGCAACGTGAGCAAGTTCATGCATTTGATTTGTCGTCAAAACCAAAAGGCAAAGTGTTGCTATTTACCCAAATCTTTCTTGATAACGTCCATACCAATATGCGTTTGCCAAATTACACTCCAACACACCTTAATAATCAGCACACGCCACTGCTGACGCTTGATCTTCAAAATAATCAACGCAGTCACACCTTAATTAATGAAATGATTGCCGAGATCAAACTAAACAATTCTGATCCTCTGATCATCATGTATCTATTTTCTGCTTTAGCTCTACTACTCCATCGTTTACGCCCAAAAATGCGCCACGATAAATTATCGACAGAACAAAGTATAAAACTGGCGAAATTCTTTACTTTGATGCAAGAACACTTTCAACAAATCAGAGATGCCAATTGGTACGCAAGCCAAATCAACACCACCTATAAAACCTTAAACCAAGTGTGTAAACTCGCCACCGCCTTAACCGCAAAACAGATGATAGATGCCTTTACTCTGATTGAAATGAAACGACGTTTAATAGTAACTAACGCCCCTTCTCAACAAATCGCCTATGATTTTGGCTTTGAAGACGCCAGTAACTTTGTAAAATACTTTAAAAAGCAAACCACCCTTACCCCTAGTCAATTTCAAAAGAAATACACCACACCTAAGTTGTAAGTTTATCGGGTTCGATATTCACCATTTTTAAGCCCATATCCACTCTACACAGCCCATTAGAATGTCTCTATTATTGTTCTCAAACCAACAGAGGACAACAAAATGAAGAACATGACAACTAAAATCAAACGCACTGTATTAGCAACAAGCATTTTAAGTCTAGCCGCATGTGCAAACACAGACATGCCAGAGCAACTCACGAATAAAGACAAAGCGGTGGCGGTTATTGCAAGCATTGAAACGGGTAATCCAGAGGCTATTAATTACATTAATTCAAACAAATACATTCAGCATAACCTTGCGGTTAGAGATGGTTTAGCAGGCTTTGGGGAAGTATTACAGCAATTACCAAAAGGGAGCGCCAAAGCCAATGTCGTGCGTGCTCTGCAAGATGGGGATTACGTAATAACTCAAACTGAATACAATTTCTTTGGCCAAAAAGTGGGCTTTGATGTGTTTCGCTTTGAAGAGGGGAAAATCGTCGAACATTGGGATAACTTACAAGAGTTAATGCCTAAAAACGCCAGTGGTCGCACGCAATTAGATGGCACTACTACCATAACGGATTTGGATAACACAGAAGAAAACAAAGCGATTGTGGCTGATTTCGTAAACACTATTTTAATGAATGGCGACATGGCGAAAATTAACCAATTTATTGATAATGAAGACGACGCTTACTTACAGCACAACCCTAATATTGCTGATGGTCTGAGTGGCTTAGGCAAAGCGTTAGGTGAATTGGCAAAAGCGAATATGCCAATGTCATACACGACTAATCATAAGATATTGGGAGAAGGTAATTTCGTACTTTCTATCAGTGAAGGGACATTCATGAACAAGCACGTGGCTTTTTATGACTTATTCCGCCTAGATAACGGCAAGATCGTAGAACATTGGGATACCGTTGAAACGATCCCTGAAAAATCAGAATGGAAAAACACTAACGGAAAATTTGGATTTTAACCAGAATAAAAAGTAATCATAAGCCGCTAGAATATATCTAGCGGCTTATGATTTAATTCAATTTATATCAATTATTTCGCTTTCACTGTTGGTAAAATACGGTAACCATCCACTCGAACTTTATCGCTTGGTTGGTAATGGCGAATACCTAAGTTAAATACACCCGAATCGTTCGCGGTTTCAATGTTATTTGGCGCATCAGCACCACAACCAAAGCTGACTGTGTAAGTCCCATCTTTATTTACTGTCGCGGTGTTAGAGCTTACGTTCGCTACATCGTTAAACATAAAGCCTGACTTGTCATAAACCGTGATAGACCAAAACGCTTTGTTTTTAGGATCTTCAAACGTTGATTGATAACACGTATCCGCAGGGTAATTGCCTGATACTTCATAGATATTATCTATCATTTGAGCTCCACCCCAACCAATAGCAGCACCAATTTCATATTTTTCTTGAGTAAACAATGTCGTCGATTCATCATTAAACCCAGTAAACATGCCTGTTAATGCTGCGCTGCCATCACGTTCATTTATCATTGGCATTTTAGCTTTCAACTCATCTTCTACTTTTTTAAATGATGTTTGATTTACACTTTCAGAAATAAACAACTCTGCGCTATTTGCATTAATTTTCATTTGGTCTTGATACATCGCCGCTTCTTGCTCTGTAAAAGTAGCATCAAGACGGATCACTAAATAAAGATGCTTACCCGTATGAGTCGATAAGTTAAATGTCCCACCACCGTTGTACATTGGTTGAATATGGTGGTCTTCTGTAATGGGTTGCACAGAGATGTATTTGCCTTCTGGTAGCTCAGGCATTGTCACTGTAGCCCCTTTTGATACATCAACAACAGCCATTGAATAATAGGTATCACGGTTCATGCGAACCACAGGCTGTGCATCTGTTGGGGTAAGCTGGCGTTTATGTAAAAACTCATTAACCCCTACAAGATCTTGATTCTTCAAAATTTGGTGAGCCGTTTCATCGGTTGGGTACGTCTGCGCTGTCACCATTTTTCCATCAGCAGTAAAAAATCCATCTAGACTTGTCGTAGGCTGAGAAGCCGAAACGCAAGTTGCCGTAACCATTGCACCTAGTAAAACACTTTTCGTAATCAGAGAAAGTTTCATTTAATAACTCCTCAGCTGTTATTCAATTCTGTTGAATTGATTAAATAATAGACTGTGAATCACATTTATAGAAATCATAAGATCACATAACTGATATGCTGTGGTGTAATATCTCTATTAAACATTAATACCGTGAGGGCTAAGAATGAAAACACTTGAACAAACGCTTTCTCGAATTGATCTCAACTTACTCGTCTCACTTAGTGTATTAATTAAAGAAAAAAATGTATCGAGAGCGGCAGAGAAACTATTTCTTTCTCAGCCTGCAATGAGTCGAATTTTAGGCCGTCTTAGAGAGCTATTTGATGATCCTCTGTTTTATCGTGAATCAAATGGCTTACAACCTACCGCTAAAACATTAGAGTTAGAGGAGCAGCTTGATGCTATTTTATTTTCTATTGATAATTTAGTAAACAACTCCACTTTTTCTGCTGAGTCGTGTGAAAAAGCCTTTCGCATATCAACACCACCTCTTATGAGTAAACTGCTTACTGCCCCATTAGCCAAAGCAATTTATGAGGCAGCACCAAAAGTAACTCTTGAAGAGTACCCCTCTGCCATTGACCCCATTTTGTTACTAAAAGAGAGTCACGTTGATTTCTCTATACATATCAAAGAGACGATCGTTAGCGATGAATATCACTCAGAGAAGATCGGTTATACCTACCCTGTTATTTATGGCACTTCAGATCATCCTTTATTGCAAAAAGAAAACATCACTATAGATGATTGCCTTGAATACTCATTTGTGGATTTATCATTCGATATTCGATCGGAAGGTGAGTACCTTAATCCCATAGATGTAGAACTAAGAAAACAAGGGAAATACAGAAATATTGCACTTAAATCAGGGCAGTTATCAACCCTAATAGAATCGATTAAAGGCACCGATCGCCTTATTATTGGTGGGCATTAATTAGAAAAAGATTCAATTTTAGATTCAAGTTTTAAAGTAATTAAAGCGTTTGATAGCAAACCATATACTGTTGATATTTACTTAATTGAACACAGAAGAACACTTACTAGTTCACCTCATCGCTGGTTAAAATTGATGATCAGTGAGTCAATAAAGAAAGGATTTCAAGATAAATAAGAAAAGAAAATTAAGCAGTAGATTAGGGAGATTTAGCGGTCAAGTAGAGGAGTTCGTTAGCTCACTAACTGATACTTGTACCGCTGTCAGTGTATTTATATCTCGCTCAGCTACACATTAGGAGCAATAACTAAAACAGCGATAATAGTGGCAATTAATGTACGAGGAATAAGAACATCTTTATCAATTTTCATCAAATAACTCCGGTTTACCTGTAGTTAGAATCAATCCAATTTTTCATTAAAGATTAATGAATTAGACTGTAATCAGGTAATACTATGATGCTTGATAACGAGAAACTATTGGTCACTGACTATTCGATACATAGTTTTTATCTATGCATTTATTGATGCAGTTCCCTTAGTCTAGCTTTAATCTGCTCACGTACATATTGATGCGTTTTATTACTTATATTACGGCGATGATAAATAAGCTTAATTTCATACGGTTGAAGTGGAAAAGGTGACTCTAATACTTTTAAACCGAGCTCTTGGGCTAAACCAAACATACTTTCAGCCACAATGCAGATCGCATCCGTGTGTCTAACACTTAACAATAAATTAGATGGCCCACTTACTTCACGAACAATGTTACGCTCAAAAATCTCATCAGGACGGGTTTCAAATGCCCCCATGTTCTCATTTTTCAATTTAAGCATGACATGCTCAGCTTGGTTAAATTGCTCCAAACTTAATGAATTCCCCATAATACTTGGGTGATCGCATCGACAAGCAAAAGCGATATCCAACTTACCTAAACTCTCACTCACAAAGGTGTAGTCAGTTACAGTAATATCATCAATCAAGATATCGACTTCACCCGAGCGAATTTTATCAAGCATTTGATATTCAACCGCGGGGCTCTCTGTCAGCAACGCATCATCCATATCAGGCAGAGATTGCAATACGATCTCTGGCGCACTAATTATCAAACGACGTGGAGATTCCAAGGCTACCACCAATTGCTCCATTATCGGACGCACTTGATAAGCCAGTGAATGAGCCGCATCTGTTGGCTCTAGAGATCGCCCTACTTTTAAAAATAACGGCTGCCCGTAGCTCTCTTCAAATTTTTTAATCGCACTGCTCATTGAAGGCTGGGTAATATTCAAATGATCCGCGGCTTTTGTCACGCTACCAAAGTCATACACCGCTAAAAAATGTTTGATAAAATTTAAATTCATTTCGCTTCCTACTCTATATCCCTAAAGAAATACCTAACTGAGGTTAATTAAATCGACGTCGAAACTCAGTCGGCGTCATCATTTTTAACTCTTTAAATTGACGATTAAAGTTAGATATATTTTTAAATCCCGTCTTTTCTGCCACTAAAGCGATAGGAAAGTTAGTACTCGCTAACAGTTCACACGCTTTACCAATACGATATTGCTTTAGATGATCAGAAAAACTCATTCCATAATGCTTCTCAAACATTCGATAAGCCGAGCTCTCACTCATATGAAGTCGCTTACATAAATCAGAGATCTTAATTGCATCACAATAATACGTTTCTATATAACGAGTTGCTCGCTCAATTCGATGGTTTAATTCAGAATCATCCGTAAGCGGCTTAATTCGATAGGGCGTGGTTGATAGCTTTTTTGCTTTCGTATCATCAGAAAGACTGACTAATATCTCAATCACTTTTATCGCCTGCAAATGACGATCTAGCGTATTAGCGTGTTTTAATAATTCTGACATCTTATGTGCGGTTTCTGAGCTAAACGATAAGCCATAAGCAGAATTATCTAATAACCGCTTTAAGTTTCTCGCTTCAGGGATCAGTGCCATTAAACGCTCAACCCAATGATGAGCAAACCAAATAATTAAGGTGTGATGCTTTGACTTCTCTAATTTTACGCTTCGTCCTGCCACCATATGAGGCAAACCCGGCCCATAAAGAAGCAGAGAATTATGGTGGATATCGCCAATCGCATCTCCTGCAAAATAACTGCCTTGAAATGCCTCATCAGGATCTAGATACAACACCAATTCATATTCAGAATGATAATGCCAAGAACACGCAAATTCATTGTCTTCTACGCGACAATGAAATTCTCTTACTATCCAATCAAAACTAGGTACATTTTGCACGTGTTCTTTAAATGGTTTCATTCTTGACCTTAACGGTTAATACCACTCTAAATATGTCACTCTCAGGCTAATCGTGTACGCGCCACCTGTCAAAGAAAGATAACAAAATGACTGAATAGTATTAGAGGTAGCTCGAATAACATCACTCACCTTCCCTATCATTGAGTAGACTACGCCTAAATAAAACGGTTCAACCACATTCTCTTTCGTACACTGGAGCTTCACTATGCCGCAAAACAAGAAGACATTTTTGTTTATTTTTATCGCCTTTATTACTGGGCTTTGTAGTGCGTTTTTTTATCCACTATCAAGCTTATTTATTGTAGAGGAGTTGGGCGCATCACCAATGATGTTAAGCCTGTATATGACACTCGCTGTCAGCAGTTCAGTGATCGTATCTCAGTTTATTGCCAAACGCTCAGACACGCATTGGAACCGTAAAACCATTTTAATTGTCTCTTTAGCAAGTTACTTAATTTTAGTCGCCAGCTTTACCGTTATTCGTGATTATTGGTTAGCGATTACCATGGCCGTGGTCTTTGGTAGCGTCAGTGGCGCTTCTTTTGGTCAACTGTTTGCTCTAGGTCGAGAATATGGTGACAGACACGTTGCCAACAGCACCAGTTTTTTAGCCAAGATGCGTGCAGGCCTTGCCATTGCGTGGGTATTTGGTCCACCTGCGGCGTTCATGCTTAAAGCACAATTTGGCTTTAGTGCAGCGTTTGCGGTCTCTGCCATTACGGTCTCTATCGCAATACTCATCATCGCTAAGTTGATCCCTTATAACGTGGTGACAAAAGAAGAACGAACAGCGGCAACGGTTGAGAATAGACCGTTAGGTCGTATGGTGGTTCTCTATTGCTTCATTATTGTGTGTGCGTTTTCTGCCAACAATTTATACATCACCAGTATGCCTTTGTATCTTTCACAAGAGCTGCAAGTTGATGTCAGTTGGTTAGGCTTAATGTTTGGTATGGCGGCAGCTTGCGAGATCCCAGTGATGCTTGGAGCAGGTAAAATGGCTGACAAACTAGGCACAACCAGAGTAATGACGCTTGGCGTGATATCTGGTGCCATGTTCTTTCTTGTTATGCTATCAGCCACCAGTTTTACAGGAATGCTAATTGCTCAAATACTTAATGGATTCTTCATTGGTGTGTGTGCAACGTTAGGAATGGTCGCACTGCAAGACATGATGAAAGACCGATTAGGCACGGCCTCTACCCTGTTCTCAAACATGTTAAACATCAGTGTGTTGGTATCAAGCGTGATGGTGGGTGTTGTGGGTGAGTTATACAACTACTACAGCGCACTGTATTTATGCTTTGTTGGTGCTGTTATAGCTGCTGTATTGTTGATTGTGTTTGAGATGCTAGAGAAGAAGCAGAAAGTGATGATTGAAGGCCAATGTGCGGTGGCTGGAGAGGTTTAGGGTTAGATTTAACACTATTTAGGCACAGGGGTAATAGCTAACCTGTTATTGCCCCAAACCTTGTTAGTATAAGTACTCATCCAAATCCTGTTCATGGTTGTTTGGCATAATTGACGTTATTCGAAAGTGTTGTAGGTTTCGTTTACGGGGTGCCCGACATTTCTGTTCTTCAATGGTAGGTTGAATGGTTACATTTTACTTTTCTCACCGTTATGCAACGCTGAGAGATCTATCTGATAGAGACAGGTGCTGAAGGCACTTTACCCTTGTTAGCAACAGGCTTGGGAGGCCTTATAAACAGATAATATTTATGGTTCAAAATGCCTCCAAGCTCCGAACGACCAGAGGTCATATAACAGCAAACTAAAGAGAAATTTAACGGCGCTCGACGCAATGAAAAACACCTTACATTCCATGCTTTCATAGGTTTTATTGAAAATAATTTTAGTTATGCGTTTACTAGTATAAGAAAATTATAAAAAAGCGTATCAACCTCACTAGAACCATCAGGATTGCGACAATGACTCTCTATAGGGGAGATGAAAAAGAACAAAATTCATACAGATAGTTACGCATAGTCGTGTTTACCATCAAAAAACCTCAACATTATCACCAGTAAATCTATTAATGCGCAACCTTTTAAGTCTTTATATATCATAAACTAAGCAAGTTTATATTAGACTTTCTTTAAAAGGTAACGCATATGCGTAACTAATAATGATATAATAGTTACGCATTAATAGGTTTACCTACTTTAAAGCTGATACTTAAAGTAGGTAAACCTATTGCCATGCAACCTTTAATCTACTGATTTTTTTAGAAAAAATTTAATTAGTTGAAAAAATAATAACTTAGTAACGCATATGCGTTACTATAGTTTAACTGTATATACCAAGGGTTGTGAGATGAAGAATCTAAAATTAAGTTGCGACAACTACTTAGAAGAGTACTTCCAAGTAGGTCTCTTTGAGCTATCTAAAGAGATTCCACCAGTTCCTATGCAGTTCAAAAACAAGCTAAAAGTAACACTTGGAAAATTGGGAGGGTTAAGCTTCTATGTCGTATATACTTATGACGACATCATATTTGCTCAAAGTAATCGTTATATGTTTGACAAACTGTTAAGCAGGCTTAACGAGTACCCAGTACTGTTTGTTGTAGATGAGTTGAAGCGCTCAACAATTCTCCAATTAACTGAGAAAAGAATTGCTCATATCATTCCTTTTGAACGCTCTTACATACCAGAGCTAATGCTTCACCAAGACAAGCCACCAAAAGATAACATCAAGCTATTCCCTTCTGAGAGGCTGGGAATCTTACCTACGAACATAGTAGCTAGATTTCTTGATGGCGTTATACCGCGCACATTTACCACTTCAGACATTCAGGTGGGTGTATCAAAAGCATCCATATCTAGAAGTATCAAGGAACTTCAAGATGTAGGACTCATTAAAGCAGAAAAAATCGGTCGCTCTTATCAGATGAAGTTCTTACATAGTAGGAAAAAAATCTGGGAAGCAAGAGAGTACCTTCTAGCCAAGCTAGCTTCTGACGTATACCAAGTACCAAAAAGCGTCATTGAAGGACCAACTGTACTTGCCGGAGAGTCCGCCCTATCTAGATACACATTACTAAGCTCTCCCCAAGTCCCTTGCTACGCTGTTGTAATGGATAATGATGCTCGTAAAGACTTTGCGATAACTTCAAACACAATCAACAAAGTTTCCAAGTACTTTATAAGAGAGCGAAGAGCAGGTTGGGAAGAGTTTCAGGAAGAGGTAGAACTACAAGTATTCCCTTACGTCCCAATGACGAAAGCAGTTCGAGATTGTGACGTAATCTCACCCATAGTGCTTTCTCTAAGTGGCTATAAAGACAGAGAACCACGAATTAGAACTAGTTTTGAGGAGATCGATGAAATGATCTTCGAGAGTTTAGTTCAGCTAGATCAACAAGATTATGAATAAGGAGCATTAAAAATAATGGACGCTAAATTAAAGCACTTTAGCGAGACCCTAAGTGCACACCAAGATAAGTACATTCTGATTGGTGGTAACGCTTGTGGACTCGTATTTGAAAGTAAAGGTCAAGAGTTTCGTCAAACACAGGATCTAGATATTGTTCTTGTTATTGAAGAGTTCACTGAAGATTTTGCTAAAGATCTATGGGCTTACTTGAAAGCAGGAAACTACCAAGGTAAAAAATTCCACCAAAGCGGTACATCTGGAAATGTATATCGATTCGTAATTCCAGACGACTCTGAAACATTGAACACCTACCCTAAACAAATAGAACTCTTCTCTCGAAAGCCTGATGATGTCGATTTGTTTGAGAAAGAGCACCGCACACCAATCGAAACTGCTGAAGGAGTCTCTAACTTTTCAGCGATTCTTGTAGATGATGACTACTACTCATATTTGAGAGAATCGGTTATATCCATTGATACCGTTAATACTGTTCATCATATGTGTCTCATGATACTCAAAGCGAAAGCTTGGATCGGAAACAAAGAGTTGTTCGCCCAAGAAAAAATCAAAGAAGGTGATGTTCATAAACATCCTTTCGATATCTGTCGCTTACTCGCTCTATATGACGATGAGGAAGATGGCACACAAAAAGTACAAGGACGTATCTACGATGACTTAATGACTGTTGTGGAAATGTTCAAATCTCCGGATGTACAAAAATCACTCGAAGCCAACCGTGGTGGACAAGAATTACCAACAGCCTATTCTGATGCCGCAGATATGTTATCTCAAATATTCGCAGTGAAAGAATAGATCTCCCATTCAATAGCGGCTGTAATTTGATAGCCGCTATTCCCTACTTATTCCAGTGTCGCTTCACTGTCGTAATACCTATCCTGATCTGCACCATCAACATTGGATATTAGGCTAAGCGAATTTATCATACACAAAGTAATTCATTGATTGCTAAAATCCGACTTTTCAACAATCGGTTTTGTCTAGAATCGCCCGTACCGATCACGGCAAACTTACCTTTGCCTCGAAATGATTTTACGCCCGCTTAAACTTATGCCTCCAAGTTATAATGTGGCCTACTTTTTCTATTACTTACCTATGATCTATTAGTTGGTGGTTATTCATAGACTTACTTATGTTGTGATTGGGGTAGGAAACATGCCCGCGTCGAACATAATGTTATTGATTAATTGCTTGATCATACGTATATCATTATGTAGAGAGTATCATATATAATGAGATTGTTTGTCTTACTAGTCTGACTCTTAAATTAAGAACATCATGACACAGCTTGAATCATTCCTACTTCTAGAAGAAAACTATCAGCCCTGTCGAAATTTAGCTTAGAATAGTTACTGATGTTCATGAAATTGGTAAAACGATTCCTCATGTTGTAGATCAACTTGAGTTAAGTATTGTTCGGTAACAAAAATACTTCGAATAACTAAAATTAAGAATTGTATGTATGAATATAGATGATTTGGATCTTTCCCAGTTAGGTCTTTTAAATGCAGCTCAACAAATGATGAGCCCGACTTTTGGTCAGCTTAGAGCAGAGCATAATATCGGTGAGTTAATCGATGGTTATGATTTTGAAGATTCGCTTATCAAGTTAGCTGGGCTACTATACGAGCAAGAACTGCATAGTAACTTAATGACTACCGAAGCAATGATTCATCAATTGTTTCTCTCTCATAGTGGGCAGAAAACTTTGGAAGGAAGCGAGCTAAATCGATTATTTAATGGTATTCATTCTACGTATATTGGTTCATGGGAAGATCCTGCTGAAGATACAATGGTCGGGATAGCTAACTCGCTCAAAGGGTCATATATGTTCCTCAATGGACTTTGGGAGAGTTCCTGTTTCTATACTCAAATCTTTACCGACCTAATAGATGAGATGCCAAATTCAGAGCCTTTTTTGAGTATGAAAAACTCGGTAAGAGCGATTCTAACTTTGTCTAATGAGTCTATTAAAACAACAGATTTAAAGCGTTACCAAAAAGGTTGTGACAGCCCCAAATCAGAATGGGATTTTAATTCTTACATATCGACAAAACAACATAATATGGTCTGCTTTTCGTTAGATCTCTTAAGTCGATTGGGAGTCTCTGAGGATGACCTCAAACCATTTATAATTGACGATTCAGATATCATTGCACTCGCTAATGAAACTTTTGGCAACTCCTCACTAGAACGTAAGCCCATTTATAAGACAAAAGACAGTAAATATGTATTAGCTTTACCAACTGCTGTAAGTGTTGCAATTCGTCTGTTTGTAATAGAACAAGCCGATAAGTTTAGCTTTCTGAGGCATTTAGAGCATTCATTGCAATACAAGTACGTTACTTTTTTTTCTGAACACTCACGATTACTTGGAAAAATAAGTAATACGCCATTTTCACCGATAAAAACCTCAAGTGGAAGAATTGTTGGTGCAGAAGCACTAATTGGTATTGATCCCTATAGATATATCCACTTCATACTGTTTTTTGATGACTTTAATGCCTATCAGAACGGTGTTGTTAATAGTGCATCAGTTCCTGATATCGACTTAGAAAGAACTATTGCTGTAAGGATAGAAAAAGCACACAACTATTCTTCCAAAATGGATGGATTCGAGAGCGGCCTTACTATCCTTGTTGGCTGTGGTTGGGGCCGTTCAGTTATGTTATCAATTGAACGTCTTTCGGAACTTAATAATTGGGATTTAGAATTTGTATCAGCACCAGATTTGGATACTTTCAATCGAATTACTAGTATAAATCCACTTACTTTTTGGCGACTTATTGAAGCCAAAAATAGAGCTCTTGAAGCAGGGGTCCATACACAAAATGTAAACGGCTTACTTAACTTATATGGATGGGCCAAAGGTAACGATTTTGATATTATCCCTCATTCGACCTTAGATGAAGACATTGGTACTTCATCGTTGTTTATGATGATTACGCAAAATGCTTTGTTAGATGTTAGGTGGGAAGTACAAAATGAAGAAGATATACATAGAGTTTTAAACCCATATGGTGAAGTAGTTTCTATAAGAAGGTTGACTGCGGGCAGTTATTTCAGAGAAGATCGCTTCAAGCCAATTTATGCGTCAGTAGATAACCTTGAAAACGGTCAGCTACTAGCCCTAATTGAAGGTAAATTGTGTTCTTGGTGGTGTACTCCTATACATGCTGAAAATCATAATAAGGACCTTTTATATCGATTGTGGCATGGCATCTGTAATTGGATATGCAGGGCTGACTTAGCTCTATCTGAGTTGGGCTACTCTTCATCATACGCTAAGGTTTGTTTTAGGGTTGAATTTGAAGATGTAGATGTTCCGACAGAGATTTCTCAAGTGCTTTTTCCTGAGGAACTAAACACTTTAATAGAGTCTTCTGTATCTATAGAAAATGGCTTATTGAACATAACCTGTAAGTTTTTAAAAAACTATTTTCTTGCATTTCATCGAGCTGATAACACAGCCGAAAGAAGAATCATAAAGTCATTGCTTACTGCATTTACAAGAAAGTCTATTGAAAGTGATGATAATGAGAAGTTAGTTGAGACGATTCTGAACCGTATTTTTGTAGATAATTACGGTAAAGAGGTTCACATGCTCACAGCTCAGTCCTTCCTTGACCACGTAAAAATGAGCTTACCTAAACCCCTAGCTTTAGACCGTTTCGATGATGCAACCATTAAAATAGGTCTCGCATGGATAACAAATAGTCATACTGAACCATGCAATATCTATGGCAAATCTGAATGTACTCAATACTTGCAAAACTTAACTTTAAATCTTTGGAAGGAAATTCAATCCAATTTAGCATCTTTTAACAAGAAAGCACTCATTCTTTTCTTACTTGAAAACCATGCCGCTGTAGAGGCAGATATCGAGCATTGGCAACGGACTTTTAAAGCTATGTTAGGGCTTCATAGTGATAAAGATGATGTATATTCAGTAGCACTGGAGCGGATTTCATCAAATAATGCTGCACTTACAGGGTCTAGGATTATTATTGAAATGGCTATCTGTGAATCTTTAGAGCATGGAGGAAAAGTTCCGAACAAGCTGGATGTCGCTAAGCTCATAACTTACGCGACGGCTATTTTCCAGTATGGCAACTTGTCCGATGCCATAATGTATGAGCTAGTAAAACCTCATTTAAGACTTTCCACATATGGTGATGTTCAGTTTGATCACACTTCATATGATACTGTGATAAACCCTTATAGTAAGTTGGTTCAGACTGTGATGATAGATCATGCATCTGAGAAGTATGATGATCATTTCTCAGAACCAAAAGTTCATGAAAAAGTGGAGGGACTATTAGGACAAGAATTTGAATATGCTTGGTATCAAGAATTTGGAATATCTATCGATGAAGCTAGAAAAATTCTAGATATATTTGAAAACATTGGGCTAGATAGAAATGAAGCAGTCTATGAACTAACATGTTCAGAATTATTTTACCAAGCAAGCGCGCATGGTATCTCCGACATAGCATTAAAAGCTTTTATGGACCGATTCACTCTACCTAGAAGGCCGGGTTGGATGGATTTAACTTCAGGTTTTCGTGTTGGTGACATTTCTCCATGGAGATTTCGACGCAAGTTATCTCTAACGTCAAGACCATTAATAATACTTGAAGATAAAGTGATTGTTTCACCAAGCTTGATACGTAGAGGTGTTTTGTATTGCCTAGCTAATTCATATGATGCCTCGTTGGATGGTTCATTCTTCAATACACAAGTGATGAAGAAATGGATTGGAGAGCAACGAAATAAATCAGGACATAGCTTCAATCAAGAAGCGGCTGATAAATTCAGCAATTTGGGCTGGAAAGTGGAAGCTGATGTGAAAATTAGCAAGATTCTTAATGAGAGAACTGATAAAGATTTCGGGGATGTTGATGTATTAGCATGGAACCCATCTAAAAAAGTTGTCTATCTTGTTGAATGTAAAGATTTAGAATTTGCCAAAACTCAAGGTGAAATAGCAAAACAAATATACGAATTTCGAGGTGTGAACAGATCAAATGGTAAACCTGATCGCTTAAGGAAACACATAGATCGCTTTCACATTTTGGACGAAAAGATTGATAAGTTAAAAGACTATTTGAAGCTCGAATCTATTGATGAATTGAGAGTCGTGTTGCTGTTTAAGCAAACCGTACCTATTTCGTATTGCAACTCTGATAGTGAAGCACCTATTACAGTTAGCTTCTTTGAAGAACTAGTCGTTTAATTCGATATGTAAGAAAGTATATTACGCTGAGAAAGAACTAAAGGATAATAAATGAGTGATCCCAACACCAATGATGTAAATGAAATTGTATCTCAAAAAAACAACGGTGGGCCTTTAGTATATCTAGTCCCCCCGTATATTTTTGTTTGTACTTTAGGGACTATCTGGCTACTTATCGACGGTTGGGTATCTGATTTTTCTAGTATTTCAAACTTATGGGATATCGACAAAGGTCATTCTTTGCCAAACATTGCTATTTCGTTACTTTTTACACAAGTTGGAGCTGTATTAGGAGGAACACTTCTAGCTATTGTGTCTTTTCACAGATACCAAGCAATAGAAAAAGTTTTTGATAGAGATCACCTTTGGGGCTTCATGTTTTCGCCTTTACTAGCTCTGATCATTGGAACTCTGGCATTTGCGATTATTCAAAGTGGCCTAGTGGTGTTATCTGGGGGACTTGATACTAAAGATCATAATACCGCTACTTTAGGCTATTTATCTATTGGTGGTATTGCGGGATATAACTGGGATGTATTTATTAAGAAGCTAAAAGACTTGTCTAAAAATATAATTACAACGGAAAACCCAACTTAGTTGAAAGAAAACTATGTAGAACAAGGATAAAACCAAGGTCGTTTGAACGCACAGAGCAAGGCATATAAATCTATTTTATTTGGTCAATAGTTTGGTTTTCAAAATATAGTGCAAAAATTCTTCGCCTTTCCTTTTTCTATTCTAGGGAGACATATGCTAAAAATATTCAACTACGATGGTACAGAAGAGATGGAAATTAGCGAAAACATCTCAGCTAATCATCTCAAAAAGAAATTAGTTGATGAGTGGAGTCCTTACTTCGATTGCTTCAAATGCGGTAGAAAATCGTATTGTAAGTATTCAGAAAATCGTGAGAATACAGACTATTTATATAACGAAGTTCAATGCGGTGTTGTTAGAAGCTTCATAGAAGAGTACATAGACATTTCTGCTATAGAGTTTGAAACACTTTCTGATGCTTCGAAGAACGAGTTTCTTTCGGGGTTATATTACCTGTCAAAATTTGTATTTGATTCCGAGAATTACGTTGGTGCCTTTCAGCAGCATGGTTTTATTAAAGAAATGTATACAGAGCAAGTAGCTAAGCGTTTATTAGGTTTGGCAACAGATATGCAGATTACGTTACAAAAATCTTGTGAATACCTGAAGCAAGTCGATTTTACCTGCACTCAAAGACTTATGTTACTGGTTGAAGGAGCATCAGAAAAAGAGTTTATAGAGCAGTATTCTAAACTAGAACTTGGTTTTATTGGTAACGTTTATGTCGAAAGTTATGATGGCAAAGACAATCGTGATAAAAAGAAGATTTTCCAAATGATCAATTACTTCAAAAGCAAAGGCTTTAAAGTTCTCATGCAGATCGATAAAGATGGAAAAGATATCCGTTTAACGCAACATGTTAAAAGCAGGTTATTCGATCATGAAGATTATTTTGCTTTTAGCGAAGACCTTGAAAATACCTATCCAAACGAGCTAATAGCAGAGTGCTTGGAAGAGTTTGACAGCGACTCCAACTTAATTTTAAAAAGACTTTCAATTCCTAGAGAATCAGGGGTGACGCTATATAATCATTTGAAGGAAGCAGCTGTATGGTTACCTCCTAAGCCACTGTTTGCTAAAAAGATGGCGAATTTAGTATCTGATCATGATTTAGTTAATCGTAGTGATTGTAATAATATGGAATTGGTACAGTTTTTAAAGTTTATTGCTGCACACTCTTTAAAAATATAACAGACATAGGCCTTCAAGATACACTTCTTAACCTGACAGAAAAGTTTTGAATCAAGAGGGCTAACTCATATCTGTCCAAAAACGATTTAACGTATACTATTTTTGTTGAAACGCCCCTCCCTCTCTCCACAAAACTAAAAATGCCAGTCAACTTAACTGACTGGCATTACATTACCCATAATAGAGCGGTTTTATCATTACATGTTATTTGCTTGGCATTGGTAGAATTTCAAACATGCCATCAAACTTATCTAGTGAGCCAGACAGTTGCCCTAGCAGCGATGCATCGCCTTTCACACCCGCTTGACCAGATTTGAATAATGCCTCTAGTGTTGTCTCACCAAGAACGACTTTTGTGAAATCTGCTTTGTTGATAATTAATTCAAAATCAACCTTTGGTAGCTTATCGACTTCAATGTTAGCCATATTCGCATTAGACACTTCACCGTAGTAACGCTCTCCAAGATCTGGGTGGTAAACACCAAAGTTGAAGTCAAGACCTGCCGCTTCTGCTTTTGGTGCGTTCAAACTCACAGCTATAAAGTCTAAGAACATGCCTGTTGGAGTGTTCGCAATTACATCAGATGAAGCCAGCTTGATTGACTCTTGGATCTCACCAGTACGCAGTTCAACCGCACCTTGCAAGTAGCTGTTACGCCACGCCATCGTTTCAGACTGGTAACCTTGCTGTTCAAAGCTGTCTGCGAGTGCGAAACGGTAGTCAATGTTGTTCGGATTACATTGCACTAGGTCGTTAAACAGTTGAGACGATTCTTGATATTCGCCAGCATTAAAGTGAGTCATACCCGCTTTATATAATACGTCTGCACCTGCTGCATTCACATACACACAAGATTGATCTTTAGTTTGCAATGGGTTCGTGTTCACAGGGTTCATATCATGGTAGCCAAGGTACAGGTTTACCACTGCACGCGCATTGTGGCTGTATGAACCGTGGTAACCGTTCGTGTGCCAAGTATCGATTTGAGATTGAGGAACGATCTCTTCAATTTGACGGCCCACATCGTGAATGGTCACACCGTGATTTGCTAAGCGCATCGACTGGTTATGAATGAAACCATAGTTGTCACGCTGTAGCGTTATATACTCAGAAATTTCGTTTACGTCAGTGCCTGCATCATTCCATACTGGTGCTGAGTGTGCCGCGTGAATATTGTCTACTAACCCATTGTCAACAAAACGCATTTTTAATTCAGTTAAGTATTTAGTCCACACCAATGAATCACGAACTTTTGCACCACGGAAGGTATAAATGTTGTGCATACCGTCGTAAGTAAGCTCAGCGGTATTCAATGAGCGATACTCTGGTACATACAGCACAATCTCAGCAGGCGCTTCAGCCCCCGGCATGTTGATTGCGTGGAAATCGAGCCCATCAATATTAATGACGTTTTCACGCTCTTGGATCTCAATCGTCGGTGTAACTAAAGTCACTTCACCACGTGATGTGCCAAGGCCAAGTGCGTTATCTACAATGCCTTTGGTGTTGGTATCAAGGGTTGTACCGTATTGGTAGTTTGCACGGCGACCCATTGCAGTGCCTGCGATGACGTTCTCATCAGCCAGTTCTTTGATAAAGTCTTTTGGTGCGTAGATTTCAGCATCTTTCGCAAAATCACCTGATTCATAGACACCACGTGAACCGCCAAAATGGTCGGCGTGCATGTGTGAGTAGATCATGCCCGTAATTTTGTGCTCACCATTAATCGCAGGTAAATGCTGTTTTGCGAACTCCCAAGAAGCAGCTGCGGCTTGACGAGACAGAAGTGGATCGTGAATCACATAACCGTTATCTGTGCGGTAGATCGTCATGTTTGATAAGTCAGCACCGCGAATTTGATATACCCCATCCGTCACTTCATATAGACCGCCTGCAGCGTAATTTAGCATTCCTTGACGCCAAATTGATGGGTTTGCTGAGGGTGGTAAGTCTTCAACCGACATATCAGCCATGTATTCAAAACGGTTCTTAAGCTCGCCTGCTTCGTGAGTACCAAACTCAGCAATAAGACCACGAGTAGTACGTTTAAACGCAGATGTGTCTTCCCAAGGAAGGAGCTTTGCCGCTGCGGTATTTGCATTTTCGGTGAACGTAGATGCCGCTTTTCCCTCGTAAGTATCAATAGATGCATAATCATTAGCTGCCGCGCCAAATGAAACCATAACAGAGAGTGAAAGAACTGAAAGAGTAAAACGAGTTTTCATAAGTAGCCCCTTTGGGAATTCGTATTGGTATGGTGCTAATTTAGCGTATTGACACATAGCAATACATGCATGAAACTGTATTTAACACATCACAAAATGTTATGTTTGAGGAAAGGATGGTTTCAAATATAGATCTAAACTTATTAAAAGTGTTTGTGGTGGTTTATCGCCACCAGTCGATTACCTTAGCCGCGGAAGAGATGGGATTAACTCAACCGGGAGTAAGCGGTTTACTTAAGCGTTTGCAACAGCAAGTGGGAAGTCAGCTGTTTATTCGATCCGGTCGAGGGATTATTCCAACGCAGCATGCACAAGAATTAATTCGTCATGTTGAGCCCGCATTAGCTCAAATCAATAACGCATTGGAAGGGTTAGAGGGTTTTTCGACCCAGTACCCACGCAAGTTCGTTATATACACCTCAGAGCCTGTAATGTTAATGCTGTTACCTAAATTAGAAGCTGACAATAGCTTGGGTAATGTCACTATTGAGTTGCAGCCAACGCACTCTAATGAAGAAGCCCTGATCCAGGCGCTCAATCAACATCAAGCCGATCTTGCTATTGAAGTATCTAACTATTCAACACACTCGTTTTTTACCGAACCACTGTTTGAAGATAAGATCCGACTGATAGCACGAAAAGGACACCCTAGAATAGAAGACAGTGTTACTCGTGAGCAGTTTTATGCCGAGAAACACATTACTTGGAAATTACGCCGTGAAGATACCTACATGGCAGATTATTTTACCGAGGAACGACTAAGCGAGCGACAAGTAGCCGCAGAATGTACGTCTCTTGTGTCGCTAATGTCTATGGTTGCTACTAGTAATTGCATTGCGGTGGTGACCGAAAGTATCGCAACAACATTTGCCGATAAGCTGGATATACAGGTACTAGATTGTCCATTTACGTCCAAGCCTGTTCACTATCGCTTACTCACCCATAATCGAGAGCGACAAAGCCCGGCAAATATGTGGTTACGAGAAAAAATAAAGTCCTATTTTTAAGTCACGATATGGAAAAACTCTTTGGCCATGGTTGTCGTTGAATGTAATGACGCTAGAACCCCTGTTATCAATTGCTTTTTCATCTTATTCCCTACTGAGTTTGTTATGAGTAACCATTAATGTGATGATTTTGGGGTAATCTTGTTTGGTGCTCTCTATTTTGGGAATACAGAAGCTAGTGAATAAAATAATAGAAACAATAGGCCCCCCTTTGTTCATACCGCTTATAATTTGTGGTTGGTTTTTCTTAGAAACCATCAATACAACTTTTTACGGTTATTACCTCATGCATGCCTTAATTGGATCTCCTTTTATTATCAATACCCCTGTCATTGAAAAAGCACACCGTAGTGGCCGAAGCGCCTATTACAGTACAATCCGTTAATTACCCTCGCTTAGAACTACGAGTTAAAGAGAAATTTTGGCAGGAAATATCCATTGGTCAAAAGGTTGCATTAACCGCACAAAAAAATGTACTAGGATTATCTGTAGTCGATAAGTATGAGCATATTGTAGAAGGTCATAGGTAAAATAACCTATTCACACTTTATTCAACACCGTCGCCTAACAAGCGTCACGTAATATTGGTTTTATCGTAACCGTCTTCTGGGTTATCTAGCGCGGCTTGTAATCCGATGCCTTAAAAGGTTTCAAAATCCATTTCTCGGTCATCTTTAAAGTGGTTCGATTCAGACCAGTTCACTTATACCGTACGCGGTAAAACTTTCATTGTCGAGCCATCGACTTTAAGCGTTGTTTGCTTTAAGGAGATTCGCGAGATAGAACAGGATTGGCTGAAAGGTATGACGAATATACTCAAACTCATAGAATATTAGTATAGGTTAAACAATAAATTAAAGTAAATTCAAGGAATTAAATGGTACTTATTACGTAACCGTCTTAACATATTTCTTTTCTTAATAAATGAGATCTAAGTATGAGCATCGAAGACGATATGATTGCACGTAGAAACGTAGCACAAGAGGCAGGAGAGCAAGTTGTGCCAGATAGCTATCAAGGTGTATCAAAGCAGCGAGTACATGAAGTACTAGCCGAAATTGACCAGTCTAACGACAACAAGATTGATGTTGTTTACTCACTCTTATGCGATGAAATAAGTTGGTACAAAAAAGCCGCAAAACAAGCTCTTCGTTTCTGTGATGGCGCGTCAGTTGCTCATATAGGTACACACGTTGGTATTCTTCAGCGTGGCAGAAACATCAAGCTTGACCGTGAAGGCCGTGACTACTGGTTGAAACCACTTTGGGAAATCGGTGCTATAGAGAAAGTTTACTTAAACCCAAATGCAGAGTTTAACCCAGGTCACCCAGTGGCTAAATCTGCAAATTCTGCATATCGTTTAGCTCCTGACTTCATGGGTATTCTATTGGCTTCTGAAGACGAGTGGAAAACTTTAGCAGTGACATGGATGGATGCAGACGTAACACGTGAACGATTAGCACTCCAAGCTGCGCAAGCTCAAGAAACAGCAGGCTCAATAGAAACCCCTCATAGTCGTTTGATTCGTTTAAGTCATGAAGTATACGCTCCACGTTTTCTTGAAGGTTACGATGTAGTTTACGTAGATGATGGAGACGGCGACCGTATTACGGATGAAGAACGAACTACGTTAACCGCTGCTGGTCTTGAGCTTACGATTGAAGATTCAATGCCAGATGTACTTCTGTTGAATCGAGATACTAATCATCTATGGGTTATTGAAGCTGTTACTAGTGATGGTGAAGTTGATATTCATAAGAAGCAAAGCCTAGAAGCGTTTGCAAAACGAAATGGGAAATCAGGCGTTGGTTTCACTACAACGTACCTGACATGGAAGAAAACCGCAGCTCGTCAATCAGCGTTGAAAAACTTAGCAGATGATACGTATCTATGGATACAAGAGGACCCATCAAGGAACATGCATATAAAACAATAACTTAAACTCACACAATTGAGGTAAAAAATGAATAAAGAATCTTGGAGAATACATGCTCTGCACTAGTGGTTAGAGTCGCAGAGGTAAATGATGAATTTACTCCCGATGATATTTGGGATGCCGGGCTAGAGAAGCCTAAAGAAGCTCGTTGGCTAGGTCCGATCATGAGTGCAGCAAAACGACAAGGCATTATTGAAAAAACAGGGCGAGTACAAGCAACAAGACAAAAAGAAAGCCACGGGTGTGATGTTACTATCTGGAAATCCAACATTTACAAAGGTTGAAAAAAGCCGAGCATTACGCTCGGCTTTTTATTTCTGGTGTCTTACAAGTTTTCTACTAGACCATCAAATAATTCTTGTTCGAACATTTCTACTTGTTCACCCATCGTGATTAGCTGTTCACGAGTAGGGTAGCGGAGCGTACGTAAATCAGTAGCGTTTACTTGAGTATGCCCATTGAACTGGCGAAAGTATTGGTCAACGATATTGCTGTTCAAGTAAACCCATAGGCCTTTGGCAAACTTCATTTCTAGCGGTTGACCACCTGCGTGGAAGTAGTTCGTTTTGTTCTCAAATCCAACTACTTCTACATCGGCCAAATCAGCAGTGTACAAACCAGCAACGATTCTTCGAGTTTCTTCTTTAGAAGTTAAACGCTTGATTAGAACGTAAGTACCATTCGGGACCATTTGTTTTATTGTATCGTCATTCAAAACAATAGCATTTGGTTTCTTTTTACTTTCAACTGGATATTCAATCATGAAGTTGTTGAAGTGCATCGGGTAGATAAGCGGAACTGTGCCTTTTTCTGGGTCATGACGTAGATTCGATTTAGTACGAAAATCGACAACTTTACCAGTGCTAGCTTCAATTCCAAGGTCTTCTAGTGAACAAGGCATGCTACCGATACGAGTTGCGATACGAGCTTGCTCGCCGTTAGTAACGATGTGAATAAAGCGATCGGGGTTATTCGGGTTAACTACTTCATTGAACTCAGCCATACGAACAATCGGCGCTGGATCGTCTGCACATGTGCTTGATGTAATCTCAACATGACCTTGAGCTTCACCTTTTACGATGTGGAAAATAACGTTTTCTTGAAGAACTTTATCGCCTTTGAAAGCTCTAGTGCGGCTTTCGAATATATGAAGTTTGCTTAGGTTATTATCATCAAGTAGGATACGACGGAAGTCGTTGAAGTATGGACCGTTGCAAAAACTACGTGGAGTAATCGCGACAAGTTCGCCACCATCTTCCAATAGCATTAAAGCAAGCGAAACGAAGCAAGAGTACAAGTTGCCAGTTTCTACACCTACGCTACGTAGATTTTTACGTTCTTCACTGGCCGCTGTAATCTTCAAGTAAGGAGGATTCAAAATAGCTTTGTTGAACATAATGGTTTCTTCCCCAGCTGTACGTGCTTTTAAGATATCAACTGCGTTTTGAATGAAATCAATTTGGTTTACCTGAGAGTTCCAAGCTACTTGAGATTCAGCACTAGCTTCTTTGCAAAGTACAAATGACCGGTTCATGTTTTCAACTAGAACATTTTCCAACTCCCAAGCGTTAGCACTGATTGACGTCGGTTGAAACTCACGTAAAGCGCGTTCAACAAGTGAAGTAGTTAACGAACCTACACCGGCCCCCGCATCAAGTATGTTGACTTCACCGTCGAGATTACGAAACATACCAGAAAGAATTCGTGCAGCAGAGGCTGGAGTCATAAACTGCCCCTTCTGGCCTCTTGTATCTTCATCCAGAAATCCATTTGCTTGAATTCTGATTTCGTCAACTGTATCGACTAAGGATTCTAGAGTATTGTATTGTAATGCTGTAGCAGTATTATTTGTCATGCCTACCCCGCTGTATATCCATACAGTTTATCATTTTTTGTTCTAAAACTAAACGTCTAAAGTACATCTGTTTAAAAAAAACCTTAATTATCCCGAAGCACTCACTACATTGCCCACGCTGCGCCAACAAAAAAACCAATGAAGACCAATAGAAACATAATGAACGTGGCCGCAATAAGCACGTTGTTTGGGCTTTTTCGCATGGTTATTGTCCAGCTTCCACACTGGCCTTATTTCTTTAGATGTTGCTAATTACCCATGTAATTGACGCCTCTTTTCTAGCTGAGAAGGTCTTAGGCCGTATCGTGCCAATACTCCCTCGTGGATTCGTCTTAGCTCCTCTAATGCAAGGGCGATACTGTTTTTCTTATCCGTTTATTATTCATTGCTAATAAACGATTCAATGATATCAAGAGGTTGAGATTCCGGCGTCAGTATGACTTGTTTAACAATCTTCTTTATCTTCGCTCGATATTGCGTTGGATTTCAAACCTATTCATGACAAATACTCTTTTAATTGTGACACTTTTCTGGATGAAAGTGTCACACTTATGGCGCATTTATCCTTTAGTGACAGCAAGAGTGTCACAGTAAAATATCGCTATCTTTGGATTAATGCTCTAGAGGTTCACCTACTTATCTTTTGATCCCGCAGAAAATTAGTTTCAGGGTAATAACCCTATTAAGATAGTATTTCCCCCAAAAATACGCATAATCTTGCTATACAACACTCAAAGAGAAATTACCTATGACTAACTTTCAATATTACTTTCACAAACTGCCTTGTTTTAACTGTAAAAAAACTAAAGTAAACACTGATCTTGGTTGGTTAACAGCAACAATGAAAGATGATGTCGTAGCCCAAGCGGCTGCAATTATCGAGCAAGAAGGCGTTGAAGCTGATCTTTCAGTAAACGTGACTTGTACTAAAGCTGAAGCTCGTGATTACTTATTGCTGAATTTCTACGGTTACTCTGAAGAAGAGCTAGAAGACCAAATTGAAGCAGACGATGAGAAAGAAGTTGCAGATGAAATCGCTGAGTTGCTAAAAGACGGTAACGAGGTAGCGGTATTTGAGCACGAAATCGCTCTACAAAGCTGTACTGATTGCGACGTTGAATAAGCGTTAATAACGCTCAACATACAAAAAAGGCATTAGCAGAGTTAAATTTGCTAATGCCTTTTTTGTTTCATCAACCTACACTCTTACCGTGTCTCTAATTCTTTCTCTAAGCCATTGATGTGTAGAGGAAGATGAGTTCGATTTATGCCATTGCATGTAAAATGGAATACGCTTGAGTCGAATTGGGGATTCAATAATGGTCAAACCAAGCGTGTTTTTATATTGCAGAGCAAGGCTTCGGGTTGTATGGCAAAACAACTGTGTTTCACTCACCACCAGCATATTCGCAAGCATCGAACTGGCTTCATTCACAATATGACGTTTGATGTTCAAAGGCTTCTCAAAACTACTCTAAATCAATCTCTCTAATAACGGTAACGCAATAATAAGAGACAACACTAACGTCACCATTGATGGAACCGCGTCTTTCCAAGTATCAAATCGAAAATGAAAGAACATCGCCCCAATGGAAGTTAGCGTGATCAAACTGGCACCCATCGCACTTAATTCTGGGTTTGCTGTAAACATTCCCACTAGCATAACAATAGCACCTGTGGCTTCAATAACACCTACAGCAAACATTGCCGCACGGTTAAGGCCATAACGATGAAAGAAGGCAAGTTGTGGTTCAAATATCTCCTTTACCCAACCAAACATTTTGACTGAGCTAGCAAACAAGAAAAACGCGATTAATAACCCTTGGATAAACAACATGATTTAACTCCTCTATAAACAATAGAGCCATTAAAGCATTCCAATTAGGATAGAAGAATACTAATATTGGGCTTATTACTATTCCAAATAGGAATACTTATGGATAAGTTTGATTGTTTAAAAGTCTTTAGTCGTGTCGCTAGCTTAGGTACATTTACTGCCGCTGCGAACGAACTCAATACAACTCAAAGCGCGGTCAGTAAAAAGATTGCATGGCTTGAAAAGCAAGTAGGCATTACCTTATTTCACCGTCATGCCCGAGCGATCAGTCTAACAACAGGTGGTAAACAATATTTACGTTTAGCGCTTAAACTTACTGACGAAATGAACCTTGTTGAATCTCAATTACGACAGGAGCAAGCGTCTATCTCTGGCACTTTAAAGCTGTCTGTTCCTAGTGCTTTTAGTGTTCAAAAGCTCTCTGAGCCACTCCATGAGTTCCTAAATTTACACCCCGATCTTTCTGTTGATGTGTCGGTTTCTGATAAGTTTATTGATTTGGTTGAGAGCGACATAGACATTGCTATTCGAGCCGCTTACCTCAAAGATTCAGGGCTAAAAGCACGATGGATAATGGATAATGAACTCGCCTATTTTGCATCTCCTGACTATTTAGAAAAACATCCTCCTATCGAAGTTTCAGACGATTTAGCACAACACCAATGCCTAACTTATTCGTTATCGACACCATCAAACCTATGGCGTTTCAATGATGGGGAAGATAAAAAAGTTAAGATAAAAGAACAAGTACGAAGTGATAGCCCAGAGATGCTGGTTCAAATGGCAAAACTAGGACAAGGCGTAGCGGCAATGCCAAAATGGATGGTGGAACACGAATTAAAATCGGGCTCACTAACGCAAATATTAGAACAATATAAAACGGTGAAGTTACCTATGTATATGGTCTATAAAGATAGTGAGCACCAACCTCAACGCATTCGTGCTTTCATTGATTTTATTTCAAATTACTTTTCTTAGGGGTAGCGTTTACTCGCTGATAATAAAAAATATTAACGTTCAAGATCACGGTATTGTTGAGTTAAGGGATGTACTCATCACGATCTTGTGCATAAAACGCTATCGAAATTATCCACTTCTCTATTGCACTATATTGCTCTTTAGATATAAAACTTTCTCGATATATATTTAAAATACGATCCTTATGCTTTAGTACGTCATCCATCAGTTTAATTGTCATTTTTTGGCTCAGGTTCATGGCGTTACCAAACTGAATAAAATCATAGCCAGTGTAGTGCGAGTGCTTCTCAAAGCCATTGCTTTGCACCTCTCCCCCTTCCTCTAATTTAAGCAGCGGTAATGCCATTCGGTCACTGATGTATTCTTTATATGGCGCAACTGATACATAATCATAAATAGGGGCTAAACTATCTTCTGCAACTTCAGGGCGAAGTATTCCAAAGTTTCTAAGGTGTAAATCGTTATTGCCCAATAGATAAGCAACAAATACTCGGCGAAAAAAATCTTTTTTAAGTTGTAACGTATTATCTAAGTTTTCAGAAAGGAAATCCCAGATCCGCTCATAACTCACATAGTTCTCGCCATCATCTTTGATTTTTCCGTACTTTTCCGCAATATTCATTGCCGCATCTAATTGCTCTTGATGGATCGGTTCTTTGTTTTCATTGCGATCAAAACGTTTAATAATAAACGCTTTTTCTTCATTACCTTGCTCATCTTTTTTAAATCGAACGAGCCCAAACTCCGGTATATCAAAGCCTAAATCTTTCATCACTAGCATAGTGGCGTGCTCATTTTCTGCTAAATGAGGAAACTCTTCTGGTGATGGCTTAAGGATGTACTGCGCTTCGTTTTCTACGACTTCAAATTGTTGTTCATTGATAACAAGTGATAGCTTGGGTTGATACCCTGAAATACTCATCCCTTTTTGTTTTTTAGGTTGCTCCGTAATAAATCCGCTACGTGTAAAAGGTAGGCGCATTATTGTTGTTGGATCAGCCGTTAAGTATTTAATTCCTGCTTTGGTATATTCATCTTGAAACTGGTTCTTATCCGTTAAAGGAGTCAGGCTGATTAAACATTTATCTTCTGGATACATTATTCTTCAAACCTCTGTAAACGAACTGCCCCAATTAGGTTATTTCCATTTTTTATTAACATGCCTAACGTATCGTTTTCATCTATTTTTTGAATTTCTGAATACCGTTTTTTTAACCAACCTTCAGGGGCTAGGCTTGCAAAAAATGGATGTAAGTACTCTTCTGTAAAGCTTTTCTCTTTTAGGGGAAAGCTTAAAGACAGTGGTTTTCCTCGATAACTCTCGCTATAAGTAAAAGTAAAGCAATTGTCTTTTTGAGTTAATATCCCTGCGAGTTGCTTATACAGATAAACATTTACTTTTCTATCCATAACTTCACTCCTAATTCATTACAAATGCTAAGAACATTAGATAACTTGGCATTATGAGGGTCTTTTAAGATCCGCTGTATCGTTGAAAAAGAAATATCTGTTTGCAGTTCAAGATCTTCAATTGAAATGCCCAATTGCTTTCTTTTCTCTAGAAGTATTTTGTCTAGATCTGCATGTTGATGATCAAGACGGAGTTTACTGCTTGGGTTTGTTTTTAATTGTGTGATCTCATCGATAAGCCCCTGCATTTCATTATATAGCGAAGTTAGCTTTACTTGAGCTTCATTAGTATCCATAACAGCAACCCTCTTATCAAAAATGAATATATGAATAGAAAAACTGATAAATTAATTCATATTTGGTTAAAACATAGCAATAATACTATGTATCAAATCATATATGAATAAAAATATTATTTTAAGGATAAAAAAATCATATTTGACCAGTGCGAATAACTCCCGTTTAGTTAAGTGAGCTATTTTTCTTAAGAATAGAGACTGACTGCTTACCAAATACGTTAATAAGCGCACCCGTAATAATCAAACCACCACCAAGATACGTCCACATTGATGGCATTTCATTAAATACCCAAACACCTAATAACGCAGAAAACACAACCTGAACATAAGAATAGGCAGAGGCTTTACCCGCCGCTTGGGTTTGCATTGCTTTGGTAAGGCCATATTGTCCTATCTGCGTAAAGATGCCGATTAAAATCAGGATCATAGTAAGGAACAGACTTGGCCATACAAAGTCATTCCAAATCAGTACGCTTGAGATAGGTAATGCCACTAATGGGAAATAAAATATGATCACAGAGCTGTCTTCTGTTTGGCTGAGCTTTCTTACTATCACATAGGCAATCGAACTTCCTAATGCACCACACAACGCAACAAGGATACTAAAAATAGGCAGTTCACTTGTACTGCCACTGTTCATGCTTGGCTGAACCATAACAAACAAGCCCACAAGACAAAACGCAATGCATATCATGGTTGATTTTTGAATGTGTTCTTTAAGAAATAGGACGCCGAGCAATGCGGTAAAGATAGGATGGACGTATTGTAAGATGGTTGCTTCAGCCAAAGGCAAGGTCGTTACTGCGTAGTAAACACACATAAGCGCTGCTGTGCCTACTGTCCCACGAGCAAGAAGTAAGGGTTTATTGTTCCCCCATATCGAAATGCCTTTTCGTTTCACATCTGCATAGCTAATGATCAAAGAAACGAATGCCCTTGCTGCCACAATTTCAAAGACTGGAATGCCGTAATTGCTCACGTATTTTACGCATGCCGACATGAGCGCAAATCCAAGCGCAGAAAGAAACATAAATCGAACCCCTGTCGGGATCAGTGAAACAGAAAAGGTAGGCATAAGAACATCAATCAAATTTAGAAGGTAACGAATGATAGCCTAATTTACTTATTGCACCCAAAGTTCTTGTCTTAATCACATCGACATTCAAACTCTATTCCAAATATCCCCCCTCCCAGTTATAGATCATTACATTTTATTAAAAAATAATAATAACCTTAGCATAAACAGAAAACGTAAAAGTATTTATTGATAATGGCACTGACGCAAGACACCAACAGAATTTAAAGACGCTATTCGTGACGCTTTTAAAGGCATTATCATTTACGCTGGTCGCTACAATACCGAAAAAGCAGAACAAGCATTAACCAGTGGTTTAGCAAACATGATCAGCTTTAGTCGCCCATTTGTTGCTAACCCTGATTTACCAAATCGTCTTAAACATAGTTACCCTCTGGCAGAGCATGATCCAAATACGTTATTTTTATTGGCTTCTAGAGAATGTTCAAACCTCCATCCCATCAACAGCGTTTCTAGATATACAATTATCGGTGATAATCTAACTTGTTATTGCTCCACTCCTTGCTAGGAATACCGCTATTTTCAGTCCATTCGGGTAATAAAAGTTTGCTCGTCATCCACAAACGCCACAAAGCCGCCGTGATAGATAAATACCCGACCACGCCCCTCAACTAGGCAAGCAAGCTGTGGGTTCAAATCTTCTTCGTTATTCTGGCTTTGAAAAGTGCCAGTATCGGTGATTACGCCGCTGAGTGTAGGCAAATATCCATAAGTGCGCTTGGCTTGATCAATCAGGTTCAATTCGCAGGCGGTAGAGAAGCAAAAGGAGATCGCTCCGGCTTCTTCGATAAATAAAGTTTTCAGTTCTTCAAAAGCTGTAATCACCAGCCAGTCGATGCCGTTAACATGATGGATAAACATAGAGTTTCTCGGTTATTCTGGGGCGGAGATTTTATCACTATTAGGGAGGAACATAGTAGATATTTAGTTACTAAAGGCGGTAATTCTGTGGCATTCACTTTGATACCAGATCCAATACAGCAACCTTATAGTTACTCGCCACCACCATTCATTGTATGTAAATGGCGATGGCCCGCTTCATATGTCTCTTTTAAATGCTGCTGTAACAGTAAGAAACTTTGCTCTCTGCACCAACGGTGATCAGAGTCATTCTGGTATTTACTGTGCCAAGGTAAATAATAACTATGTAGTGGAAGCTCAAACAGTTACTTGATTACAGTTGTTTTAACATCCAAACATCACACGCACCATGAAGAGTATCTTCAAGTGGTTGTGGTAAATGCTCAAAGCCGAGTTTTTCATACAATCGCACTGCCGCGACCATATTAGAAAGCGTATCAAGATAACATTGAGTAAAGCCCTGCTCTTTCCCAAACGCTAAACACGCAATAGCAAGTTGCTTTCCAAGGCCTAACCCTCTGCTTTCTTCAAGCAAGAACAGTTTTTTTAATTCACAGGTATTTGTGTCATTACCAAAGGGAGCAAGACCGCAACCTCCTACGACTTTTCCATCCAGTAACGCGACCAAATAATGACTGCGATTTTCTTTGGTGTAATAGGCACTCATCTCATCAACTTCGGCATCTGATGGACCAAAGCCCTCACCGACGGCTCCGTATTCTTCGCCTACGTATTTGATAACTCGACTTAACTCTTTGTCATGCTCGGCTGACACGTCTACTATTTTCAGGCTCATAATTACTCTCTCAGGATTCATAACATTCATCTTTGTATCACTCATTTTGTCTCGATGAATTAACTACAAGGTGACACAGTTATGATTAAAAATCACATTAAGTCATGCAAATCATGATTTAAAGTCAAACCAATTATTTACTTATTACCCCCATACAGCTTTGCAAAGTTCGGAATATTTTGTTCCCACACAGGTGAATCCTCTCCAATAATTGACTTTAAAACATCAATAAATAGCTTGGTTTTAATGGGTGCATCTCGATGTGGGTACACGGCATAAAAAGTTCCGAAGTCCTCAAGATTCAAATGCGTCATTATCGGTATAAGCTTACCTTCTATGATTTCATCTTCAATCATTTGTGCGATAACAACTGCTAGCGTATTTCCTGCCAGTGCGCTTTTTACTACCATTTCAACATCATTGACTTTGTAAGCGGTATTTAGATGAAACTGCTGCTCAATATCGTTCTCATCAAGATAATTGAATTTATTAATGAGTAACCCAGGCGCGACATAAATCGTCGCTGGCAGTGATTCTAGCTTTTCAATTGTCTCTATCTGACCGTGTTCCTGAATGAAATCAGGTGAGGCGACAATTAACAAACGACTTCGGGCAATCTTACGAGAGATCAAACTGGAGTTCTTTGGTCTGCCAATACGAAAACCAATATCAAAACCTTCTTGCACGATATCAACCACTCTATCCTCTAATCTCAGCTCGCACTTCACATCAGGGTATTGTTTCTGAAAAACAGAGATCGCATCTTGAACGTACTGACGGCCAAACATCATTGAGCTGGTGATCTTTAACATCCCTCTAGGCTCTGAATGGTAGTTTTGCGCTAAACGGTGCGTGTTATTCAATAAGTCACGTAACAATTTTGCTTGGCTCACCATTTCATTGCCTGCTGCTGTTAATGATAACGAGCGCGTGGTGCGGTTAAGTAAACGAACCCCTAACTCTTCTTCTAAGCGACTTATCTGCTTTGAAATAACAGAGCGATCAAGGTTCTTTTGCTCGGCAACATTAGTAAAAGAGCCAAGTTCAGTGACTTCTAGCAATAAAAGTAAGCGATTAGAAAAATCCATATGAGCCTCATGAGAATAAATAAAAACAGTATTGGTGCAATATTAGCATCAATATTATGCCAATAACGGTATTTTTATCACCTAATAGATTACTTATAGTTATCTCACTGACGGAGAGGACGCCCTCTCAACGTAATTATATTTAACTAGCCAATAGGCGATTTAGAGGAAGTACATTATGAAAACATTATCAATCACTAACCAAAATGGTATCGCAACGGTTGCTATCAACAACCCACCAGTGAATGTATTAACCATTAATCTAATCAACGAAATTAATGAATATGTACTTTCTTTAAAAGATGACCGAGATACTAAAGTGGTGGTGTTTAAATCACTGCATGAAACCTTCTTCTTAGCGCATCTTGATCTGAATGTGATTAACGGCACTCAGCTTGTTGTTGCTTGCTCCTGTCGGGTGCTCAGTTTTTTCCAATAACCCTAAACCTTTGCATTTATCTGCACAGTATTACAATTATCTTCAGCCCTCATTTGATCAGTATTTAGCGGAAACCAAAAATTGGATCTCTAAACATCGGGCTTTTATCTCTGATGATCATGAAAAAGAGTTAGCAATGAACATGCCCTTTGAGCGTGGCGATAGAAATTCAAAAAAAGCGATCCTACTGGTACACGGACTAGGGGATTCTCCATATAGCTTTAGTGATCTTGCGACGACATTTTCAGAACAAGGGTTCTATGTACAGGTTCTTTTATTACCTGGCCATGGAAGTAAACCAGAAGAAGGAAAGGCTTATGCTCGGCTCACATGGAACCCATATTTTGATAATTTAGAATATGAGATCAATAAGTTAATGCAGATAAATTAAGCTGTAATTGCACAAGATAATTCCCCGCTTTTTCTTCTGCCTCTAACGCTTCTCCACGAGCGATTAATCTTTGAATCACTTTAGATAAGCCTAAGGTCAACACCGCCATAAACGCTGCCACTTGCGCTAGCATATAAAAATAACTGGTATATACCGTCTCCACCACTTCTGGGGTAAATACGATGTCTTTAGGCAAGGCGATTTTTGTTGCTATCACAGCCGCTAATATTCCACTTAATAAGATAGCCACAGCACGTAAGTCAATTGAGAATGCCGTAAGATAGCGAGGCACCATAGAAGGCGGCACCCCATAAAAATTGTCTAAGAATGAGAATTTTAGCTATCGTGGGAAATCGTGCATTATTGTCTTGCATACTACTCCAGAATCATAATGACATCATTAACCCCTACTTTATGTAAGTGTATCTTGTCTTTATATCATCTGTTTCCTTCACTATTTGATACGTAAGTCTCAAACTGCCGAGTTAAGAAGTTCTCTTTTGCAAAATGCGACCTTCACCCTAAATTAACGTATATTTAACTGAATTTAATGTTATTTATAGTCTTATTCACTAAGTTAATTTCATTACTATAGATTTACTTTCTGATATTGATTACAGATCTAGTTGTTTATTTTAGTGCCTATGTTTAATAAAAAAGGACAACCATTAATTCATGGCTGCCCTTTACTATTTATAAATAAATCACATTTACTAATTACTCGACTGGCATCAACTCAATAAAATCCTGCGTCAAAGATTGTCGAAAGAAATCTGGCATGGATTCCATGGTAAAGATAACTGCATCGTCAAAAATGGTCGTGGAACCACTAAGTGTCCAGTAAGAGCTTCCTTTGTGCGTATTCACTTTAACTTTAAAACGCGTTGGAGTGATGGTAACCATTTTTCTATTCCTAAAATAACATACCAGATCATGCTACCACTTCCATTTTATGAAACCAGTATTTACCCTATGAATTACAAGGTTTTTTCTATTTGTAATTCCAGTGTAAAACAAATCAACCCAAGTTGTTAGCGTATTGTTCTTTGGTTGTATTGGATCTGGCTTATTCTTTAATTATCTTATGTAAAAAATCCGAGAGCATAAATACTCTCGGATTTTTTATTCAAGAAAGATAAGCTTAGTTTATAACTTAACTAGCAACTTACCTTTGTTCTCGCCTGTGAAGAACATATTAAGGCCGGACATCGCGCTTTCTAATCCATCCAATTGGTGAGTTCGATACTTCACTTTACCTTGCATCACATACGGCGTTAACTTGGTTAATAATGCAGGTACATCACCAAAATGATCTGGCATTGCGAAACCTTGGATCATCACGCGCTTCTTAATTAAGTTAATCCAATTCGGGCCTAATGCTGGTTCTGCGGCAGTGTAATCGGCAATCATGCCACACACGACAATGCGTCCGTGCGTATTCATGCGATTAAAGATAAGGTGTTGAATTGGACCGCCCGTATTTTCAAAAAATACATCGACGCCATCTGGAGTTAGCTCGACCAATTTCGCTTCTAAATCGTCAGTTTTATAGTTGATTGCGCCATCAAAGCCCAGTTCATTCACTATCCAATCGGCTTTTTCATCACTGCCGACAACACCAATGACTCGTAAACCGTCCGCTTTTGCTAGTTGCCCAACAATAGAGCCCACTGAACCCGCAGCACCAGTAACAATCAGTGTTTCACCTGCTTTTGGCTTACCAATATTAAACAAACCTTGAGTCGCGGTTAAACCCGGAAGTGCGAATACAGCCAATGCCATTTCTGCGCTTACACCCGCTTGAACTTTATTGATACCTTGACCATTAGTAACGAGATATTCAGTCCAACCCATCATGCCCATCACTGAGTCACCGACTGTAAAATCAGGATGGTTCGATTCCACCACTTCACCAAAACCACTTGAGCGCATTACTTGGCCCAATTCAACACGCGGAATGTAGCTGTTAGTATCAGGGCTCATCCAACCAATCATCGCAGGATCAAGTGACATATAAGTTTGCTTGATAAGAATTTGTCCCGGACCAACGGCTGGAATATCCTTTTTAACTGCGGTAAATAGTTGTGGACCGATTGGGTTTTCATCAGGGCGTTGAGTTAATTGGATTTCAGTGTACTGGCTCATCGTCTTTCCTTTTTATTGTTAGTCATTGTTTGTGGAAGTGGATACAGTATTACTTCTATTTTATGCAAGATATAGGGGGTAATATGGGAAACTCTATTGTTAAAAAGGCAATAATAAAATTATGGACCAATTACGAGCGTTAAAATACTTTACAGCGACGGTAGAGGCTGGAAACTTCTCCGCAGCAGCAAAAAAGTTTGATGTGCCAGCCTCTTCTATCTCTCGTCGCATTGCCGATCTTGAAGCCTCACTCGGCGCACAATTACTAAAACGAACCACTAGAACGGTTTCATTAACTGAGGTGGGGTTACAATATTACTCTCAAGTAACGTCGCTTATTCAGCAATTAGAACAGTGTGATAAAGCAGTAAAATATTATCAAACAACACCAACAGGCACGCTAAAAATTAGCTCGATGGTTGGTTTTGGGGAGCGTATTCTTACGCCAATCTTGGATGAATTTTCACTTCATTACCCAGATATTGTATTGGATGTAGAACTCAACGATCAAATATCAAAGCTTGATAGAGATGATGTCGATATTGCCATTCGTGGTGGTTTTGCACCTGATGAGCGAGTCGTTGCCATTCATCTGATGGATAATCAGTTTATTCCGGCTGCCTCTTCTACTTATCTTGCGCAATATGGTCACCCTAAGAGCACAAAAGAGTTACCTAATCACAAAGGCTTGTTCTTCAAAACGCCACACGGCCCAACGCCTTGGTTGAGTGAAATAAATGGAGAATGGCAAGATGTCTCTGCACCAAGTTTACTCACAACAAATAATGGTCAATGGTTGGCAGAGAAAGCGATAAAGGGCGATGGCATAATCATGATGCCTCGTTGGGTATTGCAGCCTTATTTTGAGCGTAATGAACTCATTGAACTGCATTTTGATGAGCCTCTAAATATCACTCAAAATCAAACTCTCGGTGTGTATATGCTGTATCAAAAATTGGCTTATGCGACACCAAAAGTGAAGGCTGCTATCGATTTTATCGTGGCTAGAACAAAAGGAAGGTAATAGCGATTTTACTGCCTAATATTTTAGCCATTCATATTTATATACATTCCAATGTGGAATGAACCTCTAACTTTTTAAAAAATTAAATATCTTATTTTTAGTTTTAAACTATAAGTTTCGCAAATGATACGAAGCGATTCAAAGCGCTGGCTTATTAAATAATAATAAATTGAGGTTATATGAAAAAGACAATTTTAGGTATGTTCATTGGAGCAACATTAGCGACTAACGTTTATGCAGATAATTATCCATTAAACGATGCTAACGTTCAAATTATGAACAAAATGACCGAATTAGCCGTACTTGCTAGTGATCCTGTAAATGTCACCCAAGAGGGTGAACAAAAATACCTTGAATACAAAGGAAAGAAATTAAGAATAAACTTTGATGGCAATGTGAAATTTGACCTAATGGACTTCGAGTCAGAGTTTGAAACCGTATTCGATTTTCTTCCTACTAAGTGGGAAAAATATTGGTACGACGGCGGTTTTGATATTTACCCAGAAACCTTTGATGTTGCTGAAAAATGTATCTTCAGTCTTTATCCTGCAGCAAGAGGATCTAAAGACAACGAAGGCAATTACATTTGGGAACGCGATATGTCGACCGAAATCGACACTTCAGAATGTGCCTCTGTTATTGAAAAACCAGCGATATTCTTCAACACCAATCAATTAGAAAACGTATTGGTTGGCGATCTTTCTGGTGGCGTATTATTTGCTCAAGCCCATATCATTCCAGCAAAAGCGACTGAACAAGAAAAACGTATGCATCTAGTTGCTCAGCGTGCGACAAAAGTAATGTTTAAACCGACAGAAGCCTTTGCTTCATACGCAGAAGTTGCCTTAACTGCGACGGACCGTACTGGTAAAACACTAGGCACGTTAGAAATGAAACGTCCTGATGCATTAGCGCCTAACGTGATGATGACCCCTGAAATCACGGACTCTAATATTGATTTTAGCTATGATGAAGCCAAAGCATTCAACGTACGTGAAGTATCAAGCCAAGCAATAGCTGCCGCGCTTGTAGATCACAACGTAGTAAAACTGAGCACGTGGAATGGTCACTGGAACGGAAACATTGCACTTGAGCAAAATAATCCAGAACTCGATGGTAAAATCTTTGTATTTACCTCAAGTGCAGGTTACAACTCAAACGTAAGTTACTACCCTGAACGCTCTAAAACAATTGTTAACGGCACAACAACTGTGTTTAAAAACGTTAACGGTATATGGGTACTAGAAGACGACTTAATTTTCAATGAAATCGGTTATGCGGATGGTTTTTGGTCTGCGGAATTACCAAAAGAATGGCTAAATGCAGGTCTGCAATTATCATTTGAAAACCAAGGCAAAAAAGGCACATTAGCTCAAATTAAAGTAGGTGCTCCAACTGAGTTACTGCTTCATACCATTGACGTTGGTATGCTTGTAGAGCCTCGTGATGCATTCCATTTCCAAACAGACAAAGCAGCACAACGTGAATATTTTGAAACAACTCCCATTAGTAAAATGGTAGTAAGTGAATATGAACCTGTACACTTTACTGAAGTTATGCTGCCTGATGGTACTTTATTAACGGATCTTGACCCAAGCAATGGTGGCTGGCACTCAGGCACTATGCGTCAACGTATTGGTAAAGAGTTAATCTCTATCGGTATTAACAACGCAAACTACGGTATTAACTCTACAACAGGTGTTGGTGAGGGTGAAAACCCATATATCTCTGCTCAATTAACTGCTCATAACACCCGTGGTAACTACAACAATGGTGTGCAAAACCATGGTGGTTCTGGTGGCGCTGGTATGGTGACACTTGATAGTTCTATTGGTAACGAATTTAGCCATGAAGTAGGCCATAACTACGGTTTAGGGCACTACCCTGGTGGATTTGAAGGATCTATTCATAAACCAGCCAACATGACTAACTCTACATGGGGTTGGGATTCTTCACGTGATGTGTTTATTCCAAACTTTTCACCATCAAATAATGGCGGTCAAAGCTGTCTTGATGGCCAATGTGTTGAACCATTTAATGGCATGTTCAGCTTTGGTTCTGATTCTATGGCTGGTGGTTGGGCAATGTATAGCGCACAACGATTTACGTTGTATACACCGTACTCAATGCATTTCATCCAAAAAGATTTAGAAAGTAAAATCGTATTTGATAAAACATCATCAACTGGTTTTAAAAAGTGGGATAAAGCAACAGAAACCATGGTTGAATACACACATTCAATCGATGTTCTAGAAACAACATCAATAAACCCAGATAAAGCTAACGCAAGCCATATTGCTACGCTATTAACTGACTTCGATAAAGTAGACCTATCTACTTGGAATGGTCATTGGGCACGAGACATGTCAGTCCCTGCGGCATCTACAGTAAACAAAGGTAAAATCTTCACCTTCAATTCGGATTCGGGTTACAACTCGCACTTAGAAATTAATGGTGAAAATATCGTAGTTAGCAACGGCAGCCGTTTAGTGTTTGTATCTGACGGTCAAACGTGGGTACAAGATGGCGAATATAAGAAAAATAGTGTAATTCGTCCAACCTCATTTGGCGTTCCTGTAACAACATTGGTGGGTTACTACGATCCTCAAAATAAACTAGACAGCCATATCTTCCCAGCACTGCATGGTTCTTATGGTTATGTTTACCCTGATAATTCAGCTAGCTTAACGGTAGATGAATGTGCGTTAGAAGTAAGCATGAAAAATGGCGATGTTCAGAAGTTTGCTCTGAAGAACAACCGTCGTAACGCGGATAACATGAACAAATTCCATGTAAACGTGGCACGTTCTGAAAATCCAGTATCGGCATCTGTTATCTGTGACGGAAAAGTTCTAAACTCAATGGCTATCGACAGTCCAAAACTTGAGCCTGTATATACAGTACAAGGTGGCAATGAAGCAGTACGTTCAGTATCACTTCCAACAAATAACACGCCAAGAGTTCTAGCTGAACGCTATGAGCCTAAAAACTGTGATAATGCGGATCACAATCATTAATTAATATTCTAAAGGCGTCATTCACGGCGTCTTATATAAATTAAAATCAAAAGGGTTAAGTGCTTCTAATTGAAGTATCTTAACCCTTTTTTAATGGCTACATGTTAAACTCTAATAGCCAATTAATGACTTTGCTACAATACACAAGACAGTTTATCTTTTTATAACGTTGCAGCACCAGTATCGTACATCTTATCCGCGGTTATATGCGCTACTGGCTCTGTGATTTGAGCACAAATAGCGTCAATAACCTGATCATCCACGACGTATCTGTGAGTTAATACTGTCCTTGAATTAAGTAATTTTCTTTAATTTCTAATTGATGTATATTTGAACTCCACAATAAAGCATATTTCTATTCATGGTTAATTGTTCTTTCTTATTTTAACTGATGATATTATATCATTGAATTCTGGACTATAATATTCGTCATGAGTTCTTGTCCACATTTTTCCTTTATAATTAGCATGCTCATAAAATACAACAATAGTACCTTTTGGAATACGGTAAGATGATAATACATCATTAAATTCATTACGAGATAAGTCAGGTATATCTTCGTTAATTTCCACCGTTCTTCCTTTATACCCAGCATGCTCATAGATATAAGCATATTGATTATTAGGAATTCTGTTGCCAGAATGTGTTTTAATAACTTTCATTGATTTATTAAATATTGTCCCATGAATTTGAACTTCATATTTATCACCAGGTATTACATCATGAAATTCATGATCTTGCCCAAAATCAGATTTTAAAGTAAACATATTTACTTCAGCATTAGCCGAGTAGTATGAATATCTAACCTGATCCAACTGCATCCAATCTGGCTGATCAGCCCAAAAACCCCAGATACCACCGTTATCATTATTTAAGTCTACAGCGGCTAAGGCTACACTGGCATTGAACCAACCTCGATTAACGATTCTAACTTCTACTGGGTCTTTTATGTCAGATATTGTAAATATTTGATTATCCATTTGGTTAGCGCAATGATCCAAATACGAAGAACTACCATTAAGTGTTAGGCACTTTCCGTTGTTTAATATTTTTACGCTATTTCCTGATATGCGTTCTATTTTAAATATTTGCTTACTGTTATTAACTGAACACTCTTTTGCTTTAACGTCATTATTTTGAAATACTTCAGCACATGAATTCTTATAATTACCAAATAGTTCAGCAGGCGATATATTAGAATCTCTTTGTATTCTTCCATCTTTATAAATAAAAGTATTTCTAACTGAATTAAAAACATCCCCACAACTACTGGAAATTATAGAATTATCATCTATATCCTTTTTTATTATTCTATCTTCATTTCCATCAAAGCCAAAGCACAGTGATGAATCAGAGTTTTTCAATATAAAAGATTGATTATTCTCAACAAACTCACGTGATATAGACGAAAATGAAATAGTGCTAAAAATAAAAAATAAAGTAATTTTACGCATGTTTCCTCTCTAGTTAACAACTAATTACTATAAAGCATAATATAATATATGACAAAAAATGCATCTGATATATTTTAATCGTAACAATTAAAAAAATTTCAATTACTCGTTCTACATAGATTGTAATTGTCAAAAAAAAACGGACACCAGATCTCGTGCTTCTTTCTCGTATTGGAGCGGTGACAAATATCCATTAACGGTATGTGGGCGCAATCCATTGTAATACGCCAAGTAATCTAAAATACTTAGCTTCGCTTCTTTTTTAGTTTTAAACGTTTCATAATTCAATTGTTCGTGCTTGAGACTGCGAAAGAAACGCTCTGTAGGATAGTTATCCCAACATTCAACTTTTCCACTCATCCTGATATTCATTTTCATATCGTTCATTAAAGAACGATACTCATAGCTTGTATATTAATTGCCTCTAATCTGAATGATGCAATAAACCAGCAAGTGGCTTTCTTTGCCAAAAAGCCATTTTAAGTACTGAGTTACAAAGAGATGTTTTTATGTGCTCTGCAATCGATCAACCAACAATTCGCCGTGAATATAAGTCGATAACAACAGCAAGATAAATAAAACTCTGATGTGTATGAATAGTAAGCGCTCAATGAACTAGTGATGCTTTACTCTGCATCACTAGTTCATTGATCCACGGCATAAGATCCGACATATCATCGGTTGGATCACGTTTAGGTAATTCCGTAAATAGATACTGGAAG
>NZ_CAMLHO010000017.1 GCF_946479765.1 uncultured Aliivibrio sp.
CGTCCACTCCGCCACTATTTTAAAAAGCCCTAATCGAAAGATTAGGGCTTTTTTACGCCTATAGAAAAGTGGATTATGTTGAGTAGACACTGCTAAATTATAGGTAAGCGTCAGGGCAACGACACCTAGCTGCGCTTAATATTCCATGGCAGCAACGCGTCAATATCATTTGGTTTTTCAGCAATCTGCTGCAAGCAGGTTACGATATAATCATGAACAATAAGATTATTCGCTTTTGCTGTTTCAACCAAACTGTATAAAATCGCACTCGCACCGTTATTGCAGGTAAACTGACGTTTGCCTTACCAACCGTGAATGTGATGGATGTTTGCTCTTCCAAGAGCTTAATTTGCCATGTCACTTTAGCGCGAACAAAACTGTTAGATGTTAATCCCAGTTTTTTCTTGAAAGCGTAGAAGCTAGACGTAGGCAATTATGCTGTTGGCAGTAATTTGAAATAGATGACAATGAAATATTCATAATCTGAAAAGTTAAGAGTTTTAGTTTAATCCCTAGAGAAGATCTTAGCTGTAATCAGTTAAACTTTGATTATGAAATAGAGTGATACCGTATCTAATGATAAATCTGTTTAATAGGATTAGTTTTAATTGCATCTAACCTCAATTTATAAGTATAAAAAATGGAGATACATTTTCATGCACCTCCATTTACGATTTAGTCAGGTATTGATTAACTATTTTTCTCTAGTTTTTTTGCTTTTTCAATCATAGTCGTAATTGTTGAGCCTTGAACTAGAATAGAAAAGACAACGACAGAGTAAGTCATAACTAATATGATCTCTCGTACATCGATATTTTTATCTGGAATAACTAAAATACCCGATGGAATTGCTAAAGCCATAGCTAAAGCCAATCCTCCTCGAAGCCCCCCCCAAGTTAATATATTGACTGATAATGGGTTATACGTTCTGAATCGTTTAAAACCAATGTATGAAATAAACACACTTAAATAACGACTTGCGAGTACCAGTGGGATAGATATGATCATTAAAATCCAATCTTCTTGATGGAATTGGAACAGTAACATTGACATACCAATAAGAAGAAATAATACGCCATTTAAAAACTCATCAATTAATTCCCAGAAGTGGTCTAAATGATCCTCACTTTCTTTTGAAAAACCAATATAGCGAGTCCAGTTACCAATCATGATACCTGATACAACCATCGCTAATGGACCTGAAACATGAATAACTTCAGCAAATGCATAACCAGATGTTGGAATCCCGATCGTTAATAATAACTCCATCGAGTGGTCATCGGTTGAACTGATTAAGTAATGGAAAATCAGACCTAAAACTAAACCATAAATTATGCCACCGATAGCTTCTTGCAAAAATAGGGCACTAACACTGCCAACCGTTGGCGTTTCTGAACCGAAAGCAACAGTAAATAGAGTGACAAAAATGACCAAACCAAAACCATCATTGAACAGTGATTCACCTTCAATTTGAGTTGAGATACGTTGTGGTGCATTTAATTTTTTTACAATCGCGAGAACTGCAATTGGATCGGTTGGTGAAATAAGAGCACCAAATAATAGGCAGTAGATTAAATCGAAATTAATGCCAATTAGGTTACATATTCCCCATAGAGCAAAACCTATAAAGAAGGTAGAGAATAAGGTCGCGCCTAAAGCAAGTACGGTAATTTCCCATTTTTGGTCTTTGAGGTTTTGTAACTTTATGCCTAAACCGCCAGCAAACAGTAAGAAACCTAATATTCCTTTTAATAGAAAATCTTCGAAATTTATGTCTGTTAGTGTTTCGGTTGCAATCTCTCTAAGATTAAACCAACCATTATGGCCCGCAACAATTATCCCTAGTGACAGCATCATTGAGCCTGCGGTGATTGCGATAGTTGTTTGCATCTTTCCTATTTTACTATTAAAAAATGCGATTAACATAGCAGCAGCTGCAAGAAAGCAGAGAGTGTTATATACGGACATTGTTTAACCTCTATATATGTTATTAATGTAACAAAATGTGATGAAGGTCATTTTCCACTCAATTTGATAAATATCAAACTTTATTTTTAATTTGTGAAAACAAAACCATTTTGGACGTCTAGAATTCGATTCAATATGTGATAGGATTGTGAGAGGAATGTATTATGGATGAGGCAGTATCGTGGCAGGAAGCAATATAAAAACTCAAATAGAGAAGCAGCTTTTAGAACGAATTCTTTTAATTGATGGTGGCATGGGCACCATGATTCAAGATTATAAATTTGAAGAAAATGATTACCGTGGCGATCGCTTTAGTGATTGGCATTGCGACTTGAAAGGTAACAACGATTTATTAGTTCTTTCTCAACCTCACATTATTAGAGATATCCATTCTGCTTATTTAGAAGCGGGTGCAGATATTTTAGAAACCAACACATTTAATGCGACAACCATTGCAATGGCTGACTATGATATGGAAAGCCTAAGCGAAGAAATTAACTTTGAAGCGGCGAAATTAGCTAGAAAAGTAGCAGATGAATGGACAATAAAAACACCTCATAAACCTCGTTATGTCGCTGGAGTTCTAGGGCCAACAAATAGAACCTGTACGCTTTCACCTGATGTTAATGACCCTGGTTTTCGTAATGTCACATTTGATGGATTAGTGAAAGCATATTCTGAATCTACTCGCGCTCTTATTAAAGGTGGATCTGATTTAATTCTTATCGAAACTATTTTTGATACCTTGAATGCGAAGGCCTGTTCATTTGCTGTTGAATCTGTTTTTGAAGAAATGGGTATTACATTACCCGTTATGATTTCGGGAACAATTACGGATGCCTCTGGCCGTACATTATCAGGTCAAACTACAGAAGCTTTCTATAATGCACTCCGTCATGTAAAACCAATCTCATTTGGTCTTAATTGTGCTTTAGGCCCTGACGAGTTGCGTGAATATGTTGGAGAATTATCTCGAATTTCTGAATGCAGTGTTTCGGCTCACCCAAATGCTGGCTTGCCTAATGCGTTTGGTGAATATGATCTTTCTCCAGAAGATATGGCTGAGCACGTAGCCGAATGGGCTCGAAGCGGCTTCTTAAATTTAATCGGGGGTTGTTGTGGTACAACGCCAGAACATATTCGTCAAATGGCTGCGGCAGTTGAAGGTGTGAAGCCTCGTGTTTTACCTGATATTCCTGTTGCTTGTCGTTTGTCTGGTTTAGAGCCTCTAACCATTTCTAAAGAGTCGTTGTTTGTAAATGTTGGAGAAAGAACTAACGTAACAGGTTCTGCTCGTTTTAAACGTTTGATTAAAGAAGAGTTATACGATGAAGCGTTAAGTGTTGCCCGTGAACAAGTAGAAAATGGTGCACAAATTATCGATATAAATATGGATGAAGGAATGTTGGAATCAGAAGCCTGTATGGTTCGCTTCCTTAATTTATGTGCAGCAGAGCCTGAAATATCAAAAGTTCCAGTGATGGTCGATTCCTCTAAATGGGAAGTTATCGAAGCTGGCTTAAAGTGTATTCAGGGTAAAGGTATCGTTAACTCCATTTCACTGAAAGAAGGCAAAGAAAAATTTGTAGAACAAGCTAAATTAGTTCGCCGTTATGGCGCAGCAGTAATCGTAATGGCCTTTGATGAGAAAGGGCAAGCGGATACTCGAGAGAGAAAGATCGAAATATGTACCAATGCTTATAATATTTTAGTTAATGAAGTTGGTTTCCCTCCTGAAGATATCATTTTTGATCCAAATATCTTTGCTATTGCGACTGGTATTGATGAACACAACAATTATGCTGTCGATTTCATAGAAGCCGTTGCCGATATTAAAAGAACATTACCTCACGCTATGATTTCAGGTGGAGTTTCTAATGTGTCGTTCTCATTCCGTGGTAATAATTACGTTCGTGAAGCGATTCATGCCGTTTTCCTATATCACTGTTTTAAAAATGGTATGGACATGGGTATTGTTAATGCAGGTCAATTAGAGATCTACGATAACGTACCAGAAGAATTACGTGAAGCAGTTGAAGATGTGGTGTTAAATCGTAGAGATGATTCCACGGAACGCTTGCTTGATATAGCGACTGCTTATTTAGAAAAAGCAGTGGGTAAAGTTGAAGATAAATCCGCTTTAGAATGGAGAACGTGGCCAGTAGAGAAGCGCTTAGAGCATTCTCTAGTTAAAGGTATTACAGACTTTATTGTAGAAGATACGGAAGAAGCTCGTGTTAATTCTGAACGTCCAATTCATGTCATTGAAGGACCATTAATGGATGGTATGAACGTGGTTGGTGACTTGTTTGGTGAGGGAAAAATGTTCCTTCCACAAGTGGTTAAATCAGCACGAGTAATGAAGCAAGCGGTAGCGCATTTAGAACCATTTATTGATGCAACTAAAGATGTGGGTTCTACTAACGGAAAAATTCTTTTAGCAACTGTAAAAGGTGATGTTCACGATATCGGAAAGAACATCGTAGGCGTAGTACTACAATGTAATAATTATGAGATCATTGATCTTGGTGTAATGGTGTCATGTGAAAAAATTCTTAAAGTAGCCAAAGAAGAAAATGTGGATATTATTGGCTTATCAGGACTTATAACCCCATCTCTTGATGAAATGGTTCATGTAGCTAAAGAGATGGAACGACTTGGTTTTGATTTACCTTTGTTGATTGGTGGCGCGACCACATCCAAAGCTCATACCGCAGTGAAGATAGAACAACATTACTCTCAACCAGTCGTGTATGTGAATAATGCCTCTCGTGCTGTAGGTGTGTGTACATCATTGCTTTCTAATGAATTAAAACCAGCGTTTGTTGAAAAGTTAGATATTGATTATGAACGAGTACGTGATCAACATAATCGTAAAACACCACGAACTAAACCAGTTTCTTTAGAGCGAGCTCGTGCAAATAAAGTCGATATTGATTGGGTAAGTTACACCCCTCCAGCACCACATAAGCCTGGCATTCATATTTTTGATAACTTTAATATATCAGAACTACGTGAATACATTGATTGGACTCCGTTCTTTATGACTTGGTCACTAATGGGGAAATACCCTGCGATTCTAGAACATGAGGAAGTAGGAGAAGAGGCTAAACGTCTTTATAAAGATGCGAATGATTTATTAGATCGTGTTGAAAAAGAAAAATTATTAGAAGCTCGTGGTATGTGTGCTTTGTTCCCTGCGAATAGCGTAGGCGATGACATCGAAGTTTATACGGATGAGTCTCGTACAGAAGTTCTTAAAGTTATTCATAACTTACGTCAGCAAACGGATAAACCAAAAGGCTTTAACTACTGCCTTTCTGATTATATAGCACCAAAGGAAAGTGGAAAGGCGGATTGGATTGGTGGCTTTGCGGTTACAGGTGGTATTGGTGAGCGTAAACTAGCTGATGAATATAAGGCCAATGGTGATGATTATAATGCCATTATGATCCAAGCGGTAGCTGACCGTTTAGCAGAAGCTTTTGCCGAGTATTTGCATAAAGAAGTTCGCAAAGATATTTGGGGTTATTCACCAGAAGAAGATCTAACGAATGATGATCTAATCCGTGAAAAGTACCAAGGTATCCGCCCTGCTCCTGGCTACCCAGCGTGTCCTGAACATACAGAAAAAGGTACGTTATGGGAGTTAATGAATGTTGAGGAAGCAATTGATATGACGTTAACATCAAGCTATGCAATGTGGCCGGGTGCATCCGTTTCAGGTATGTATTTTTCTCACCCTGATTCTCGTTATTTTGCTATTGCTCAGATCCAAAAAGACCAGGCAGAAAGTTACGCTGAGCGTAAAGGTTGGGATATGTTAGAAGCTGAGAAGTGGTTAGGTCCAAATTTAAATTAATCCTCTTAAATAAATAAAGAAAGTTAGAACACAAAGCCCACTCACTTAATTAGTGATTGGGCTTTTTTAGGTTATTTAGAATAGAGGTTTATTTTTCGAAGAGTTCTTTATGCAAGACTTTTACTGCTTGTTTTGCTTCTGACTCATGAAGTAAAAAACATAAATTATGTTGGCTTGCGCCATAACAAATCATACGTAAGTTGAAATCTTCTAGGGCACCAAAAACTTGCTTAGCATACCCTTTAGAGTTGCTCATTTGATTACCAATAAGTGCGACTAAACACAAATCATGTTCGATTTCGACGGTACATAGCTCTTCTAATTCTTGTTGTGCCTCTGGTGGCAATTCAGGTGCTTTACCATTGGTATTAGTTTGATCTAATGTTAATGCAACACTAACTTCAGAAGTCGTTATTAAATCAACAGAGATTTGATATTTCGCTAATATTTTAAATACTTCAGCAAGAAAACCATAAGCATGAAACATATTGGTACTATGCAGAGTCACCATAGTTTGGTTGCAACGTAAGGTTAAGGCTCTAAATAATGGCGAACTATTTACCTGTTGTTTAATCCATGTACCGCCTTTTTCTGGTTCTTTTGATGAGCCAACAAACACGGGGATCTGATGACGAAGCGCTGGAAGTAAGGTTGATGGGTGTAATATTTTAGCCCCATAATTTGCCATTTCAGAGGCTTCACTAAAACTGATTTCTGGGATGGGTGATGCCTTTGATGCGATTCGAGGGTCAGTTGTGTAAATACCTGGAACGTCAGTCCAAATTTCAAGGCCACTCGCCTTTACAGACTCTGCAATTAAGGCGGCACTGTAATCACTGCCGCCACGGCCTAGAGTAGTTGTATTTCCTTCATCATCAGAGCCAATAAAGCCTTGGGTGATCACAATATACTTTTGACATAAAGGTGACAGTTTTTCTTGAGCTAAACGACAGATTTCATCTAGTTGAGGCTCACCTTTACCAAACTGAGAGTTGGTACGTAGAACACTTCTGATATCAAATCGAACCGCAGAATTACCACGCTCAATAAGAAGTTGAGTAAAGAGATGTGTAGACATTAACTCACCACAAGAAACGAGGTGATCGGTTAGTTTGTCACTAGACTGGAATGAAGCGTCGCCTGCTGCTTTTCTAACATCGGTAAGGATATCTAAAATGGCTTTTTCAGGAATGATAGGATCAGAGAGTTGATCTAATACAGAGAAATGAATCGCTTTCAATTCCTCAATGATGACATTTTTACGCGGGCTATCTTGTACGCCATTTGCTAATTCAACCAATAAATTAGTTACGCCTGAACAGGCACTGATGACAACAAGATGAGTATCTTTATTTTGTTCGATAACATAAGCACTGCGGCTCATTGATTCAAAATTAGCAACGCTGGTGCCACCAAATTTAGCTACATTAATAGGGTTCACTATCCTGTCTCCCGACTACATCCAATGTGGAAATAAATGTGAAGAGCCATAGCAAAAAATAAATAGCTGCTAGAAGCCCTCCACTTAAAATTAAGTGGCAATCGTAAGGATTCAGCCAATACGATCGATAATCTCTTCCCAATTAAGATTATCTCGGCACAACTCTCCCTCACTTATTTGTTTGGGAGTTTGGGCTCCACAAATAAAGCTACCTAGGCAGTGCTCCTCTTCTGTGTATGTTTTATACAACAAAACATATGTTAACAATGTGCTTTTTTATGAATCAAATGTCAATTAATAGTAATGACTTTATTTGTATTTCACCGATTTAAAGTGAATATAAGTATTTTATGGTTATTTTGTATAGTTAAGTCACTCTAATTACTTCGTCTAATTGAGTTTAATTATTATTGTGTCTATTCTTTAAACACCCTATATTTCAAGGAGTGAATGATGCAAAGTTTTATCCCACCAAAAAGAACCCTTATGGGACCGGGTCCTTCTGATATATCGCCACAAGTATTACAAGCGCTAAGTCGGCCAACGATTGGGCACTTAGACCCATTGTTTATTAAAATGATGGATGAAGTAAAAGAGTTATTGAAGTACGCATTTCAAACAAAAAATGAATTTACTATTGCAGTGTCTGCCCCTGGAAGCGCTGGAATGGAGACGTGTTTTGTTAATTTAGTTGAAGCTGGTGAAAAGGTACTTGTTTGCCGCAATGGCGTCTTTGGTGAACGTATGCGTCAGAACGTTGAACGATGTGGTGGAATTGCGATTGTCATTGATGATAAGTGGGGTGAGCCAGTTTCATTAAATAAAGTTGAAGAGGCTCTGCAGCAACATTCAGATATTAAGATAGTCGCGTTTGTTCATGCTGAAACATCTACCGGCGTTTTAAGTGATGCAAAAGGGATTTCAGAAATAGCGAGAAAGTACGGTTGCTTAACGATTGTTGATGCAGTGACCTCATTAGGAGGAGTCCAATTGCTTGTTGATGAGTGGCAATTAGATGCGGTGTATTCCGGTTCTCAAAAGTGCTTATCATGTACGCCTGGCTTATCACCAGTCACCTTTTCGGAAAAAGCGATTGAGAAGATGCAATCACGGACTCAAGTCGTTCAAAGCTGGTTTTTAGATCAAAGCTTAGTTCTTAGTTACTGGAGTGGTGAAGGTAAGCGCAGTTATCATCATACTGCCCCCGTTAACAGTTTATATGCATTACATGAATCTTTATTAATGTTGAAAAATGAAGGTATTGAAAACGCATGGAAGCGACATGCGGTATACCATCAAGAACTTAAGCAAGGTTTAGAAGAGTTAGGGATAAAATTTATTGTTGATGAAGAGTATCGGTTACCACAGCTTAATGCGGTCTATATCCCTGAAGGGGTTAATGATGCAGAAGTTAGAAACCGATTATTAGAAGAGTATAATTTAGAAATTGGTGCCGGGTTAGGAAGTCTAGCAGGAAAAGCGTGGCGTATTGGTTTGATGGGCTATGCGGCTAAAAAAGAGAATGTCGCATTATGTTTAAAAGCGTTATCCGATGTTCTTTAGGTTATAAATTAAAGCCGCTGAAAATACAGCGGCCTTTTATAGTTTACTTTATTTATTTTTGACGTAATTTTTCGTCTAGCTGCACTAATTCAAATTTGTTATTTGGAAAAAGAAAAACGGCTTCCCTTCTTATGTCTTCCGCTTTTTTTTCCTCACCTAAAGCTTGATAAGCAATGATTAGGTTTTTATAAAATGCAGGCCTTGGTTTTGTTTTAATCAGTTCTTTAGACCAAGTGATATAAGGGGTGATTAACTCTGGTTTTTTATTGATGATCCCAATGGATAATTGAGCGGATAATACATCCCAATTAAATCGGTCTTCCCAGATCACAGGATTAGTTATTTGATTTAAGATATCAGGATTCATTGGACGAGTCGTTTCAAACTTAGTTAGCACCCAGTTAGTATGCAGTGTCGAAAGCATATAAAAAGCGATGACAATTGGCAGCACTAATGAGCTGACTCGTAGTGTTATTTTGCTGATATCGCTAATGCGGTGCTTTTTATACTTACAACTAAGTTGGTCTATCCAAAAAAGCAGAATAATGAAAGTAAACCAATGCAGCATAGAATGATAAAACGGATACTCTAATTGACTATGAATAAAAATAGGTGCGATTAGGGCCAATAAGGCAAACTGCGTATCTAGTTTACTTTTTCGGATCTTGAGTAAAACCCCGCCCGCGGCAATTAATAAACCTAGAATAGCAACGACGCCACCCTCAACTCCCCAGTATAAAACTTCATTGTGAGGGTGATCCATCGAGGGTAAACCTGATTTGTAACTTGATGATATTTGGTGCTGTTTTGCGGTATATAAGGTGTAGTCTGCTTCGAAATTCCCATAGCCATAACCTGTAATTGGTTTTTCTAAAAACATATCTAGAGCTTGTGGGAAGGTATATCGTCTTGGGCTTTCTAAGTCAGCTTTTTGGCTAATTAATGACACTTTAGATAAGTTATCTTGAGATAAGTTAAATAGAACAAAACTACCACTAAAGCCAATAATTAATGCGAGTACCCAAGAAAAGAAACGTTGTTTAGTACAATATTTCCACATGTATGGGGTTAATAAGACGAGACTAAAAATAGTAGCAAGCCAACCAGTACGAGACGCTAGAACAATAAGTAGCGGTAAGGTAAATAGGATAGTGGCGTAAAGTAGCGTTAGCGCAATGACATTTTCACGGTATTTTATGGGCTGTCGAGCAAGAAAATAAGAGGCGATAGCAAGACCAGTTGCTAAAAAACTCGCCATAACATTAGGCTGCTGAAAGATACCATAAGGTCGATTTGCTATAACGTTATAGCCAAAGCTGTTACCTTCTTTTAGAAAAAGATATTGGATATAGCCAAAAATAGCCTCGATTAATACAGAGCCGATAATGCACCACAAGAGCCATTGTTTTTGTTTGTTTGAAAAGGTGAATTGTTGCAAAGTAATAAAGAAAAGTAACCCTGCCCATAAGCCTAAGAATTTACCTAGCGCTAATTGGGGTGAAGAGTCATGATAAAATAGGGGGATTGAAAGTAAGCTAACGGCGAATAATAAAACCAAAGTTAAGGTTGAATATTTAATTAGACCTTGTTTTGCTATATGGAATAAGGCTATCGCGATAGCAATGCTTGCTGGTATCCAAGAGGCCGCATTAAACGCAAGATGTAATCCAGATCCGCCCGGATTAGGTTGAAAAAAGTGTGCACAAACAAAGAAAAGAATACTAAGGCTAAATAGGTACGATTTGGTTAGTGGTTTTCTTATTTTTTTTGCTTCTAATTGTGTTCCTTGCGTCAATAGCGTTGCCATGTTTCATTAGTTCCTTGTTACGAGCATGAGATAAAAGTAAAGCCAACAAAATGCTGGCTTTATTCTATCTGATCCAAGTGATAAAAGGCTTAATTTTATTACGTTAACATTGGTTTTAAGAAGCGTGCTGTATGAGACCCCTCGACTAATGCAACGTCTTCAGGGGTTCCTTCTGCGATGATCTCACCACCACCTTGTCCACCTTCTGGTCCTAAATCGATAATCCAGTCTGCTGTTTTTATTACATCAAGATTGTGCTCGATAACCACTATCGTATTACCTCGTTCTCGTAACCGGTGAAGAACATTCAGTAATTGCTGAATATCATGAAAATGCAAACCCGTTGTTGGTTCATCTAAGATATACAGTGTTTTTCCTGTGTCTCGTTTAGAGAGTTCACGTGCTAATTTAACTCGTTGAGCTTCACCACCTGAGAGCGTTGTTGCGGCTTGGCCTAAGCGAATATAAGACAAACCGACATCCATTAAGGTTTGCAGTTTTCTTGCTATGACAGGCACTGGTTGGAAGAAGGTATGAGCATCTTCAATTGTCATTTGAAGTACTTCATCAATACTCTTGCCTTTATATTTTACCTCTAGTGTTTCGCGATTATAACGTTTACTACTACATATATCACAAGGAACATAAACATCAGGTAAAAAATGCATTTCAACTTTAATGACACCATCGCCTTGGCATGCCTCACAACGGCCACCACGAACGTTAAAGCTGAATCGTCCTGGCTTATAACCACGCGAGCGTGACTCTGGAGTTCCAGAAAATAGCTCACGAATAGGGGTGAAAATTCCTGTATAAGTTGCAGGATTGGAACGAGGTGTTCGCCCAATCGGGCTTTGATCAATGTCGATCACCTTATCAAAATGCTCAATCCCTTTGATTTTCTTATATGGTGCAGGTTCTGATGTGGTGGCACCATTTAATTGTGTATGAGCAATCTTAAAGAAAGTATCGTTAATCAGAGTAGATTTACCTGAGCCAGAAACCCCAGTCACACAGGTAAATAACCCGACAGGTAATTTCAAAGTGACATTTTTTAAGTTATTGCCAGTCGCACCAATGAGTTCGACTTGCTTCTTAGGGTCAGCTTTTACTCGTTCGTTAGGCAACGAGATCTTTTTTACACCACTAAGATATTGGCCAGTCAATGAGTTTGGATTTGAAATGATGGCTTGATAGTCCCCCTCTGCGACAATGTATCCTCCATGGATACCAGCTCCTGGGCCAATATCAATAATGTGATCAGCACTTCTTATTGCTTCTTCATCATGCTCTACTACAATGACTGTATTGCCCAAATCGCGAAGGTGGTTCAACGTTTTTAATAGTCGTTCGTTATCTCGTTGATGAAGGCCAATGGATGGTTCATCAAGGACATACATCACGCCAACTAAACCCGCACCAATTTGACTGGCTAAACGAATTCGCTGTGCTTCACCGCCTGAAAGGGTATCAGCTCCACGCGATAAGTTAAGGTAATTTAAGCCAACATTAATAAGGAAATGTAAGCGTTCATTGATCTCTTTCATTATCTTATCGGCAATCTGAGCTTTTTGCCCTTTAAGTTCTAATGAACTAAAGAATGTCACTGAATCTTGAATGCTCATTTCACAAATTTCAGGCAATGTAGTATCGGCAACAAATACATTACGTGCTTCTAAACGTAGACGTGTACCGTGACAGCTTGAACAAGACTGAGTAGAAATGTATTTAGATAAATCATCACGAACAGCGCTTGATTCGGTTTCTTTATAACGGCGATCGAGTGTATTTAAAATTCCTTCAAAAGGGTGACGTTTTACTCGAAGATCACCACGGTCATTACTGTATTGAAACTCAACTTCTTCCGAACCAGAGCCATTAAGAATGATCTTTTGAAATTTCTTAGATAGCGATTTAAATGGAGTGAAAAGATCGAACCCATAATGGTTTGCTAATGAAGTTAGCATTTGGAAATAGTAGTAGTTTTTTTGATCCCAACCTTTAATCGCACCTTCAGCAATACTGAGTTTATTGTCTAAAACAATTCGATCAGCATCAAAATATTGTTGAACACCCAAACCATCACAAGTACCACAAGCACCAGCAGGGTTGTTGAATGAGAATAAGCGAGGTTCAAGCTCTGACATGCTATAGCCACAATGTGGACAGGCGAAGTTAGCAGAGAAAATCAGAGGTTCATTCTTGGTGTCATCCATATAATCGACAACAGCAATACCTCCAGTGAGTTCTAAAGCGGTTTCAAATGACTCTGCTAGACGTTGTTTTAAATCGTCTCTCACTTTAAAGCGGTCAACAACCACTTCAATGGTGTGCTTTTTATGCAGTTCAAGAGTTGGAGGATCGGATAGATCGCAAACATCACCATCAATACGAGCGCGAATAAACCCTTGTGCGGCTAAATTTTCCAATGTTTTAACATGCTCGCCTTTTCGTTCTTTAACGATTGGGGCTAACAGCATGAGTTTTGTGCCTTCAGGTAACTCTAATGCTTTATCCACCATTTGGCTGATGGTTTGGGCGGTTAATTCAACGTGATGTTCAGGACAACGAGGCTCCCCAATACGGGCATAAAGTAATCGTAGATAATCATAAATTTCAGTTGTTGTACCGACAGTTGATCTTGGGTTGTGGGACGTTGACTTTTGTTCGATAGAAATAGCAGGAGAAAGCCCTTCAATGTGGTCTACATCGGGTTTTTCCATAAGCGATAAGAATTGACGGGCATAGGCAGATAAGGATTCTACATAGCGTCGCTGACCTTCAGCATATAAGGTATCAAAGGCTAAAGAGGACTTTCCTGAGCCAGATAAACCGGTAATAACCGTTAGTTTGTCTCGTGGAATAGTTAAACTAATGTCTTTTAGGTTATGGGTTCTTGCCCCTCTAACTTCAATCTTATCCATGGAACGCTCTCTGCTTTAAAGAATAACTAAGTGATAAGTATTGCACAGAGTATTAAAACAGCAAAGAGGCACTGGATAAAAAAACAGGTATAAAAACAATAAAAAATGCCCCATGAAAAACATGAGGCATTATCGTTGTTTGAGGTTATTTAAAAAATTACTTTTTACCCGTAATTTGTTTTGCCAATTCTGCTGATTTTTTATCTTTTAAATAAACATTTTCATAGCAGTAGTTGGTTGCTTCGATGTAACCCTCAACGCTACCACAGTCAAAACGCTTACCTTTGAATTTATACGCAAGAACACAACCAGATTGAGCTTGCTTCAACAGCGCATCGGTAATTTGGATCTCACCACCTTTACCTGGTTCTGTTGTTTCTAGAATTTCAAAAATATCAGGGGTTAAAATGTAACGACCAATAATGGCAAGGTTACTTGGTGCTGTGCCTGGTTCTGGCTTTTCTACCATATTATCAACGCGATATAGGTCGTCTTTGATCATTTCACCAGCAATAACACCGTACTTATGAGTTTCGTTATCTGGTACTTCTTCTACCGCAACAATAGAACAGCGAAATTGCTTATAAAGTGCGACCATTTGTGAAAGAACGCCTTGTTGTTCATTAACGCATAAGTCATCAGCAAGTACCACAGCAAAAGGTTCGTCGCCGACTAGCTCGCGGCCAGTCAGAATGGCATGACCTAAGCCTTTCATCTCACGTTGGCGAATATAGGTAAAGTTAGCTGAGTCAATCAGTTCACGAACGTCTACAAGTAACTCTTCTTTGTTGGTGCCACTGATTTGATGTTCTAGTTCGTAGTTTTTATCAAAATGGTCCATTAATGAATGCTTGCCACGACCCGTAACGACACAGATGCCGTCCATCCCCGCATTAATAGCTTCTTCTACACCGTATTCAATCAACGGCTTGTTTACTATTGGCATCATTTCTTTTGGCATAGATTTGGTCGCTGGTAAAAAGCGAGTGCCGTAGCCTGCGGCAGGGAAGAGACATTTTTTGATCATAACTGAGTCCTAGATAGACAATAATTTTAAAATTAGTAGAAAGGCTCTTACTTGAGCATCATCGTTATTCAGGTAGTTTAGCGATTAAGCTTACTTAAATGAAGTGCTTTAAATGAAAAGAGAGCTCGGTATCATTATTGCTTAGGTAATGTGCATCAATTCTTTAAGTCAGTCTCAATACTAAATGAAAAATTGTGAAAGATAGTTATCCATAGGGCTTAGGGATGAGTTGCGCATTATAAAGAACATAGACGTGCGTCGCATATATCTGATGATGTTAAAAATAGAGAAGATAAAGTCGTGAAGTCGCCTCTAAACCTTTCTTTATTTTAGGACGTTATGAAACGGATCCCAAGTTTAGGGCTATCAGAAATTACCTTGAACGTGTTAGACTGAAGATTATTGTATATAAAACCGGGTGACATAAAGTTCACCTCTAATTCTATCTGGAGCAAACTATGGCCAGCCGTGGTGTTAATAAAGTTATCCTTGTTGGTAACTTAGGGCAAGATCCTGAAATCCGTTACATGCCAAGTGGTGGTGCGGTAGCAAATATTACAATTGCAACGTCTGAATCATGGCGTGACAAAGCAACTGGCGAACAGCGTGAAAAAACAGAATGGCACCGTGTGTCTTTGTTTGGAAAGCTGGCTGAAGTTGCAGGTGAATACTTACGCAAAGGCTCTCAAGTTTACGTTGAAGGTCAACTTCAAACTCGTAAATGGCAAGATCAAAGTGGTCAAGACCGTTTTACAACAGAAGTTGTTGTTCAAGGTTTTAACGGCGTAATGCAAATGCTTGGTGGTCGTGGTCAAGGTCAAGGCGCACCAGCTGGTGGTCAACAACAGCAACAGCAAGGTAATTGGGGTCAGCCTCAACAACCTGCTCAGCAAAATAATTTTGCACCACAGCAGCAGCAACAACAAGCTCCTCAACAACAAGCACCACAGGCGGCTCAGCCTCAATATAATGAGCCACCAATGGACTTTGATGACGATATTCCGTTCTAGCTCCTGCTTTTAAGAGCTAGAGTCTTATCGTTATAAAAAAAACCTCGACATTATCGAGGTTTTTTTATGCCTAAATTATAACGGTATTATTCTGTTATTAACTTTCGGCATGGTATAGAGAAATTAGTGAAATATTTGTACTATATCTAGTGCGTATTTAGAGATGGTTCTAAATTTTATTTATTGAATTGTGTAATGATCCACGATCTGTTTTTTTCAAGGAAGAAGCGTTTAATGAGAAAAACCCCAAGTTTACGTTTAAGTAACCGCCTTATTTCATTTGTTACTTTAATGGTATCTGCCGCGATCTTTATTTTATTTATTGGTGGAGCGATTTCGTTTAAACAAATAGGTAATGAATATCTTGAACATTACCTCGCTGGTGTTGTAAATGTGGTGGATGAAGAGTTATCAGCTCCTGAAGAAGCCGACTCGATGGCTAAATGGTTGCCTAAACTATTAAAAGCAAGCAGTGTGGTGAGTATGGAACTCTCATCCCCAACAGGATTAGTCTATTCTTTTCAAACATTAGCGGCTATGCCTGATGATAGTTTGCTATATCAAAAAACGTTACCCCTTCAAATGAATAAAGGGTATTCAATTACCTTTAAGTCGATACCTCCGTATAGCGCTTTCACCTACTCTTTAGGTGCTTTGTTTTCTATTACAGCGGCTATTGCCGTCATCATTGTTTCATTATTGTGGGGCGTAGTTTGGTTGAGGAAGCAGCTTCATGGTTCAGAATTATTAGAAGAACGTGGACGAATGTTACTTGCGGGAAAACTTGATGATTACGCAGTAGGCAATGACGAAGAGTGGCCAGCAACAGCAAGTTTAGCTCTTGATAGTGTCATTACAGAGCTAAAAGATGCACGAAAAGAACGCAGTCGTTTTGATACCTTTATTCGTACACATACCTTTTTAGATCAGCTGACGGGGTCTGCAAATAGAGTGTTATTTGATAGTAAATTAGAATCAACATTACAAGAGTCTCAGAGCCAAGGGGTTCTATTATTATTACGAATTAATGGATGGGATGAACTCGTTGAAGAGCAAGGGAAATCCGTCGGCGACGAGTTCATTGTTGAGATAGGAAAGCAACTAAACAATTTGATACAGCGTTATAGTGATAGTGTGTTGTCTCGTTATTACCAGTCAGACTTTGCTTTACTTATTCCTCAGCAGTCATTAAAAGAAGCAAAAACCATTGCCTCTCAGTGTTTAAAAATAATAGAGAAAATAACACCACCTAAAAGCCTTGATAGTGATAATTGGTGCCATATTGGCGTTAGCATGTACGTCAGTGGAGAGCGACGAGGTCGTTTGATGGATGAGTTAGATATGGCTCATCGCAGTGCACTACTACAAAATAATAACAGTTGGTCGTTGTTTAAAAAGCAACAGCAATTGACGGAAAGCTTAGGTAGTGTTCGATGGAGAACGTTATTTGATGCAATTTTTGAACAAGAACAATTACTTCTCTATAAACAGTCAACGTTTCTATTTAAAGGTAATGAATTTGAGCCTCTTCATTTGGAGATATTTTCTCGCATTAGAGATGAGAATGGTGTGCAAATTAAAGCCTCTCGTTTTTTACCTGCGATTAAGCAAGTGGGTTACCAAATCAAACTAGACAGTGCAGTGTTAAAGCAAGTATTTCCTTTATTGAGTGATCCTGAATTTTCACAGCATACATTTTCAGTACACCTGCAAGTAAAGAGCTTACAAAATGCAGACTTTATTCGACAACTAAGAAACCGATTATTACAAACACCAAGAGCTCAACTTAAACGACTTAGTTTTGAGTTAATAGAAGGGCAAGTTGTGACGTATTTAGATGCCGTCAGACCGATTGCTAAATTGCTAAAAATCTTTGGTTGTCAGCTGATAGTTGAACAGGCAGGAAGAACAATAGTGAGCACTCACTATATTAAAGATATCAATGTTGATTATATTAAACTGCATCGTAGTTTAATGAAGGACATTCATCTGAGATATGAAAATCAACTGTTTGTAAGAAGCTTACTAGGGGCTTGTGAAAATACGGGCTCTCAGGTGTTAGCGGTAGGCATTGAAAATAAAAAAGAACTTAAGGTATTGAAAGAACTAGGTGTCGAGGGCGGACAAGGTCGCTTTTTTGAAGTTGAGACTGCGTTATTCCACCATAAAGAAAAGCTCTCGATACCGAAGAGAAGAAGTCGTTGGGGAAAATAAAAAGTGTTACATTTTATTTGTTCATGAGTATCAGTAAAAAATAGAATGTTGTATGATTGCGCGCGAGGTACTCTTCTTTGGGAGTATTGTAAATAAAGTAAGAAATTAGACATTCCGCGATAAATGAGAATCGAGCAATAAATGAAGATGATGGATGTATTTAGAAAACTAAAACTATCTCGTTCAGTGAAAGTCACAACATCAATTGTGATATTGCAAGGTGGTATTTATATTGCGAAAACTGACGATGGTAAGCAACTTACAAAGCAAAGCTTCACCCCTATCGATCAGCCTCAGGCGTGGAAAAGTGAGCTTGTAAAAGCGTGTCAAAAAATGGGCTTGTCTGATTGCAACGCGAATGTTGTTATCGGCTCTCATTTATATCAATCTTTTCAAATCGATAACCCTAATCTTCCTAAAGAAGAGCTTATCGGTGCATTGCCATTTTTAGTTAAAGATCTTATTAGTGATCGCGTTTCGGATATCGTTGCAGATGGTATCGAAAGTACTAAAGGCAAGATGCAAGTCTATATCTCTCAAGTAGCGACAATAAAAACGATTATTGAGCTATTAGGCTCCCTGTCGATTCAAATTGTTAACGTCACTCCTGATGAATTAGTATGGAAATACTCAAAGCCGAAGGATAATAGCTTCATGCTATTGAGCCATAGTAGCTCTGCTGAGTTTAAGTTATTGGCTTTTAGTGAAAGACATTTACTGCTTAACCGCTCATTACGTGGCATAAGTGCACCACTAACGGGGGGAATATCAGATAACTTTCAGTTAGATAGTTTAGCGCTAGAGCTACAGCGTTCATTAGATTATTTGAGCGCTCAACTTCATGGCGTGAATATTAATCACCTTTATTTTTGTTGTGATGATGAAGATGATGCACTTTTAGCATTAGAGTTAAAAAATAGACTAGGGGTTCAAGTCGCCTCACTCGTTGTCGATGAAGTAAGGGTATTTCGCACTGGCGAAGTAATAAGTTGGCTTGGTTTATTTAATCAAGCTTATATCAATCTCTATAATGATAGATTAAAGCCAAAAGTGGACTACTTTACCTTACCAAATGTTATCTTAAGTTGGGGGGTTGGTCTTGCTTTAACTGGTGTTGTTTTTGGTTATTATTATTGGCAAGTGAGTCAGTTAGATAGCCAAGTTATGTTGTTATCTTCGCAAGAACGCACTAAAAATCAAGAACTAAGTCGCTTAATTCAGCAGTTAGAAAGTCATAAGCCGTCAGCGGCAAAATTAGCTGCAATTAAACGTTTAAAAGGCGATGTTGAATCTAAGCAAGCGTCACTTAGAATTATTGCTAACTTTGATGAAGGAATGCAAATAGGCTATTCCGGAGTGATGAGCAGCTTAACTCAATTAGGTAAAGGAAACATATCTCTTACCAAGATTTATATCTCGGGTGAAAATGTCAATTTTACGGGCTATGCTCGCACTCCTGAGGTTATACCTAGTTGGGTACAAAGTTTTGATAGTGAGTTACATTTGATTGGTCGAACCTTTGATCAGCTAGAAATTAAAACAGATGAACAAGGCCTGGTGTCGTTTATTTTAAATACGAAGGCAGCAGAGGGTAAATAATGGAACATTGGATAAAAGTTAAAGAGGTCTTTTCTGCGCTTTCACTAAGAGAAAAAATACTAATTACTCTTGTTGGTTGGGTTGCCGTCATTTTTATTTCATCTAACGTGATCATTGAACCAAAGGTTTTGGAACATCAGAAATCTGAACAAGATGTTATTCGTATTACTGATTCAATCTCGTCATTAAAGCAGCAGGTTGAATTAGCACAACGTCGATTACAAAAAGATCCAAATGTGGATATTAATAAACAATATCAAGCACTCACGTTACAGAGCCAAGAGTTGGCTGAGCTATTATCTAATCGAGTAGCTGCTTTGGTTTCTCCAGCGCAAATGGCACAGCTTTTAGAGGTCGTATTACAAAAGTCATCAAAATTGGCGTTGACGTCTATGAGAACGTTACCTTCAGAGCGTTTGCTTGATGAGAACAATAAAGCAGGTTATTACATTCACCCGATAAAATTAGTGTTATCTGGTAACTATTTTGACATTGAAACGTACCTCTCTAACTTAGAAGAGTTACCCGTTAAGTATTACTGGCGAAATTTTCGTTACGAAGTTAAACAATACCCAATCGCCGAGTTGACCATTGAAGTGTATACGCTTGGTTCTAGCAAAGGATTTATTGGCGGTTAATATGAAGAATATGATTTTTCTACTGGTGTTATTATCTACCTCTATTAATGCATCGGATGTATCGGATGCAGTAATAGGGCATGATCCAACAGAGCCTTTACGTTGGGTTAAACCCGTACAAGCAAAGAAAGTAGTGACTAAGAAACGTCAATATTTTCCTTCGTTACAAGCAATTAGTTGTAGCGGAAATAACGATTGTTATGCTGTCTTAGATGATAAGTCTATGAAAAAAGGTGACAAAATATCCGGCTATACTCTATTAGCCGTTAATGAAGAAAGCGTCTCTATTGGTCGTGCTGGTAAGAAATGGCAACTTTCTCTATTTTCACAAAATATTAAGAATTAAGGTTTGTAATAATGAAAGTACGTAATGTCATCATTGGATTCATGGCTGTATCATTAGCGGGTTGCTCAATGGGCCACCGTGATCCTGTTGAAATTAAACAGACCTTAGATAAATCGATTAATGATAATGGCGGTCAGTTACTTGCGGATCTTCCCACATCGGTACAAGCCGATTTAATGCCTGTTTTAAATATGACAAGTGTTGAAATTGAAGAGCCAGTGAAGCGATTTAGAGTTAAGGCTAATGGTGTTAATGCAAAAGCATTCTTCACAAACCTAGTGAAAGGTACGGAATACAGCGTTGTAATACACCCTAATGTTTCTGGGCGTATTACAATGAATGTTAATGACGTCACTTTAGATGACGTGTTGTCTTCTGTTGAAGATTTGTATGGCTATGAAATCGTTAAACTAGACAGGATATTACAGATTTACCCTGCTACTATCCGTACGGAAACAATCCCTGTTGATTATTTACAATTAACTCGTAAAGGTCGCTCATTAACTACCATTACAACCGGTTCTATCACCAATTCTGGTAGTTCATCAAGTGCTAGTGATAGCTCAGACTCAAGTAGCGGTTCATCATCTTCATCTTCTTCTGCGACGGGTGGAACTGAAATTGAAACAACCAGTGAAAGTGATTTCTGGAAAGAATTAGAAAAAGCGGTCTCAGTGATGATTGGAAATGGACCCGGCAGAAGTGTGGTGGCTTCACCACAAGCAAGTGTGGTTACCATTACAGCATCGCCTGATGAACTGCGTAAAGTTAAAACATTCTTAGCCACTTCTCATAAGCGTTTACAGCGCCAAGTTATTTTAGAAGCTAAATTGCTTGAAGTAACGTTAAGTGATGGTTATCAACAAGGAATTAACTGGTCAAATTTAACCTCGTCAATTGGCGGTACAGATATTGTTGTTGAAAAAGTAGCAGCATCAACAACCAGTGTTTTGCCAGGTATGGATGCGATAGGTACTCTACTTGGTGGTCAAACAAATGTGACGGTTTCTGATGGTAATTTTGAAGCAGTATTGAGTTTTATGGATACTCAAGGCGACTTGAATGTTCTTTCAAGCCCTCGTGTTACTGCGGCGAATAACCAAAAAGCCGTTATTAAAGTAGGGCGTGATGAATACTATGTTACCGAAGTATCTAGTGTTACGGGGAGTGGTGATAACTCCAATGCCTCTCCTGAGGTGACGTTAACACCGTTCTTTTCTGGTATTTCATTGGATGTAACACCACAAATTGATGATAAAGGTAACGTGATGCTGCACGTTCACCCATCAGTTATTGATGTTGAGAACGAAATTAAAGAGATTAACCTAGGTGATGTAGGTGGTATTTTAGAATTACCATTGGCAAAAAGCTCAATCCGTGAATCTGACTCGGTTATTCGAGCGAAAAGCGGAGATGTGGTTGTCATTGGTGGTTTGATGAAATCACAAACCGTTGAGCAAATATCTAAAGTTCCATTTTTAGGCGATGTTCCCGTACTCGGTTATTTATTTCGTAACGTGACTCAGGTGACTCAAAAAACTGAGTTAGTTATTTTGCTAAAACCGACAGTTGTTGGTGTTGATACCTGGCAAGAGGAATTAGAGCGTTCGCGTGATTTATTGCAAGAATGGTTTCCTGATGAGTAACAACGGATTTTATGTATGAGAAACACTTTGGTTTAAAGCAGCTTCCTTTTACTTTAACGCCTAACGCCTCTCTTTTTCATGGATTATTGCCTCATTATGAGGCGATACAGACTGTGTTATCTGCGATATCCATGGGAGAGGGGGTGATTAAAGTGACGGGGGAAATAGGTACAGGTAAGACTATGGTTTGTCGAATGTTGATGAGTCAGTTGCCCGTAAATATTGAATTGTTATATCTACCAAATCCAGTAATGAATGGTGCGGAACTACGACAAGCGTTGGCTAAAGAGTTATGGTTAGAGCAAAGTGGAGATGGCGTTACATTAACCGATCGCATTCATGAAAAACTCATCGATTTACAGGCTAAAGGAAAAAGTGCAGTTGTATTTATAGATGAAGCGCAAGCTCTGTGTGATGAAGCGTTAGAAACATTACGGTTGTTTGGTAACTTAGAAACCGATTATACCAAGTTACTTCAAATTGTCCTATTTGGGCAACCAGAATTAGATGAACGTTTGAAGCAATATCATCTACGTCAATTGAGACAAAGAATCACGTTTTCTGCCACTTTACGGCCGCTGAATATGAGTGAAACGGTTGCTTATATTACACATCGAATGACTGAATCGGGTTCTAAAAATAATCCATTCTCACTTTATCAAATGAAGGTCATTTGGCGTGCAAGTGGTGGTGTGCCTCGATTAATCAATCAAGTCTGCCATAAAGCGTTAGTTATCTCTTTTTCAGAAAATCTAGTTCAGGTATCTAAAAAATCGGTATTTAATGCCATTTTAGATACAACCGATACCATCAAACCCAAGTATTATTTTCCCAAGTTTTGGGGTTGGAGAGCGTTGTGAGTGCAACAAATAAAGCCTTATTGAATATTACCAAACAAGATGCAAATGTAGATGGGAAAAAGAGTATATCCCTTGCTCATGTTCCAAATATGGAATCAAAATTTAAAGCTTCTTTCTTTTTTTCTATTGGGGTAATTAGTTCTCTATGTATTATTGGGTGGGCAACCTTAAATAATACAGCAAGCACCATGGTTATCGAACACCCAATAGAGCAAGGTATTCAAATTAACTCAGCGCCTTCGTCCTCACCAACGAAGAAAGTGACCACACAAGAAATTAGCCGCATCTATGCAGAGCAGAAATCAGAAACCCTGCAATCAGAACACATTAATGACAATCAGATTAATCAACAAGCGACAGCAACCGCCAAAGTAAATAATGCACGTCTCGCTAATGTTGATGCAAAATCAAATGACCAAGGCCAATTACAGGTTGAGGAAGTTGAGTTATTACCTTCTGAGCTAGCTCAAAAAAGTCGTGATTCAGCAGAGGTCGCTTTAGGTAACGCCAACTTTAAAGAGGCGATTAAGGACTACTATACCGTATTGAAATATCAACCTCGTGATGAAAATTCACGCAAAAAATTGGCTGCATTACTTTATGGTAAGCGAGATATTCAAGAATCAGCTGCGATATTGCAGCAAGGCATTCGATTAAATAAAGACAGTGTTGATTTACGGTTAGCATTAGCAAGTTTATTACAAAAAGAAGATCAACCAGAAGCGGCTCTTTCTACCTTAGAGTATATTCCGTTAGGCGTATCAGTTGATTATTTAGCGACTCGTGGTGGCTTAGCTCAAAAATTAAAATTGATGGATTTAGCTGAAGAAAGCTATCAAATGTTAGTGACTAAAGACCCTGAAAATGGTCGCTGGTGGTTAGGTATTGCGATTGTGTATGAGAGAAATGCACAGGTAAAAGATGCGCTAAAAACATATAAAATAGCGTTAATGACCCCGGGGTTATCTCGCTCTTCTCAAGTATTTGTGCGCGATAGAATTAAATTATTAGAAACAATGGAAGGAAATGAATAATGCGTCTTAAGTTAAGAAAAAGACTTGGTGATTTATTAGTCGAAGAAAACATTGTTACTGAACAACAGATTGAACAAGCACTTGCAGCACAAAAAACGACAGGTCGAAAACTGGGAGCCTCTCTAATTCAACTGGGTTTCTTGAGCGAAAAACAGATGCTGACCTTTCTATCTCAGCAGCTTGATGTGCCTCTAGTTGATTTAAGCCGTGTGAATATTGATGCAACAGCGGTACAGTTACTACCTGAAGTACATGCACGTCGCTTAAGAGCATTAGTCGTAAGCCAGCAAGGGAATACCATCCGTGTGGCGATGAGTGATCCTGCCGATCTCTCTGCTCAAGAAGCCTTATTTTCTCAACTTCAACAATATGAAATTGAAATGGTTATTGCGTCAGAAAGGCAGCTCGTTGATAGTTTTGACCGTTTCTACCGCCGAACCAAAGAAATCGCCTCATTTGCCGAGCAATTGGACTCAGAGCACCAAGAGAGTGATGATTTTAACTTTGGTATATTAGACAGTGATAATGATGAAGTTACGGTTGTAAAACTGATTAACTCCTTGTTTGAAGATGCGATTCAAATTGGAGCGTCAGATATTCATATTGAGCCGGATGATCAAATATTACGATTACGCCAACGTATTGATGGCGTATTGCATGAAACGCTATTAAGCGAAGTAAATATAGCACCAGCCTTAGTTCTGCGTTTAAAGCTAATGGCAAACCTCGATATTTCAGAAAAACGATTACCACAAGATGGTCGATTTAATATTAAGTCTCGTGGACAATCGGTTGATATTCGTTTATCAACCATGCCAGTGCAATATGGTGAAGCAGTGGTTATGCGTCTACTTAACCAAACGACAGGGATCAGATCGTTAGAATACTCTGGTATCCCTGATCATTTATTGGTTCGTTTACGTAAACAACTTAGTCGCCTTCACGGTATGATCCTAGTGACTGGGCCGACGGGTTCTGGCAAAACAACCACCCTATATGGTGCGTTGAGTGAGTTAAACCAACCTAGTAAGAAGATCATCACAGCGGAAGACCCAGTAGAATATCGTTTACCGCGGGTTAACCAAGTTCAGGTAAACAGTAAGATTGACTTAACGTTCTCTAAAATATTAAGAACGTTTTTGCGTCAGGACCCCGATATTATTCTTATTGGTGAGATGCGTGACCAAGAAACGGTTGAAATTGGTTTGCGAGCAGCGCTGACTGGTCACTTAGTATTATCGACATTACACACTAATGATGCGGTAGACAGTGCATTGCGTATGATGGATATGGGCGCACCGGGTTATCTGGTAGCGAGTGCAGTCCGTGCGGTTCTGGCACAGCGATTAGTTAGAAAAATTTGTACAGAGTGCTCTACTCCAGATCCTCTTGATGACTCACGCTTACAATGGGTGCAAACGCGATTCCCAAATCAAGTATCGGTTCCATTTAGAAAGGGTTCAGGTTGCCAAAGTTGTAATCTAACGGGCTACAGCGGTCGTATTGGTGTATTTGAATTGCTCGAATTAGATCAACCAATGATGGATGCTTTACGTGGTAATAATGCGGTTGAATTTGCTCAAAAAGCGCGTGAAAATCCGGATTACAAACCATTGTTAGCGTCAGCGATGGAACTTGCGATGAGTGGTACCATCAGTCTTAGTGAAGTAATGGTACTTGGTGAAGGAGATAATGCAGCCTCTCATCAGCCAATACTTATATAGGGTAAGATAATGGCTATTTATAAATACAGTGGGCGTAACTCCCAAGGTAAACCGATCTCCGGAACGATTGAAGCCGCCACAGAAGAGGCAGTTGCGGGTCAATTAATGAATGATGGTATTATCCCAATTTCAATTCGTACTGGTGGTCAATTTAAAGGATCGGCAAACTCAGTGGATTGGCAAGCTTGGTTTCAGCCTCCGATCCCGCTTGAGGTTTTAGTTATATACTGTCGCCAAATGTACAGTTTAACCAAGGCAGGGGTTCCTATATTAAGAGCCATGAACGGTTTATCTCAAAACAGTAATAACAAAATTCTTAAGCATGCACTTGAAGAGGTGACGGCAGATCTTACCAATGGTCGTAGTTTATCCGTTGCAATGAAGCAGCACCCAAGAGTATTTAGTTCTCTGTTTGTATCGATGATCCACGTCGGTGAGAATACAGGTCGTTTAGATCAAGCCTTATTTCAATTGGCGAATTATTACGAACAAGAAATGGAAACGCGTAAGCGCATCAAGTCAGCAATGCGTTATCCTATTTTTGTATTGACCTTTATATTTTTGGCGATGTTGGTACTAAACGTTAAGGTTATTCCACAATTTACCTCGATGTTTTCGAGATTTGGTGTCGAATTACCATTACCGACTCGAATATTAATGGCTACCTCCAGTTTTTCTGTTAACTACTGGCATTTTATCCTTGGTGGAGTGGCCGGGATATTTGTGGCTTTTCAGTCGTGGATCAGCGGTGATGTTGGTCGAGAAACGTGGGACAAGTTTCGCCTTAATATTCCAATTGTAGGGGATATTGTTACTCGAGCACAGATGTCTCGTTTTTCACGAACGTTCGCACTTATGTTGAAATCAGGGGTGCCATTAAACCAATCCATCGCACTGTCTGCGGAGGCTCTTGGTAATAAGTATTTAGAGAACCGATTATTAGAAATGAAAAGTGGCATTGAATCAGGCACCAGTATATCAACCTCGGCAGCACAAAGTGGGGTTTTTACACCGCTAGTACAGCAGATGATTGCAGTAGGTGAAGAGACTGGTCAGATTGATGATCTGTTGCTGGAAGTCTCTGATTTTTATGATCGTGAAGTTGATTATGATCTGAAAACACTGACGGCACGCATTGAGCCGCTGTTATTGGTTGTGGTAGCTGGTATGGTGCTCATATTGGCATTGGGTATTTTCCTACCAATGTGGAATATGTTAGATGTAGTAAAAGGGGGCTAATCATGAAGGCAATCCGTATTTCGTGGGTGGCTCTATTTGTTATTCTACTGGCGGTCATTTTATTTCAATGGGGTAAAATGGAACCTGAAGTTGAAGATACAGCGTTGATGATGACAAGTCGTGAGATCCTTTCTTCTGCGAATGAGTTTAAAAATTATTGGGTTGTAGATGGGCAGCCAACACATTTGATGAAGGACGGTATTGAGGTCACCTTTAGTCGTCTAGGTTGGCCTGTGGTTTTTGATGATAATGGTGATCTTGATTGTCAGCAATGGTTGCATCTTTTACTGCCTAAAAAAGATAAGATATATACGGACAGTATAAATATAAATGATGTTTCAAAGAATCAAGCACTGTATCGTTGTGAGTACAGAGCGCCAAATGGTAAAATAATATCCATTATGCTCAACAATGGTGCGTTTAAAGTGAGTATCGGTTTTTTGAATGAAAATTAAGTTGTCGTTTTTTTGACGAACAGTGTGTTTTTTTTTATAAAATCCCTTACAATTCAGAACGAAAATAAGCAATAGAGAGAAGCATTAAGATGAAGCACCAAAAAGGTTTCTCACTGGTTGAGCTAGTGATTGTAATAGTGGTAATAGGTTTATTGGCAACGGTTGCATTACCACGATTTTTAGATGTTAGCCTTGAAGCTAAAAAAGCAAGTATTGAAGGCGTTGCAGGTGGCTATGCAACGGCGGTTCTTTCTGCAAGAGCACAATGGGAAGCGGAAGCTCGTCCAAAAATAGACGATAATAATGCAGTCAGTTATGACGGCACTGAATTTTGGTTAACGGACCCATCTAAGGTTAATCAGTCTGATTTTCGTCCGGGTTACCCAATGTCACCCCGAGAAGATTTAGATGGTAATAACACGGGCCCTTATCCCGCTTCATTAACGGTAGAAAACTGTATTTTATTAATGGAAATGTTACTGCAAAACGCTCCGTATGTAACCAATGACAGTAACGATAATAAAGCGAAATACTTAGCTGAAGTGATGATAGAGAATGGTCGTAATCAGTGTAAATACACTCAGCAAGAGAATGAAGGTCATTTTTTTACTTATGAACCAGAATCTGGTCGAGTAGTCGTGACGCTGCAATAAAAGAATTTACATCTGTGTGCCGATGTTATACAACTCTGCGCATAGAGAGATAAACCTGCTTTTACTCATTATGTTTGAGCAGTAAACGTTTTTAACAATAATGATGGCAACGATCGCGTGCCATCACTTTTATAACAAAAGAGAGAAGTAACATGAAAAAACAAGGTGGTTTCACCCTTATTGAGTTAGTCGTAGTTATCGTTATTCTAGGTATTCTTGCCGTGACTGCTGCACCTAAGTTTCTTAATCTTCAAGGCGATGCGCGTGCATCATCACTGCAAGGCTTGAAAGGCGCGATGTCTGGCGCTGCGGGTATTGTTTATGGTAAAGCGGCGATTGAAGGTATTGAGCGTATCGAAAATGGCGGAAATGGATATAAAGATATCGATGGTATTGCTGTGACATACGGTTATCCAATGGCTTCTTCTGCTGGTATTGGTGCTGCTGTTGTTGGTTTGGGTCAAGATTGGTCTATCGCAGATGATAGTGGAACGGAATTAGTTGCTACGTTTAAGAAGGATACTTTAGACGGAAACCTTGCGGAAATTAAAGCTACAAAATGTTACGTATCATATAAGACTCTAGCATCGGCATCAGCATCAGCTCCAACAATAGAAGTTTTTAATAAATGTTAATAGCTAACGCTTAACACCTAAAAAGCCAGCGACCTCCGCTGGCTTTTTTATATCTAAAATTAACATTATCTTCGTTATCTTTATTAATTCCGTTATCCTAGTAACAGGAAGCAATAAGGTAACTGATGATGACTTTTCCCCGCAAGATATCGCAACAAAAAGCACCCACAAAAATGGCCGGATTCACTCTGGTAGAGTTGATCGTTGTGATCGTACTTTTAGCGATTATTGCCGTTTATGCCTCCAGTAAATACATGGGAACCAGTCGTTTCTCATCCGCGGTTACGCAAGAGCAAGTGATGTCTATTTTGCGCCAAGTGCAAATGACGGCGATGCAAAACAATACCTCAAACAGCAATTCAAGCTCAAATACCTGTGGTTCACTCTTTCTGGCTCCCGATCAATTTGGTGTCGCTCAATCATGCCAGCAACAAGGCATGAGCAGTGCAGTATTATCTGATTATTCTAAAGAGACTAATCGACAACAGCTTGAACTCATCCAGTTAAGTTATGCCTTTACAGGTATCAACGGTGCCGTGTTAGTTTCTGAGCTGTCGTTTGATCTGTTAGGCAGACCGACAATGATCGCATCTTCTGCTACAACATCACTCTGCACTAATCAAGATTGCCGTATCACCATCACCACGCCTACCTCTAATGAAAGTCGCTCTGTATGCATTAATAGTGAAGGCTTTGTGTATCGCTCAAAGCTAAATAGAGGGTGTAAGCTATGAGTAAGATATTTACACTTCAACGAGGGTTTACCTTAATTGAATCGGTGATTGGCATTGTGCTTCTAGGCTTTGCTTTATCTGTATTGGCGATGGGGGTGTTTAGCTCATCAATAAAATCGCATCAAGCCACTTATCAAGCACAAGCCGCCGCATTAGGGCATTCAATAATGACCGATATATTGAGCCGCCAGTTTGATGAGAACAGCGATCCTAATGGTGGTGAATACCGTTGTGGAGAGGTAATCTCCGGTGTGCTAATCCCGAGTTGTACCTCATCAGAAAACTTAGGGCGAGATGGTGTTGAGAGTAATTCAACAACCTTTAATGACGTCGATGATTTTATCGGCTGTTGGGGTGAGTCTGAGCAATGTCGGGTTGGTTTAGTAAATTACGCATTAAACCAATTGATTGATCAAGACAGTGCTGATGAGTATAAAAACGTTACCGTCGAAATTAATGTTACTTATGCAGATGTAGATAATAGAGCAACAGCAATAACTCAGTTCAAAAAGATCGATATTACTCTTTATGCCAGTAGTTACGCGAAATACACCTTTAGTGCCTATCGAGGGAATTACTAATGAAACGTATCAGCGGATTTACGTTAATCGAACTGATCTTAACCATTGTGGTGGTCGGGATTGTGGCGATTGCAGCGAGCAATACCTTGCAGTTAGGTTTTCAAAGTTATAACGACAGTATTGATCGTCAAGATAACCAAATGCAGGCTACATTTGTGATTGAGAAGTTGAGCCGTGAGTTACGTCATGCCGTGCCAAATAGCGTAGAAGTATCAGTGAATGGCCGTTGTATCAGTTTTATTCCTGTTGAAGTCAGTGCTTTCTATTTAGCCTTACCGACATTTAACCAAAAATACATTGATATCGTATTGCTCTCTAATGATGCCTTTAATCTTAACGGTCATAGATTAGTCATTAACCCAAGCTCTCAAGCTGATTTAATTAATGAAAGTAACCACCGATTTGTGAATATTGAATCAATGACGCGATCTGGAGGTATTTCTACAATTAAGTTTCCTAAAGCACTTAATAATCCCGCGTTTATTTCAAGCTCTGTTTCTGAACGTGCCTTTATTTATCGACCAAGTGTCGTTGAGTATTGTATACAGGCTGGCGGGGTGTTTCGTGATGGGGTGCAAATTGCTAACCATGTTACCTCTGGTGGATTTTCTATTGATAACGTGTCGCTCAATCGCAATAGCATGATTAAAATGGTCTTAATATTTGAAAATGATCTTGGTGAGGTAACTCAATATCAACATGATGTGCAGGTGATCAATGTACCGTAATCAAGTAAAGCAAAAAGGTAACCTGCTTATCATGTCTGTTGTTGTCATGGTTGCTGTTGGGTATCTGTCACTAAATTTATTGAAAGTAGAAACCAGTAATCACGATACTGTCTCTAAAGAAGTGTTAGGTACTCAAGCGTGGTTTCTTGCGCATTCTGGAGTTGAGTGGGGGTTAGTGCAGTTATTTCCGTTAGGGCAGTCAGGAGCAGATGATACGATTTGTGATGGTAATATTAGAAATCCAAATATGCAGCTTGATAACAGCGGTTGCCGCACTGCACCACAAGTAGAGTGTGAGCAAACATCAATTCGTTATCAAGATAATGATATTAACTACTTTAAAATTACCAGTACAGCTAGCTGTGGCTCAGGAATAAATGAAGTGACGCGAGTTCAAGAAGTATGGGCAAAGGAGATAGGGCAATGAGAATGTGTTTGAAATGGTCGTTTTTTATTTCTTTATTATTTACAGCTAACTTTGCTTTAGCTGCTTCATCTCTATCTTGTAGTCTTCTTAGTAAAGGTGATTTTTCGGTTCAATTTACCATTGATGATAGCAAGAATGATCTCTATGTTAGCAAATCGAGTTTATTTGGCATAGATAGATTATGGTCAGCTGAAAACAGGCTATCCACTATTATTTATGATGGCGCAATTCAAGATGTTGAAAACTATTACCTTGCACTAAGTTACGATTACTCTGGTAATCAGTTTACTTCCGGAGTTATTACTTATTATAAAAGTCGTGATGGAAATCATTGGAATGAAATAAAAAAAGAGAATGTGAACTTTTATTCTCTTTTTGGTAATCGCATAAAGGTATGGACGGAAGCTGATGAAGATATCACCTCTTTGTCTTGTTCTGATTCGCAATTTATACCAAATCTTGAGATCAATAGAGATCCACAGTTTGAATTTGGTCGATTGAGTGCATCTGCATGCCGTGGTTATCCTGAAGATAATGTAAATTGCACATTAACGTTTAAAAATACATATGATGTTGATAAACCAATGCCTTTGGTTTTTGTTATGCCGACAATAGAGTTAAAAAACACAAATAAGCATAAATCTATTACAGAGCTTCCATCATCATTAATGGTGTCAAATGTCACTCATCAAGGTGCTAATATATTGCAGTTAATTGCACCTCATGAAAAGGCCGATCATGGTGTTAGGTTTAAGCCTGCGCCAATGCAAGATATTGACTATTTTATAATGGAACCAGGAGTCTTAGAGCTAAGTAATGGTTCAAAGATTGTGGCTAATTCATTATTTACATCAAGAACAATTTCTAAAGGAGGTCAGGAGCATAATACAGGAGAAATTATTGATTTTAGCCAGTATGGTTTGTCATCAGATTTTACGTCTGTTCCTGGGGTTTTAGTTGAGCCACAAACTAAGAATAATGCGTCCGCGTGGTTTACTGGTTATGCTGGAGCGGTAGAAAAGAAACAGTTTCGTTTAGCTCTAGAGCGATCTGAAGTAATAAGAAATAATATTGTCGATAGTAAGGAAAAAATAGCATTCGTTGCTGGACAAGGCGCGGGCTTTGTTAATGGCAAGAAATTTTGGCTTGGTCAAGCTGAAACAACAAATACCACAAAAGATGAAATAGATAAGATTTTCAATCCTGTAATCAAGGGCTGTACTACTGCGTATACGGATATATCAGAAGGGAATTTTGATAGCCCTCCTATTTTAGTGGCGACCAAAAACTCAAGAAATGGTGCCAATGGCGGTTGGCTTCGCCGTTGTGATCTTCAAAAAGATAAAGTGTCTTTTATTGTTGAAGAGGATATGGATTCAGATCCTGAGCGAGCTCATGCTGCTGAGAAAGCAGGATTCTTTATGTTTGAAGAGCCAATCAGTTCGCCTGTTTGTGATTTATTTCCAAGTCCAGTTCAAACATGGAGAAATAATGCATTAGCAAAGTTATCTATTTTAAAAAGAGCTAAGATAACAGGTGCTCCTTTGATTTCTGGTCGTCGCTTTGTAGGTTTCTTAGGTAGCGATATTCATGATGACAATAATAAAATAGCTTGTAATGGAACAGAGTGTTCATCTGAACCTGGTTTAATGGTTGATAAATTATCATTAGAATCGTTTAGACCTCCAATGCCTGATTTTGAGACCGTAATTGTAGGAAAAGATGAAATAAAAAAGTATGAATCTGATGAGACAATGGGCTCTTTAAAGATAGATAAAAAAGGTAAAGCAATTTTCAATACGGGTACTTATTGGATTGATAGCATTAATATTCTTGGTGAATTAATTATTCCACCGGGCGAGAATGTGATTATACACACCAAGGGATTTTCTTTAAGTAACGGTGCTTTTTTTGGTATTCAAAATAATGCTCAATTACTTGTTATTGTCCATGACCTTCCATATTCCTATCGGAATGTTTTTAGTTGGGTAAACCTTGCTAATCACTCAAACTTTGAAGGGTTGCTATACAGTGAAAAGGAGGTGTTGATTAATAATCATGCGGTTTTAACTGGAGCTGTAACTGCATCGATTGTTACTGTTTATCATGATGCTCAAATTGTTGGGTCTAACCAATGTTTTGACCCTCCCAAAAGCTACACTTTAAACGTCACCCCACAAATTGATTACAGCTTAACTTGTGAACGTATCCCTGTGAAATTTACAATTGAAGATGATAATGGCCCTGTTCTTGGTTTCAATAAGCCTTTTTCCGTTTCAATTAATGCTAAAAATAATGGCACAGCATGTTGGTCTACATCTGCGGATAAATCAGTCGCAGCAGATTGTTCAATAACGGGGTCAACATTCGTCGATGGTGAAAAAATATTATACCTAGATAGCTCTGACCTAGATGTTTTTGATGTGACGGCATCATCTGATGGCTTAAAAGAAGTAATCAAAGAGCATTTTGAATTTGTACCATTTAAATTTGATATTAATACTGTTCGAGTTATTGCAAATAAATCGCAGAGTTTTGATATCAATGTACTTGCTTGTAATGATGGAACTCCTGATGTTGTCCAAGATTATAATGGTAATAAACACTTAAATGTATCACAGTATATTTTAGATTATCCTAATTCATATGAAGGAATAAGAACGGATTTAGAATTGGCAAGTAAGATAAATCCAAATCAAATCGAACTTACGTTTAATCAAGGTATAGCTACGACTGATTTAACTTATTCAGAAGCGGGCGCTATTAATTTTACCTTGACTGACCCAAACTTTACCTGTCCTGTTAGTTTTGATTGTAATGATTATCCTGTTGACTCTAGTTTATTATCAACAGTCGTAAATGTTGAATCTCGTCCTTGGAAACTTGTTGTTTGTAGTGATATATCTGTCGATGGTAATAGTTTTGGTGGCTCAGCGTTAGTTGCGGCTGGTGAAAGGTTTTCTGTAAAGGTGAAACCTGTGAGGTTCGGTGTAGTAACTGATTTATGTCAGCTACCGGTGACTCAAAATTTCTTTAAATCATCGGCTCCTTTTTCATCTATATCTCCATCATATGAGTTAAGTACTCCAACGGCTGGAGTTAAAGGCACTTTGGCCCCATTGGTACCTATTAATCATGATGTTTACGTAGATGCTGGTAGGAATAGTTATTACGAGTTTAATAATATGACCTATTCAGAGGTTGGAAGTATTCTATTTAAATCTGAAGCTTTAAGTCCTATTTTTTATGATGGGATTCTCGGGGGAGTTGAGTTCGGTGAGCTTTCTATTGGTCGCTTCTATCCAGCCTATTTCACGATTACTGATACCGTGTGGGATTACCCTGAAAAGCAAGGATCTTCTGAAGGAACTTATATCTACATGGCGCAACCTTTTGATGACGTAAACTTTACTGTTACAGCTTATTCGAAGAGCGATTCGACCGTTAGTAATTATGGGTTGTTTGATACAAACTTAAAAGCCAATTTTTTATTAGCAGGTGATTACAATAGCCGATTGAATATCGCACCGTCTGATTTAGATAATGGCCATTGGAGTAGTGCCACTTGGGATACACCTGATTTTTCAAATGGTGTTATTTGGTCAAGAAAAAATGCATCAACGTTGGCTAGTAATGTAACGACAACTGCTGACGGCCCTTTTAATAATGGTATTCATTCGATAACAACGGCATTGAATTTAGCAATAAGCGGTGTTGATCCGGTTTCTTTTGATAAAACCAAAGAAGCACTAGAGCAAGAGTTACTATCTCAACCGAAGGTTCGTTATGGACGCATGGTACTTGATAGCGTTGGGTCCTCGGGCGGCAGTGATGTCAATGTGCCATTGAGAGTTGAATATTGGAATGGTAACACCTTTGTTTTGAGTGATACCGATAATGCCAGTAAGTTTGATGGTTCTAAATACTGTAAGCAAATTATTTGGCCAAACCCCACAGATGTAAGCCCATCCAAATTACGCGGGGTAGGCAATGTAGATGATGGAACTAATAAAATTAACTTGAATGCAGATCCTGATGGTTATACTTTACGTGAGCAAGTTCGATTCTGGTTACGTTTAGCTACTGAGTCTCCACAAAAAGGAGAGTTAAATGTGAACTGTCAGAGTGCCCCGGGGTCGAATGATGTACAACCGTGGTTACAATACAATTGGCGAGGCCAAGGCGATGAAGATCCATCGGCCGTCGTTACCTTTGGTGTCTATCGTGGAAATGATCGCATCATTTTTCGCGGCGAAAGTAACATAATTGGTACTTCTAACTAAAAATTGAATAAAAATCCTGATTTGCTTCAGGATTCTGTAGCAATGCCTTGCTGATTAGGCTAGGCATTGGTACATTTAGTTATATTTATCTTATTCTCACGCTTTCAGGAAATACGAAGATTATGTTTAAGAAACTTCGTGGCATGTTTTCAAACGATCTATCGATCGATCTAGGTACTGCCAACACACTTATTTATGTAAAAGGGCAAGGCATTGTTCTTAATGAGCCATCTGTTGTTGCTATTCGTCAGGACCGTAATGGTTCTACGAAAAGTGTTGCCGCTGTAGGTCATGAAGCGAAGCAAATGCTAGGACGTACTCCGGGTAATATTTCTGCTATTCGTCCAATGAAAGATGGCGTTATTGCAGACTTCTATGTAACAGAGAAAATGCTTCAGCACTTCATTAAGCAAGTGCATGACAACAGCATTTTACGTCCAAGCCCTCGCGTATTAGTGTGTGTTCCTTGTGGTTCTACACAAGTTGAACGTCGTGCTATTCGTGAATCAGCGCAAGGTGCTGGTGCTCGTGAAGTTTATCTAATTGATGAGCCAATGGCTGCTGCAATTGGTGCGGGTCTACCTGTATCTGAAGCAACGGGTTCTATGGTTATCGATATAGGTGGCGGTACAACAGAAGTTGCAGTTATCTCTCTTAACGGTGTGGTTTATTCTTCATCTGTTCGTATTGGTGGTGACCGCTTTGATGAAGCAATCATTAACTATGTACGTCGTAACTACGGCAGCCTAATTGGTGAAGCTACGGCAGAGCGCATTAAGCACGAAATCGGTTCAGCTTACCCTGGCGATGATGTATGCGAAATTGAAGTTCGTGGTCGTAACCTTGCAGAAGGTGTTCCTCGTAGCTTTACGCTTAACTCAAATGAAATTTTAGAAGCTCTGCAAGAACCTCTTTCAGGTATCGTATCAGCAGTAATGGTAGCACTAGAGCAGTGTCCACCAGAGCTAGCTTCTGATATTTCAGAGCATGGTATGGTATTGACGGGTGGTGGTGCACTACTTCGTGATCTAGACCGTCTTCTTACTGAAGAAACTGGAATTCCAGTGGTTGTTGCTGATGAACCGCTAACTTGTGTGGCTCGTGGCGGCGGTAAAGCATTAGAAATGATCGACATGCACGGTGGCGATCTCTTTAGTGAAGAGTAATAACAACTAACGGGTGAGTGGATATGACTCCAATCTTTGGTAGAGGTCCCTCTCTACAGTTTCGCCTGTTTATTGCTGTAATGGTATCGGCTAGCCTTATGCTAGCCGATAGTCGTTTAAATGCATTTTCCGACATTCGTTACTTATTAAATAGCTTTGTATCTCCTATTCACTATGCGGCAAACCTCCCTCGTACCATGTTTGATGGCATGTATGAAAGATTTAATAGCCGTAATAAACTCATGCTTGAAAATCAGAAATTGAAACAAGACATGTTTGTGCAAAACAGCAATTTGTTGTTACTAGAGCAACTCAAACAAGAAAATAGTCGTTTGCGAGATCTGCTTGGTTCGCCGTTTATTCGTGATGAAAGAAAAATGGTTACTGAGGTGATGGCAGTTGATTCAGCGCCTTATACTCATCAAGTAATGATTGATAAAGGTTTAATCGATGGTGTTTATGAAGGCCAGCCTGTCATCAGCGACAAAGGTATTGTTGGACAAATAAATTACGTCGGTGCTCATAATAGTCGTGTATTACTGTTAACCGATTCAAATAATGCCATTCCTGTACAGATTGTTAGAAATGATATTCGTGTAATCGCATCGGGTAAGGGGCATTTAGACAGCATGCAGTTGGAGCACATTCCAACGAATACAGATGTTGAAGTCGGTGACTTATTGGTTAGTTCAGGCTTAGGTGGTCGCTATCCAGAAGGCTATCCTGTTGGTTATATTTCAAATATTGATAATGATAACAAGCGTCCTTTTGCCTCTATCGATTTAAAAACAACCGTTGAATTTGATAAATTACGTTATTTATTATTGGTTTGGCCTACAGATGTGGAAGTAAATAGCAAGGAGATGCCAAATGGCAAGTAGTCATTTAATGCGCGGTAGAATTATTATTTGGCTCTCTTTTTTAATCGCATTGACATTACAAGCGGCGCCTTGGCCTGGTACCTTGGAAGTATTAAGACCTTCTTGGATTATTCTGGTTACTTTTTACTGGGTGCTTGCATTACCTCATCGAGTTAATGTTGGGACTGCCATGCTATTGGGGATCTTATGGGATCTTCTTTTAGGTACTACACTAGGTATTCGCGGCATGACGATGGCGATACTTGTGTATCTTGTCGCCGCTAATTTTAAAGTATTAAGAAACTTGGCGTTATGGCAACAAGCGGCTATTTTCTCAGCGCTAACCTTATTAGGTAAAATATTAGAGTTTATGGGCGAGTTTTTGGTTCATGATGTGTCCTTTAACGCACACTTCTTATGGGCTGGCGTGTTAAACTTTATTTTATGGCCTTGGTTATTCTTACTGATGCGTAGAGTTCGTCGTCATTGGTCTATTCGATAAGGAAGTGTAATGACAACTCAAGTTTTTTTGGCTTCAGCTTCTCCGCGGAGAAAGGAACTGTTAGCTCAATTAGGTTACCAGTTTGAAATTTTATCTGTTGATGTAGAAGAAGTTCATCAAGCACATGAAACCCCTCTTATGTATGTTGAGCGATTATCGAAAGACAAAGCGCAAGCAGGGGTAAGCTCATTAGCTAGTTCAACAGCAATAGAGCAAAGTGAGAATAAACATATCCCGGTATTGGGCTCTGACACCATCGTCGTTATCGATGGTGTTATTTTAGAAAAGCCGAAAGATTTTGAAGATGCTAAGAGAATGCTCTTAGCACTGTCTGGTCGTCAACATCAAGTTATGACTGCCGTTACACTAGCAACACCTGATACAACAAGAACCAAAACAGTCATTACACAGGTGTGGTTTAGAACACTTTCAGAACAAGAAATAGAACAATATTGGGAAAGTGGAGAACCTTGTGATAAAGCAGGTTCGTACGGTATTCAAGGTAGTGGTGGGCGATTTGTCTCGCGTATTGATGGCAGTTATCACGCTGTCATGGGACTACCTTTGATGGAAACAGATCAGCTCTTACACCAATTTTTGTAAAAATTAGTGAGGTGCTCCAATGAGTACAGAGTTGTTAATAAACGTAACGCCAAGTGAAACTCGAGTTGCGATGATTGAAGCCGGTGTGCTTCAAGAGATCCATGTAGAAAGAGAAGCAAGACGTGGGATGGTGGGTAATATATACAAAGGCCGAGTAAGCCGAGTATTGCCGGGGATGCAAGCTGCGTTTATTGATATCGGTTTGGATAAAGCCGCATTTTTGCACGCCTCAGATATTGTTCCTCACACGGAATGTGTCTCTGAAAATGAAAAACGTCAATTTAAAGTGAGAGACATTTCTCAATTAGTACACCAAGGACAAGATTTGGTGGTGCAAGTTGTTAAAGATCCGCTTGGAACCAAAGGCGCTCGCTTAACGACAGACATTACTCTTCCTTCTCGTTACTTGGTATTTATGCCAGGGGCAAGTCACGTTGGTGTATCTCAACGAATTGAAAGTGAAAAAGAACGTAATCGTTTAAAGAATACGGTCTCTGATTACTGTGATGAATTCGGTGGTTTTATTATTCGCACCGCTGCTGAAGGTGCAAGTGAAGCTGAAATCTCGCAAGATGCTGCTTTTCTAAAACGTTTATGGCATAAAGTCATCGAGCGTCGTAAGAAGAGTAAAACAAAATCCATGCTGTATGGTGAGTTGGGGTTAGACCAACGTATCTTACGTGATTTTGTTGGAACAGAGCTTGATTTAATTCGTGTTGATTCAAAACAGGCTTTTGAAAAACTAAAGCAGTTCACAACCGAATTTGTACCAGAATTAACGAAGAAACTAGAATATTATTCAGGTGACAAGCCTATCTTTGACATGTACGAAACAGAGAACGAAATTCAACGTGCTCTTGATCGTAAAGTAGAGTTAAAGTCAGGTGGTTATTTGATTATTGACCAAACAGAAGCAATGACAACGGTAGATATTAATACTGGCGCATTTGTAGGTCGTCGTAATTTAGAAGAAACCATTTTCAATACCAATATTGAAGCGACACAAGCGATTGCACGTCAACTTCGTTTACGTAATCTAGGTGGGATCATCATCATTGATTTCATTGATATGCTTAGCGAAGAACATCGTCGTCGCGTACTTCAGTCTTTGGGTTCAGCGCTAGAAAAAGATCGTGTGAAAACCAATATTAATGGATTCACACAACTTGGCTTAGTTGAGATGACTCGAAAGCGTACACGAGAAAGTATTGAACATATTCTATGTGGTCAGTGTCCAACGTGTGAAGGCCGAGGAGCAGTGAAGACTGTTGAGAGTGTCTGCTATGAGATCTTACGTGAAATAACACGAGTAAACCGAGCTTATGATTCGGATAAGTTTGTGGTTTATGCCGCCGTTGCTGTTGCTGATGCACTGGAAGGCGAAGAATCTCATGCACTAGCTGAACTTGAACTTTTTATTGGCAAACAGGTGAAAATCCAAGCTGAACCTCTGTATATTCAAGAGCAGTTTGATGTCGTAATGATGTAGAGAATAATAATACGTGACCACTAAGTTAATTCGTTTTGAACGTTGCTTGATGGGATTATTGCTGCTGGTATTTTTACTGGCAGCCTTAGTCATAACAAGCTTGCGTCTGTTCCTTCCTTCTTTGAACAAATACCAATCTGAAATTGAAGGTTTCCTTTCTCAAACAACTGGTTTTTCAATCTCCATTGGCGAGCTAGATGGTCGTTGGCGAAATACCAACCCTTCATTAAACCTTCGAAAATTGAAAGCAATAGATCCGATTTCTGGCGATGAAATCATCTCAGTTAAAGAAGTCGAGATCCAATTGAATATCCTTTCTTCTCTTTGGGCCAGACAGCCTCAATTTGCTGATTTACGTATTGATAAGTTAACGGCAGATCTCACCTCGCTAGGTAGTGCGTCATCGAAATCGACAGATGATGACGTTCAAAAGAAAAACGACAGTGAGAATTCATTAGCCAAGCGATTAGAAGATTTATTTTTAGTTCGATTAAACCACTTTTCTTTAAAAGATTCACAAGTGGCTTTTGTTGCGTTGGATGGAACGGATAAAACAATACAAATTGACTCATTACAGTGGCGAAATGAGCGCAGAAAACACCTTGCTGAAGGTGTTGTCAGTGTTATTGGCAGTGAAATTAATCAACTTAAAGTGATCGCAAACTTTAAAGAAAAAGGCACATTTAAAAGTTTAGATGGGCATTTTTATGTTGAAGCAAAAAATATTCAAGTAACACCATGGATAACGGAAGAGATCCAAAAAGAATATGGGGTTACTCAAGGCGAAGTATCAGCAAATGCATGGCTATCATTCAAAGATGGACAACCAGTGGATGCCTTAGTGGAAGCCTCTCCTTCTTATTTGAATTGGCTTGAAGATAAAAATGTCCATCAAGTAAGTGTTGAAGGGGGTGTTTTTGAACTTCAACCGGATGATAAAGGTTGGAAAGTTCTCGCTTCGGATATTCAAATTAAGCACCAAGAAGAGTTGTGGCCTGAAGTATCGGGGACCTTCACATGGCAGCCTGAAAAATGGATTTTAAATATCACTCATATTGATTTGCATAGTGCTTTGGGTTTGAAAACGTTACTTCCCGCTTCTCAAGATAATGTGACTGATTTATTGAATACCTTGGATCCTAAAGGCAGCGTTAATGATGTTCGTGTTGAGTTTGATCATCTTACCGGATTACATTATTCAGCTTCTGTTCAAGCAGCAGGGATGAAGCAATGGGAGTTACTGCCTGGGTTTAATAAATTAGACATTTTAATTGCAGGTGATGCAGAAAAAGGTCAAGCCAAACTCTCATTGGTTGATGATGTTTTACCTTATGGTGAGGTTTTTCAAGCGCCTTTAAATATAACAAATGGCGATGTGACGGCCTATTGGGAAGTTAATGATAGCGGTTGGCGTTTATGGTCGGATTACATCAATGTATCTACACCAGATCTGCAAGCCAAAGGTGAATTTCGTCTCGATTTTCCAAAAGATAAACCCTCAGTCCTCTCTTTTTATGCAGAAGCGGATGCGTTTAATGCCGATCAAACATGGCGTTATTTACCAACCTTAGCGCTAGGGCAAGATTTAACAGATTATTTATCTTCAGCAGTACAAGGTGGCAGTGCAAAAACAGTTCAACTGCTTTGGTATGGTGAAGTCGCTGATTTTCCTTACACTAAATACGATGGCATATTTCAGGTTAAAGTCGGATTAAAAGACGCAAAGTTTTCTTTTGATACGGCATGGCCTCCGTTGACTAACTTGCAATTAGATTTAATGTTCCAGAATGCCTCTATGTTTTTGAGTTCTCATTCAGCGGATCTTATGGATGTACATGCTACCCGTGTTACGGGGCGTATTGCCAATTTATCAGAAGATGGGAAATTAACGATCCGAGCAATAGCTAATGGTTCTGGAAAAGCGGTGCGAGAGTACATGACGGCTACTCCTTTAGTTGATTCGGTTGGTGCTGCGCTAAATAGCATACAAGTAAATAATCGTATCGATGCGTTATTACGACTTGATATTCCCTTTTCTGGTGAAGAAGTAAGGGCGTGGGGTCATGCTGATTTAGCCAATAGCCACATAGAATTACAATCACCAAATATAGTTTTAACCAATGCAAAAGGTCGTATTGAGTTTGATAATGATGTGGTTAAAGCATCAGGAATAAAAGCGTCATTATTAGGCCAGTCAGTCTCTCTTTCATTTAATGGGGAGGCGCAATCTGATTATTACGGTGTTGCGGTTGAAACTAAGGGTAATTGGAAGGTGGCACCACTGAAAGAGTACATTGATTCACCTATGATGGAAAAAGTCAGTGGGAGCTCTGAGTGGAGTTCAAACATTAATTTGCAAGTGGCTGATGTTGGCTTTACTTATCAGATAGAGGTGAATGCCTCATTAGATAAAATGAATTCGACGTTACCTTATCCTCTTGCTTTAAGTCAGGGTTTGAAAGAAAAGGCATTGTTACAAGTCTCTGGTAACTCAGAGAAATTGTCTGGTCGCTTTACGTTGCCAAGTGCCAAATATCAAACAGAAATCAATATTACCGAAGTAATGCCAGTGATCACCGCGAGTCATGTAGTCGTTGGAAGTGGTAATTTTAAAGTGAGCCCTATTGTTGGTCAATCTGCTGTAATTAATACAAAATCCTTGGATATGGATGCTTGGTTAGCTGAACCTATTGTAAATCAGAGTGCTAAAAAAGCATCGAAAACACCAGAGGCGAGTCATTTTCCAGTAATACCGTTACCTACACGTATTCAAGCGAAGGTGAAATCATTACATCTTGCGAGTTTGGATTGGAATGATGTAAATACTAATATTCGAAAGAAATCTCAGGGTTGGTATGCGCAAATACAAAGTCAAGAAGCTGATGGAAAAGCAAGCTGGAAGGATGACGGTAATTTACTGGTTCAGTTAGATAGCCTTCATGTTTATATTCCGAGTTTAGATGAACCTGAAAATCAAAAAGGGTTAAATCAAGCGAAGGGGAATGCCCCGTTAATTTCTGCTTTTGACCGTGAGTTTTTCCGCTTAATGCCAAATCTTGAATTAACGATAAAAGACACATGGGTTCAAGGTTATAAGCTAGGTAAAGTAGATACAAAGCTGCATAAGAAAGAGGGTAGTTTCTATCTTGATAAGCTAAATATCACCAGTGGTGAAAATAAATTAGCGATGTCAGGACATTGGTTGTTGGATAAAAAAGTGAGTCAGTCTACCTTTAAGATGACAGCATCAGGAGAAGATAATTCTGAATTATTAGCGCGTTTTGGGATCAGTTCGGGTATTCAAAAAGCCAATTACAGTATGGATGCGGATCTTGAATGGAACGGATCCCCTTGGAGTATTCAGACAAATACGCTTTCTGGTGATCTTTCGTCGACGCTTGGTGAAGGTATTATCACTGATGTAAAGGGAGCTGCTCGTTTTCTTGGTTTATTTAGTATGGATTCAATTATTCGCAAAATGAAACTCGACTTTAGAGATGTATTTGATGATGGTATGGCCTTTAATTCGATAACTGGCAGCGGAAAAATGCGTAACGGTATTTTTGTTAGCAATAATCTCACAATGGATGCTATTGCTGGTGAAATGATTATTAAAGGCAAAGCAGATTTAAATACACGGTTAGTCGATGCAGAAGTGAGTTTTACTCCTGATATGACGTCAGGCATCCCAATTATTACAGCGTTTGCGGTTGCTCCACAGACTGCAATTATTGTGCTTGCGGTAGCGACGGCAATAGCACCAGTGATTGATGTTATTACTCAGGTAAATTATAAAGTAGAAGGACCACTGGAATCACCAACAGTAAAAGAGCTATCTCGTAGTCAGGGTGAATACCAATTACCTGAAAAAACTGAGAATTAATGACTCTGAGATCCTAGGGAAAGCAAATAATAAGGACATATGATGAGTAAAGTTGGCGTAGTTCAAATGAATTCAGGTGCCGATCCTGATGATAATATTAAGCAACTGACTCTCAAGTTGAAGGGATTGTGGTTACAAGGTGCAAAACTGGCTCTAACTCCAGAGAACTGTATTGTTTTTGGTAAGAAAGAAGATTATGAGCGACACGCAGAGCCTCTTGGAGAAGGGGTTTTACAGCAAGCGTTATCCGATCTTGCTAAGCGTTACCAAATGTGGCTTGTAATTGGGTCTTTTCCTATTCGAAATCCAGATAATAGCTTATCGACAACGTGTTTGGTTTATGATGATACTGGGGAACTTATTGAGCATTATCATAAACTTCATATGTTTGATGTTGAGGTGGCAGATGGTCACCAAAGTTATCGAGAATCTGATACGTTTACGGCTGGTAATGAAATAAAAGTCGTCGATACGCCTGTTGGGAAGCTGGGGCTATCAATTTGTTATGATGTTCGTTTTCCTCAGCTATACAGTGAACTTCGACGACAAGGCGCTGAGATTATTGTTGTTCCAGCCGCGTTTACTAAAGTTACGGGCTATGCGCATTGGGATATTTTATTGCGTTCAAGAGCGATTGAAACTCAGTGTTGGCTATTAGCCGCAGGGCAATGGGGATCTCATGGTGCAGGTCGTGAAACGTGGGGACACTCTATGATTGTTGATCCATGGGGAAATAAGGCCGCGCTTCAAAAAGAAGGGACGGGCGTTATTGTTGCTGATATCGATTTATCACAATTAGCGACCATTCGTAGAAAAATGCCTGTCGCGCAACATGCAAGATTAGATTGCCAATTAAACTAAACTCGGTGTGTATGCGGTTTATTTAAGAAAAGAGTGAGTTTCACTATAAAACACACTCTTTTTTATTCATAATTAGATCCTAGATCTTAAATTCTTAACAAGAGTATCTCGAATGAGTTTGCAAGAAGTAGAACAATCCTTATTGAGTCAAGCAGGGATCGGTCAGCAGGAACTGTCTCAGACCTTAAGCACCATTGCAAAAAGAGACGTAGACTATGCTGATATCTACTTTCAGTCTTGCTGGCATGAATCGTTAGTACTTGAAGACAGTATCATTAAAGATGGCTCTTTTAATATTGACCGTGGTGTTGGTATTCGAGCGGTTGCTGGAGAAAAAACGGGTTTTGCGTACTCTGATCAAATTAACCTTGAGGCATTAACTCAAAGCGCAAAAGCGGCTAGAGGTATTGTTCAGCAAGGTGGTGAAGGTAAGGTTAAGGCATTCTCAGCGCAGTCTATTCCTCAGTTCTACGCGCCTATAAATCCGTTAAATAGCTTGGGTAAACAACAGAAAATTGTATTGCTTGAAGAAATAGATGCTTACATTCGTGCTAAAGAACCTTTAGTTCAGGAAGTATCGGCAAGCATTAGTGGTGTATACGAACAAATGTTGGTTGCTGCTCTTGACGGTACTTATGCTGCGGATGTGCGTCCATTAGTTCGTTTATCTATTAGTGTATTGGTTCAACGTGGTGATAAACGTGAACGCGGTAGTGCTGGTGGTGGCGGTCGTTATGGCTATGATTATTTCTTAACTGAAATCGCAGGTAAATCTATTGCGCTTGAATTCGCCGATGAAGCGATTCGCCAAGCTTTAGTTAATTTAGATGCAGATGCAGCACCAGCAGGAATGATGCCTGTTGTTTTAGGTTCAGGTTGGCCGGGTGTGCTATTACATGAAGCGGTAGGTCATGGTCTTGAAGGTGACTTCAACCGTAAAGGTTCTTCCGTATTCTCTGGTAAAATTGGCGAGCAAGTCACTTCTTCAGTATGTACGATTGTTGATGATGGTACCATGGCTGATCGCCGTGGTTCATTGAATGTTGATGATGAGGGTGTTCCAGGACAATACAATACGTTAATTGAAAATGGCGTATTGAAAGGTTACATGCAAGATAAGTTAAATGCACGCTTAATGGGCGTAGCACCTACGGGGAATGGTCGCCGTGAGTCGTATGCTCATTTGCCAATGCCTCGTATGACCAATACTTATATGCTGCCTGGTGAATATACTCCAGAAGAGATCATATCAACGGTTAAAAAAGGTATTTATGCACCAAACTTTGGTGGTGGTCAGGTTGATATTACCTCTGGTAAGTTTGTATTTTCAGCATCAGAAGCGTACTTAATTGAAGACGGTAAAATTACTCGTCCAGTGAAAGGCGCAACCTTGATTGGTTCTGGTATGGAAGCGATGCAACAAATTTCAATGGTAGGTAATGATCTGTCATTGGATCGTGGTGTAGGTGTTTGTGGTAAAGCAGGACAAAGTATCCCTGTCGGTGTGGGTCAACCAACCTTAAAATTAGACGCGTTGACAGTAGGTGGTACAGAGTAACCTCTGTGTATTAATTTACTGTTATCTGAATATATAAAAAGAGCCAAGCATTAAATGATGCTTGGCTCTTTTTTTATTTGTACTTTTATATCGAAGAATTATAGGTCTTCTGACAAATACAAATCTTTTAATACTTGAAAAATTTCACGGTATGCCTTTGGCGGCTTATTCGATTCTTTTTCTTTTTTTGCTTGGCGAGCAAGTTGACGGAAGCGTTGACGATCCGCTTCTGGGTATTTCACCATTACGTCTTCAATCACAGCATCAGGCGTTTCAATCATACGATCACGTAGGATTTCTAACTTATGAAGAGCGATAGTTGTTTGCGAGTGCTTGTTACGCACTTTATCCAAAGCTGTTTGAATTGCTTCAGGATCTTCTAATCGCATTAACTTGCCAATATATTGTAATTGGCGACGTTTTGCTTCGTTTCTAAAACGTTGTGCATCAAAGATCGCTATTTGTAGGAGCTCTGATAGTGGAAACTTAGCAAGAACCGCAGGTTTTAAACCAACAAGTTCTTCGCCTAATTTTTGGATGTCTTCCATGTCATTTTTCATCTCGGTTCTACTTACCCAGATGATCTCTTCTTCTTCTTCCCAAGGAGCTTTTTGATTTTTACGTGCCATGATCTTCATTCTTTAATGGGTGATTCTCTCTATTTTAGCAAGATAAATAGATAATTGGGCGCAAATTTATCACATAGAGTGTTATTCTAGTAAAAATGTTTATATTCAGTCAGATGTTATGGATGCAAAAGCCCAAATGATGAATCAAAAAATAGAACTTGAAGCCGCAGTAGCCAAAGCGTTAGAAATGGCAACACAACACGCAAGTGCAGCAGAAGTCGCGATTACAAAAACAACAGGTATCAGCGTATCTACTTTGATGGGAGAGGTTGAAAACGTTGAGTTTAATCGTGATGGCGCACTAGGAATTACGGTTTATCGTGGCCATCGTAAAGGCAGTGCATCGACATCTGATTTAAGTGATAAAGCGATTCAGCAGACCGTTGCCGCGGCTTTAGATATCGCAAATTATACGTCTGAAGACCCATTTTCTGGACCTGCGCCAAAAGAATTAATGGCGAAAAATATTCCTGATTTAGATTTGTTTCACCCTGATGATCCAGAGCCTGACTATGCGGCACAGAAAGCGATTGAAGCTGAACAAGCGGCATTAGCGTATCATTCTTCGATTAAACAGAGTGATGGTGCAAGTTATGACAGTCATTATGGTATCAAGGTTTACGGTAACAGCCACGGCATGTTAGCGAGCTACCCATCAAGTCGTCACAGTATTAGCTGTAGTGTCATTGGTGTTGATAAAAACGGTAATATGGAGCGTGACTATAGTTATACCGTTGCTCGCCACCGTGATGACTTATGGGACGCTAAAAAAGTTGGTCTAGACGCCGCTGAACGTACTGTGAGCCGTTTAGATGCTAAAAAATTAAACACTATGAGAGTTCCCGTTATGTTTGCTGCTGATGTAGCTACAGGTTTGATGGGGCACCTTGTGATGGCTATTAGTGGTGCGAATCTTTATCGTAAATCAACCTTTATGCTTGATAAGTTAAACGAAAAGATTTTACCTGAATGGTTTAATGTTAGTGAGCGTCCACATATCTTGAAAGGGTTAGCAAGTAGCCCATTTGACAGTGAAGGGTTATACACACAGGATCGTGAAATTATTACCGATGGTGTATTAGCAACCTACTTACTAACAAGCTACGCTGCTCGTAAATTGAATATGACACCAACAGGCCATGCGGGTGGTATTCATAACTGGTTTGTTAAATCAACAGGTCAAAGTTTCGAACAGATGCTAAACATCATGGATACAGGGCTTTTAGTTACTGAGTTGATGGGACAAGGCGTAAATACGGTTACTGGTGATTACTCTCGTGGTGCTGCAGGTTTTTGGGTTGAGAACGGTGAGATCCAATACCCTGTGTCAGAGATTACCATTGCGGGCAATTTAGCTGAGATGTACCAAAACATTATTGCAGTAGGCAGTGATGTTGAAACGCGTTCACAAATTCAAACGGGTTCTATCTTAATTGAATCGATGAAGATTGCAGGTCAATAATATCGTCTAAAACTATATAAACAAAAGTGATACAAAAAAGCGCGCTGTCATTCAATGATAGCGCGCTTTTTAATACGTTATTTTTAGGTATTACATTAAAACAGTAGCAAGGCCTAAGAACGCAAATAGGCCGATAATATCAGTGATGGTTGTTAACGCCATTCCACCTGCTAATGCAGGGTCAATATTCATTTTCTTTAGAATTAGAGGGATAGTTACCCCTGCGATTCCAGCAATGGTTAAGTTAACAAGCATTGCTGCTGAAATGATGGCTCCAAGCATTATGTCACCTTTCCAAACCATGACGATACCGCCAATGATAGAGGCCCACAAAATACCATTTAGTAGACCAATTCCAGCTTCTTTGAGTAATAATTCTTTTTGGTTACTGTCACCGATATGACCGACGGCTAAACCACGGATCACTAGGGCAACGGTTTGGTTACCTGCAACCCCACCCATTGAAGGGACGATAGTCATTAACACAGCAATAGATGCCATTTGCGCTAATGTTGCTTCGAACATATTAGAAACCGATGCAGCAGCAAGTGCGGCTAATACATTCATACCTAGCCATACACTACGGCGACGAGCTGATTTTACAACGGGTGCAAAGGTATCTTCTTCGTCATCCATACCAGCCATACTCATCATTGAGTGTTCGGCATCTTCTCGGATAACATCGACCACATCATCAATGGTAATACGACCTAGAAGTAAATGGTTTTCATCCACGACAGGAGCAGAAATCCAATTACGACGTTCAAATAGGTTTGCAACTTCACCATCATCAGTATTTACTGGGATGGCTTCATCGGCATCGTCCATGACATCACTAACTAAAATGTCTTGTTGAGTGGTAAGCAATGTCGTTAATGACAAATGACCGATTAAACGACTTTCTTCATCAAGAACATACAGGGCATCGGTTGATTCTGGAAGGTCACCTTTCATGCGTAAATAACGCAGTACCACGTCAATTTCAACATCAGCACGAATGGTGATGAAATCGGTATTCATCATACCGCCAGCGGTATCTTCTGGGTAAGATAGTGCGGTTTCAACACGGAATCGATCGACCGTGTCCATTTGACTTAATACTTCACGTGAAAGGTCACCAGGCAAGCTACGAAGAACATAAGCGACATCATCTGTCTCCATGCCTTCGGTTGCTTCTACAATGCTTTCTGGAGCCATTCTAGAGACGATACCATCTTTAACATCTTCAGACAGTTCGTCAAGTATTTCACCGTAATCTTCAGGATCGGTCAGTTGCCATAATACATTACGGATTTTTCTGGGTGATGCTTCTAATAGATGGGCAATATCCTCGGGTTCCATGTCTTGTAATAAACGACGTACATGGACAAACATCCCACTATCAAGCGCATTAGATACTTCTTGAAGAGTTTGATGGGTTTGATCGAAATCTTGTAGCTCTTGCATGCTCTCCCCCATTTAATACCAGTTTTAACTCGAATTATGAGTATAGATAATCTAGATTAGATAATAGGCTGAATAGTAACGTAATTTAGAGGAGACGATAAGTGAATTTTGTAAGGATTAGGTCAAACTATTGATGTTATAAATAATAACTCATTCATCTTCGTCAAAACCCGCTTCAATAAGATCGCAAATAGCATTAAGAGCTTGCTCAGCATCAGGGCCATTAGCTGAGACATCAACATATTGACCTTGCGCAGAATCAAGCATCAGTAAGCCCATTACACCATCAGCAGTGGCTTGTTTATTCTCGTCATTAGTAAGGGTTATTACCGCATCAAAGCTCTGTGCCATTTCAACTAATTTGATCGCAGCTCTTGCGTGTAAACCAAGGCGGTTTTTTATCAGTAGGTGACGAGATGAAATTGGCATACTTAGCGTCTCTCTAGAGTCTTATGGCGGATCTGAACTTGTTGGCCTTGCTGTGTAAAGTATTCCCCAAGTTGTTGAGTAATATAAACAGAGCGGTGCTGTCCACCGGTACAACCAATAGCTACGGTTAAGTAACTGCGATTGTTTTTTTCTAATGCAGGAAGCCAAGTGGTTAGGAAATCTTGGATCTGCTCTTTTAATTTAATAACATCATCGTGTTTTGCTAAGAAGTCAGCTACTGGTTTATCTAACCCTGTCATCGGTCGTAGGCTTGGTTCCCAATGTGGATTAGGTAAGAAACGGACATCAAACACATAGTCGGCATCGGTTGGTAAACCATGTTTGAATCCAAACGATTCAAATACCATGACTAATTCTTTTGATCCTCGGCCGAGAATTCGAGACCGTAAGGTTTCACTTAAATCATGAATTGATTTGGTGGTGGTATCGAGAACTAAATCGGCTTCTTCTTTAAAGTCGCCTAAGATGGTTTTTTCTAAAGCAACGGCTTGCTCTAAAGAACACTGTTCACCAATTAAAGAGAGGGGATGTAAGCGGCGAGTTTCACTGTATCGCTTGATGAGTTCTTTATCTTCTGCGTCTAAAAAGACAACAGTCACGTCATGAGATTTTTTGATCTCGGCTAACGTGTTTTTTAATAATGACGGGTCTTTAGGTAGGTTTCGTATATCAACACTAACTGCTACATTTTGACTACTGTGTTGGATAGACTCGACAAATTGAGCGAGAAGATCAATAGGCAGATTATCGACACAATAATAGCCTAAATCTTCTAATACTCGCAGCGCAACAGATTTACCTGCGCCAGAGTTGCCACTAACTACCATGAGTTTCATTATGCGACCTTAGCGTTTATTCAGATGTGAAAATTTGATATAAATCTTGGTCGTTTTCGGCATGGCGAAGTTGACGTAAGACGTGTTTATCATTGAGCTTCTCAGCAACGCAAGAAAGTGTTTTTAAGTGTAATTTACATTGTTCATCAGGAACTAATAGAGCAAAAAGAATATCGACAGGGCGATTATCTATTGAATCAAACTCAATCGGTTCTTGGCATTGAAGCAAGACGGCAACAGCGTTGTCACAATTAAAAATACGACCGTGAGGAATGGCAATACCATTACCGATCCCGGTACTACCCATTTTTTCTCGGTTTAATAAGCTTTCAAATAGTTCTTGAGGGTTTTGCCCAATTTTGGGTGCTGCAATTTCACTAATAAGTTCTAATGCGCGTTTTTTGCTTGTGCATTGGACTGCACTTCTAGTGCAATCCAATGAAAGAATGGTGCTTAATTGCATGTTAATGACTACTTAGTTTTTCTTTATGTTTATTAAGTTGGCGGACAAGTTTGTCCACTAAACCATCAATGGCTGCATACATATCTTCTGCGTCAGAATGGGCGTGTATGTCACCTTGATTTACATGAAGTGTTGCTTCGGCTATATGTAATACTTTTTCTAATTTTAGTACTACATGGACATTATTAATATGTTCAAAAAAACGATCCAGCTTTTGGAATTTAGTATCGACATACTCACTAAGGCTATCGGTTAGTTCGACGTTTTGACCTGTGATGTTTATTTGCATAACACTTCCTTTCTGTTAATTAAAGTAAACGCTTACGCTGATTCGACGGGGAAATACCCAAAGATTCACGATACTTAGCTATGGTACGTCGTGCAACTTGGATCCCTTGTTCAGCTAATAAAGTGGCGATTTTACTATCACTTAATGGTTTGGCTTGATTTTCAGCCGCGACCAATTTTTTCACTAGTGCTCGGATTGCTGTGGATGAACATTCTCCCCCAGTATCCGTACTAACATGACTAGAAAAGAAATATTTTAATTCAAAAATACCACGAGGGGTATGCATGAATTTTTGAGTAGTTACACGAGATATGGTGGATTCGTGCATTTCTACATCTAAAGCGATGTCATTAAGTACCATTGGTTTCATCGCTTCTTCACCATATTCGAAGAAATCTTGTTGATGTTCAACTATACAGCGTGCAACTTTGAGCAGTGTCTCGTTTCTGCTCTCTAAACTCTTAATTAACCATTTTGCGTCCTGCAAATTGGTTCGAATAAATTGTCCATCAGGACTGTTGCCTAGGCCTTTACCTAATGCGGCATACTCTGCATTAACTTTTAAGCGAGGCACACTATCTGGGTTAATGGTAACTACCCATTTTCCATTATGTTTAAAGACGGAAACATCTGGAATTACATACTCTGTATTGGTATCAATGACACGATTACCCGGTCTAGGATTAAGTTCCTGAATAAGCGTCATGACTTGTTTTAAGTCACTTTCTTTAAGCTTAGTCTCTTTTGCCAGCTGTCGGTAGTCACGATTACCTAATAAATTAATATGCTTGGTTAAAATCAAGCAGGTTTCAGGTAGCCACGGAGTGTCTGCGGGGTAGGTCGCTAGTTGTAGCATTAAGCATTCAGCAAGATCACGAGAAGCAACGCCTAAGGGATCGAATTGTTGAATTCGTTTCAATACGGCTTCGACTTCGTCCATTTCCACTTCATCATTACCGATGCTTTCTAATACCTCATCAAGGTTAATAGTAAGGTAACCATTGTCATCTAATGACTCAATAATAGTTATAGCTATGGTTCGGTCGATGTCGCTGAATGGCGTTAAATCCGATTGCCATACTAAGTAATCTTGAAGACTTTCGGTGGTTTCACCTTGGTATAGTGGCGTATCATCATCAATAGCGAGTCCTGTGCTACCACTGTTAGCGCTATACACGTCATCCCAGCTTGCATCCATTTCTAGCTCTTCAGAAATATTATTGCTATCAATTACATCGCAACTGTCGGTGATCGATGCTTCTTGGTCTGCGCTTGCGCTTTCTTTTTCTGGTGTTGGTTCTGGAGATAATAAACTTTCAGGCGTGTTTAATGGCTCTTCTTCTACATCAAGAAGAGGATTAGAGTCGAGCGCTTCTTGGATCTCTTGCTGCAGGTCAAGTGTCGATAATTGAAGTAATCGAATGGCTTGCTGCAACTGTGGAGTCATTGCAAGCTGCTGGCCCATTTTTAGCTGAAGAGATGCTTTCATTATTTAGCGATACCTTTATATAGATATAGATTACAACTTAAATTGATCACCAAGATAAACACGTTTAACGTGCTCGTCATTCAATACGTGTTCAGGAGTGCCATTGGCAATCATGCGACCTTGACTCACGATATAGGCATGCTCACATACATCCAGAGTTTCACGAACGTTATGGTCTGTAATTAATACACCTAAACCACGATCTCTTAAATGTTGAATGATTTTTTTGATATCGATAACAGAAATAGGGTCAACTCCGGCAAAAGGTTCATCAAGTAGAATGAATTTTGGATTTGCAGCTAACGCTCGTGCAATTTCTACTCGACGACGTTCGCCACCAGAAAGTGCCATACCATTACTGTTACGGATATGCTGAATATTAAATTCATCCAATAACTCTTCAAGTTTATCTAAGCGTTCTGCTTTTGATAAATTTTTACGAGTTTGAAGTACCGCCATGATGTTATCAAATACAGATAATTTTCTAAAAATAGAGGCTTCTTGTGGTAAGTAACCAATCCCCATTTTTGAACGGTTGTGCATCGGTTGTAGTGAGATATCAACCCCATCAATAGTGATGGATCCTTCATCTCGAGAAACTAATCCTACGATCATATAGAAAGAGGTAGTTTTACCTGCGCCATTTGGTCCTAATAGACCGACAATTTTGCCTGACTCAACGGTCAGGCTTACATCGGAAACCACTTTACGGCTGCCGTATGTTTTTGCGAGATTTTTTGCTTCTAAAATGGCCATAATTATTTTTTATTCAATTGGCTAGGCTGAAGGATAGTTGTAACGCGTTCATTTTTACCACCATCAGCAATCAGTTTTTGGGTTTGCATATTATAAGTGATGACTTTTCCTTGAATAATACTGTCGTCTTGAGTTAATTCAGCATTGTCTGTCATTTTTAGAAATTCTTTTTCTAGCTCATAGCGCAATTTATCTGCTTTGCCTTTAAGAGTCTTACCATCATCAGTAAGTTGGCTAAAGCGAGCTGGCTTACCATATGCTTCTAAAATTTCACGCCCTTCTTGCCCCTGAGGTCGAATAACGACAAGCTTATCAGCAAAAATTTTAATGCTGCCTTGCTTTAAAGTAACATCACCCAGAAAAGTCACTTGATTACTTTGCATATCAAAGTTTTGTGAATCTGAATTGATGTGAATTGGTTGTTCTGTATCGCTGCTTAGTGCCCAGCTTGGAGAGCTAAATAGTAAGCCAGCAAGTAGACTAATTTGTGAAAGCTTCATAGATACCTTGTACATTCTCTAATAGGGTCGTTTGTTGACTAGTAAAGTTACCTTTCATACCTACGCCAGTGGTTTCAAACGTTGGGCCAACAAGATTGACGACATCTTCGGTCATAAAATCTTTTGTAGTGAGTTCTATTGTTAAACTGTCCGTTGTCATGGTTTCAAAAGCCGCGTCTGGCAGTAAATTTTTGACAATGACATTACCGCTTAAATAAAGAACATGCTTCTTATTTAAAACACCAACATCAGAAATTATTTCCCACTCTTTTGTTTTACCATCTTTAAAGACAAAAAGGTGAGGGGTAGTAAAATTGGTCTCGCCTGTTTGAGCAAAGCGCTTGAGTGCTTTTGCATTTATTTGGTAATTTCGAACACCACTTTCATCATAGTTATTATTGCTGGTATTTCTACCTGTAAATACAGGAACTTGCTGATCAGTAATGATTTGTGAGTCATTTTGAGTGTACTCATAATACAAGTAATACCCTGACCAACTGGAGATCATCAATAATATTGCCATGAAAAGATGTTTCAAGGTCATATACTTAAACCTTTGTGCTGCTCTAGTTCACCTTTTGCTTCTAGGATCAGGTCACTGACCTCACGAACTGCACCATATCCACCTTTAATGGTGGTGACATAATTTGCGCGTTGCACCAAAAGTGGATGTCCATCGGCAACACACACTTTTAAGGCAACTTTTTCCATTACTGGCCAATCAATAAGATCGTCACCAATATAGCCTGTGTGCTCAGGTGCTATATTGAGTTTAGTTAAAATATCTTGATATGCTTGTAGTTTATTGTCTTGTCCTTGGTAAATCAGTTTAATACCAAGTGCTGTCATACGGTTTTCTACAATCTTAGAGTTACGACCTGTGATAATAGCAATCTCAACACCTGCTGACATTAACGATTTAACGCCGTAGCCATCACGAGTGTGGAATGTTTTTAGTTCTTCACCGTCATTGCCCATATAAACTAGGCCATCAGAAAATACACCATCGACATCGCAAATCAAAAGTTTGATGTTTTTTGCAATAGTGAATATAGACTCTTCAACATTACCGTAGAGTGTTGGAATGAATTTGGTTGTCATTACATTACCCCTGCTTTTAGTAAGTCATGCATATTTAGCGCACCAACTAAGCGATTATTTTCATCACACAGTAGTAAGCCATTAATTTTCTTATCTTGCATTAAATTCAGACCTTCAACCGCTAATAAATGAGGGTTAGAAACTGCTGGCGAATGTGTCATAACTTCACCAATGGTCTGAGTATGAATATCAACTCTATTATCCAATAAACGACGTAAATCACCATCAGTAAAAATACCAATGACTTTTTGTTCGTGATCAACAATCGCCGTCATTCCAAGACCTTTTTCAGACACTTCAAGCAATGCGGTTTTTATAAGCGCGTCTTTAGTTACCATTGGCAGTTCATCATCTTTGTGCATGATGTCTGATAATAATAGCAGTAATTTTCGACCTAATGCACCGCCAGGATGAGACAGTGCAAAGTCATCAGCGGTAAAGCCTCTTGCTTGTAAAAGGGCGACAGCAAATGCATCTCCCATTGCTAGCGTTGCCGTTGTGCTTGATGTAGGAGCTAAGCCTAAAGGGCAGGCTTCTTGAGGGACGGTAATTTGTAGGTTTACATCAGCCACTTTAGCCATGCTTGATTCAGGTTTACCTGTCATGGTGATAAGGGTAATACCAAGGCGTTTAATTACAGGCAGTAAAGCTAAAATTTCACCGGATTCACCAGAGTTTGAGATGGCGATAACGACATCACCTTTCTCTATCATGCCTAGATCACCATGACTTGCTTCACCAGGATGCACAAAGAAAGAAGGGGTGCCTGTACTTGCTAATGTCGCTGCAATCTTTTTACCAATGTGTCCCGATTTCCCCATTCCCATAACAACCACTTTACGCTTACATTCCAACATTAATTGGCATGCTTTAGCAAAATCATCATTAATATAGTTATTCAACTGGATGAGTGCATTTATTTCAATTTGAAGAACATTTTTTCCTGCTTTGCAGAAATCAAACTGAGTTGCCATCGGGTTACCACCTTAATTTTGGTTTATAGCAGATGCATGAGCTAGATGAGTAGCGTATACAATTATTATGCCATATACCAGAGGTAGTTCAAGAAGGAGTGCTGTCGAATGAGGGGAAGGAGTAGAAAAAACAGATAGGTCATTTACTCATAAAAGGGTAAATCTGACCTATCTGCAATTAAAGGAGTTGCGTGAGGGGTTACATCGTGTAGAAAAGGTAACCTTGGTAAACTAAGAAACAGGTGACTAAAATACCACCTTCAATTCGATTAATACTGCGACTTTTACCTAACGCCATAAGCAGTAATAAAATCGAAACCCCCAACATTACGTAGAAGTCGCGGTTCATTAAATCTGGACTTATTGCTGATGGGTTAATCAGTGCTGGAATACCCATTACCGCTAGAATGTTGAACACATTCGAGCCAATAATATTACCAGCAGCCATATCGTCTTCACCTTTTAAAACACCGGCTACTGAAGCGGCAAGTTCAGGAAGGCTAGTACCTAAAGCAATAATAGTTAAACCGATAACGAGATCACTCATACCAAAGTGTTTTGCAATAACGACGGCGTTATCGATCAGCATATTAGCACCTAGAGGAAGTAAGATTAATCCGACAACAACCCAGAAGAGCGCTTTACGATTGGCTACGCCTTCTGGTATTTCTGATTCTTGTTCCTCAAGTAGAATGTCACCATTTTTTTGTTCACTTTTGCTTATGTAAAGCATAGCGATAATGAAAGCCACAAAAAGAGCGATTAATAATAAACCTTCATTAAATCCAAGGTAATTATTGTACATTATGCCGCCTGCCAATAAAGTAACAATGAGCATTAATGGTAATTCGCGGCGGATAATACCTGAGCTAATAGCAAGAGGCTTAATTAAGGCGGTAATACCTAAAATTAACGCAATATTAGCGATGTTTGACCCAATGACGTTTCCTACTGCGGTGTCTGTTTTGCCATCAAGTGCAGCGGCAGCAGAAACCATCATTTCAGGTGCTGATGACCCCATTGCTAGTATCGTCATACCGATGACTAATGGGGAAATACCGTAGTTTCTCGCTAACGCGGCAGAACCAAATACCAGTTTATCGGCACCCCAAACAAGTAGAGAGAGTCCAACGATAAGAAGTAGAGTTGGCATGAGCAGCTCTGTCATGTGTTAATTTCCTTTTGTAGAAGATGTTTTTATAGTTAATCATTAATTTTGACGCTTCTCTTACTAAAAGGAAAGAAAAAAGGCAGCTTTGGTGGCGGATATTCTAAAGAATGTTAAAAAACATAAGTTTGATTGATAAGTTAACGTATACTTATCATTATATTGCTAGGAAGGTTTTTTGATGAAAAATAATGATATCGACACAAATACAGCCTTAATAAAAGTCGAAAACTTAACCTTTAAACGAGGTGATCGAGTTATTTTTGATAACATCAGTTTATCAGTACCAAAAGGTAAAATAACCGCGATTATGGGGCCATCTGGTATAGGTAAAACCACACTTTTGAGATTAATTGGTGGGCAAATTCCTCCAGAGTCTGGAAATATTCATTTTGAAGAGTGGAATATTCCTAAATTAGGCCGTAAAGATCTGTATTTAGCACGCAAGAAAATGGGCATGTTATTTCAATCTGGTGCTCTTTTTACTGATATGAATGTGTTTGATAACGTGGCTTTTCCACTACGAGAGCATACAAAATTATCAGAAGAATTTATTCGAACACTCGTATTGTTAAAGCTTGAAGCGGTGGGCTTGCGTGGCGCAGCAGACTTAATGCCAAGTGAGCTGTCGGGGGGAATGGCACGTCGTGCAGCATTGGCTCGAGCCATTGCTTTGGATCCTGCCCTCATCATGTACGATGAACCTTTTGTTGGCCAAGACCCTATTACAATGGGGGTTTTAGTTGATTTAATACGTAACTTAAATGACGCTTTAGGTCTAACTTCTGTCGTGGTATCACATGATGTCCCTGAAGTGATGAGCATTGCTGATCATGTCTACTTATTAGCAAATGGGCAGATCATTGCTCAAGGATCACCACAAGAGCTAGAAGATAATCCAGATCCTCAAGTTCGTCAGTTCTTGGACGGGCGTTCTGATGGTCCTGTTCCTTTTCGTTTTCCAGCAAAACCATTAAATGAGGCGTTGTTTTCTCATGAGTAATTTTTCACTTATTTCGTCAATTGAGCAACTTGGTAAGCGAGCCTTATCGGTTTGTGAAGTGCTTGGGCGAGCCACTTTTATGTTACTCGGCGCTATTGTTGCAAAGCCTCAACCAGTAAAGATGTTCCCATTATTACTGACTCAACTGTATTCAGTGGGTGTTCGTTCTTTAGTTATCATTGTGGTTTCTGGTCTATTTATTGGCATGGTGATTAGCCTTCAAGGCTACATTATTCTGGTGGATTATGGTGCTGAAACCAGTTTGGGGCAGTTAGTCTCATTATCATTATTACGAGAACTTGGGCCTGTCGTCACCGCACTATTATTTGCAGGGCGAGCGGGCTCTGCGCTAACCGCTGAAATTGGATTAATGAAAACAACCGAGCAACTTTCTGGTATGGAAATGATGGCGGTTGATCCCTTACGTCGAATTATTGCCCCACGTTTATGGGCTGGTATTATCTCAATGCCATTATTAGCTATGATCTTTATGGCCGTTGGGATTTGGGGCGGTCAGATTGTCGGTGTTGAATGGAAAGGCATTGATTATGGTAGTTTTTGGTCATTAATGCAGTCATCGGTTGATGTGCGTTATGACATCGTAAATAGCATTATTAAATGCGTAGTGTTCGCCTTTATCGTAACTTGGATTGCATTATTTAATGGCTACGATGCAACGCCGACCTCTGAGGGGATCTCATTGGCCACAACACGAACGGTAGTGCATTCGTCACTGGCGGTATTAGGTATTGATTTTGTGCTGACAGCACTGATGTTTGGGAATTAATTATGCAACAGACACGTAAAGTAGAGTTTTTTGTTGGGCTTTTTGTTTTAGCAGGAATGGCTGCACTATTGATGTTATTACTTAAAGTTGCGGATGTTCGTAGTGGTGGTAGTGGTGAGTATTACACTTTAAATGCGCAGTTTAATAATATTGGTAGTTTAAAATCACGCTCTCCAATTAAGGTTGGTGGTGTTGTGGTTGGACGCGTAGAAGGCATTACGTTAGATACCGACACGTATTTACCCATTGTTAGCATGGAAATTGATAAGCAGTTTGGCGCTTTTCCTGAAACATCATCGGCACAGATTTTGACTTCTGGTTTAATTGGCGAGCAATACATTGGAATTGTCCCTGGATTTATTGATGAAGATATCGATATGCTTGGCGATGGTGATTATATTGAAGACACCAAATCGGCACTTGTATTAGAAGATATGATCGGACAAGTCTTGTATAGCATAGGCGGTGATTCGTCAGATAAAAGTGAGGAGGAGTAATGAAAGCATGGTTAGGTATTTTTATGGCGTTAGTCACTCTACTTTCAGTAGGAGTGAAAGCTGAAAATATAGATAAAACTAAGCCATATGAAATGATGGCTCAGGTATCTGAAGTGACTTTCGCACGTCTAAAAGCAGAGCAAAGCGCCATTCAATCAAACCCAAATATATTAAAAACGATTGTTAATGAAGAGTTGATGCCCTATGTAAACGTGAAATATGCGGCTTACAAATTACTGGGAACACATCTAAAGAAAACGTCAGCGGAAGAAAGAGCTGAGTTTGTGGTAGCATTTCGTGAATATTTAGTGGCTTCGTATGCACAAGTATTAACGTTATATACGGATCAAGAAATCACGTTAGAGAAAGCGAAGGCTATCCCTAAAGGGAAAAAGATTATTAGTGTGCGAGTGGATATTTTAGACTCTGCTCGTCCAACGGTAAAAGTTGATTTTAAATTACGTAAAAATAAGAAAACGGAAGAGTGGCAAGCGTTTGATATGGTCGCTGAGGGTGTTAGCCTTTTATCTACTAAACAATCGGAGTGGAATGGGAAAATTCGTAAAGAAGGCATCAGTTCAGTAAGTAAAGAATTAGCCTCTTTAGCGAAGCAACCTATTCGCTTAGAAGGGAGTAAATAATGTCAATAATGGATTTATGTGAAGCGAAAGCGGATGAAATTCATTTAAATGGGGTGCTTGATCGTGAGACTGTGCCTAATATTTGGAATAAATTGACAGAATGGAAACCTAAAGTTGCACAAGTAAAGGTAGACTTAGCTCACGTTAATCGTATTGACTCGGCAGGTGTTGTGTTACTTTTACATCTAATAGAGCATGCAAAAAAACAAAACTGTCATATAATGCTTACTTTCGTCCCTGATCAGCTCATTACTTTAATTCAATTAAGTAATGTGGAATCATTATTTGCTGATCATTTAATAACGCAAAAGGTAGAGTAATGGAAAGCGCCGAGATTAAAGAATTATTAGACGCAGCACTTCAACTTCAAGAGATTCACGTTAAAGGTGAAGGAAGCCATTTTGAAGTTATTGCTGTGGATGAATCGTTCAATGGAATGAGCCGAGTTAAAAAGCAACAAACCATCTACGGACCTTTGATGGAACACATCTCAACAAATACCATTCACGCTCTATCAATAAAAGCGTTTACTCCCGAAGAGTGGGCACGTGATAAAAAATTAAATAGCTTATTCTAAGAGGTCCTTTGAATGTATAAGTTTCGAATTCAAGGAAGTGAAAAACCACTTTCTGGAGAGGTTACGATTTCTGGTGCAAAAAATGCTGCACTGCCAATTTTATTTGCAGCACTGCTTGCTGAAGAGCCAGTGGAAGTTGCAAATGTACCCAAGCTACGCGATGTAGATACAACTATGGAGTTGCTACAACGCTTAGGCGCTAAAGTTTCACGTAATGGTTCTGTCCATATTGATGCAAGCGGTGTTAATAATTTCTGTGCACCTTACGATCTAGTGAAAACCATGCGAGCATCAATTTGGGCGTTAGGTCCATTAGTTGCCCGCTTTGGTAAAGGTCAAGTATCTTTACCTGGTGGTTGTGCTATAGGTGCTCGTCCTGTTGATCTTCATATCAATGGTCTTGAGCAACTAGGTGCGACGATCAAGCTTGAAGATGGTTACGTTAAAGCTGAAGTTGATGGACGTCTAAAAGGCGCGCACATCGTGATGGATAAAGTCAGCGTAGGTGCAACGATTACCGTTATGTGTGCAGCAACGTTAGCTGAAGGCACTACTGTTTTAGAAAACGCCGCCCGTGAACCTGAGATTGTCGATACCGCTCATTTCTTAAATGCGATTGGCGCGAAAGTATCAGGCATGGGTAGTGATACGATTACTATCGAAGGCGTAGAACGTCTTGGTGGTGGTTATCACAAAGTGGTTGCTGACCGTATTGAAACGGGTACATTCCTTGTTGCTGCTGCTGTATCTGGCGGTAAAGTGGTATGTAAAAATACCCACGCACATTTACTTGAATCTGTGCTTGCGAAGCTTGAAGAAGCGGGTGCAAAAGTTGAAACCGGTGAAGACTGGATCAGCTTGGATATGACAGGACGTGAACTGAAAGCGGTAAATATCCGCACAGCACCACATCCAGCATTCCCAACCGATATGCAAGCACAATTTACTTTGCTGAATATGATGGCAAAAGGAGCAGGTATTATTACTGAAACGATTTTTGAAAACCGTTTCATGCATATTCCGGAACTACAACGTATGGGCGCTCACGCTGAAATTGAAGGTAATACTGCTATTTGTGGTGATACTGAAAGTTTAAGTGGTGCCCAAGTCATGGCTACTGATTTACGTGCTTCTGCAAGCCTTGTTATCGCAGGTTGTATAGCGAAAGGTGAAACAATTGTTGATCGTATTTATCATATCGACCGTGGTTATGATAAAATTGAAGACAAGTTAACCGCATTAGGTGCGAATATCGAAAGAGTTCGTAGTAGCGATTTATAATCTTGGTGGTTATTTAATCGAGACTCATTACTAAAATGGAAACCGGGTATGTTATGACCCGGTTTTTTATTGTTTATATATAAGTAGGAGAAACACTTATGATTGCATTGTTACGCCTAGTTGCTCTGGCTATCTTTGCTGTCTTTACGTTTGTATTTGGTTGTGGTTATTGTTTGTTGAGCCCACGTAATCCAAAACACGTTTATACTTTTGGTCTTTGGTTTGCTCGTATGTCACGAGTATTTGGTATTAAACTTGAAGTGCGAGTTCCTGAAAGTGTTAAAAATTCAGGACCAAGTTTATACATCGCAAACCATCAAAATAGCTGGGATTTATTTACTGTCTCTGGGGCAATTCAACCAAGAACGGTAACGGTAGGTAAAAAAAGCATCGCGTGGATGCCACTGTTTGGTCAGCTGTACTGGATCACTGGTAATATTTTGATTGACCGTAATAACCGCAGTAAAGCGGTAGGTACGATTTCACAAGTTGCGGATAATATTAAGAAACATAATGTATCTGTATGGATGTTCCCAGAAGGAACGCGTTCTCGTGGTCGTGGTTTATTGCCATTTAAAACGGGTGCATTCCATGCTGCAATTGCTGCTGGAGTTCCAGTAACCCCTATCGTATGTAGTAATACGGAAGGCGTAAAATTAAATCGTTGGAATAACGGTGTAGTGATTGTAGAGATCTTACCGCCAGTGAGTCTTGACGGTTACGATAAGACAAACGTTCGTGAATTAGCGAATGAGTGCCGCGAACAAATGAAAACTAAGCTAGAAGAATTAAATAAAGAAGTTGCACAACGCAACCAAGCTTAAGTTTTTATGATTATGTTTAAGGGTATACAGCTTGCTGTATACCCTTTTGTTTTTGATGTGTATGTTCTTAAATGTGTGGATAATAATGAAAGAAGACGTTGTCCTTGTAAATCAGCAGGGTGAAGCCATTGGTATAATGGAAAAGCTAGAAGCGCATGAGAAAGGGTTATTACATTTGGCTTTCTCGGTTCTACTTTATCGTAATGGTAAAAACGGAAGAGAATTTCTTTTACAAAAGCGCGCTGAATGTAAATACCACAGTAAAGGAAAATGGAGTAATACCTGTTGTTCACACCCAAGAATTAATGAGTCAATTGAATCAGCTGGAGAGCGTCGATTAGAAGAAGAAATCGGCATTACAGGTGTCGCTGAAAACTCATTTGAAAATCTGGGTTGGTTTATTTATCAAGCCGAATTAGAGAATGGACTGAGTGAACACGAGCTAGATTATATTCTATTGGTGAATACGCCTAATGTGGAATTTACGATTAATCCAGAAGAGGTCAGTGATATTCAGTGGTGGAGTGAGGGGGCGATTCAACAAGAATTAGAAAACAATCCAACGGCTTTCTCGGTTTGGTTCGCAACGGTCTACACTAAAGCGGTTCAATGTTTAAATAAAAAATAAGGCAGAGCTTTTATAAAGTCTGCCTTAATCATCTCATGTATTTGTGCGTAAAGCTTATTTTCGAACAGCAATAGCTTCGATTTCAATGCCAACATCTTTTGGAAGGCGAGCTACTTCAACACAAGAACGTGCAGGGTAGTTTGCTACTTTATGTTCATCAAAGAAGTTTCCGTACACTTCGTTTACTGTACCAAAATCATTTAAGTCTTTTACAAATACTGTCATTTTGACTATGTCAGAAACGGTTAAGCCAGAAGCTTCAACAACGGCTTTCACGTTTTCTAGAGATTGACGAGTTTGTTCTGCGATATCATCAGATACTTCACCAGTTGCAGGGTTTACTGGAATTTGACCTGACGTTAGGACCATGTTACCAAGGTCAACACCTTGAATGTATGGACCAATTGCTGCTGGAGCGTTATCTGTATGAAGAACTTTAGTCATTATCATGATTCCTATGATTAATAGAGAGAGCAAGTAGCTCTGCTGTAAGTTTAATATAAAACAAATCTTAATAAGAAAACAGCCCCGACAATATCGAGGCTGAGAAGAATCATATAATTAATATTAATTTAGGTCAGTGACGACTTCTCGTGAATAAACCTTTTCACAATATTTGCATTTCAAATGGATATCGTCATTTTTTGTAATGACTTTAAAACTACTATCAACAGGTTCACCATGAGTAATGCAGTTACTGTTTGGACACTCAAATACACCAGTGATTTGAGTAGGCAGTTGAAGAGGGATCTTCTTAGCTACTTCATAGTTTTCAATTTGATTTACCGTTGCGTGTGGTGCATAAAGCGCCAATTTACTCGCTTGTTCTGGTGTAATAAAAGTATTTTCAATTTTTAATAAATCTTTAGAGCCAAGCGCTGAAGAAGGTAGGTTTAAACCAATCGTTACGCGTTCTGCAGTTTTATCCATTTGAAATAGTTTTAAAACTTTAATACCAATATTCGCTGGGATATGGTCGATTACCGTACCGTTATTGATTGCTTCAACACGTAATTGAGTTTTGTTAGGCATCGTCGTTTCCCCTAAAGTGTTTCGTTAAGAACAAGAGCTAATAAAGCTTGGCGAGCATAAACGCCATTTTCAGCTTGTTGGAAATAATAAGCGTGTGGTGTTTTATCTACGTCGATATTAATCTCATCGATACGAGGAAGGGGGTGAAGCACTTTTAGGTTGTCACGAGCAGGTTGTAAATCTTGCGCGGAAAGAATGTAGGCAGACTTGATGTGCGCATATTCAGATTCATCAAAGCGTTCTTTTTGAACTCGAGTCATATACAGGATATCTAACTCAGGAATCGCATCTTCCATGCTATTAAGTAATTGGTATTCAATACCTAATTCATCTAACTCTTCACAAATATAGTCAGGCATTGCTAATACTTCTGGCGAGATAAAGAAGAATTTTATCCCCTCAAATTTAGCTAAAGCTTGAGTTAAAGAGTGAACGGTACGTCCATATTTCAAATCTCCAACAAAAGCGATATTTAGGTTATCTAAGCGCCCTTGAGTTTCGTAGATGGTGTATAAATCTAATAAGGTTTGCGTCGGATGTTGGTTTGCACCATCCCCTGCATTTATTACTGGCGTACCGTTTGAGAATTCAGAAGCTAGGCGAGCAGCCCCTTCTTTAGGGTGACGCATTACGTAAGCATCAGCATAAGAAGTAATGATCTGAACTGAATCTGCTAAAGTTTCACCTTTTTGAGCAAGGGATGTGTTACCCGCTGTATCAAAACCAATGACTGAACCACCTAAACGTTGAATCGCAGTTTCAAAAGATAGGCGAGTACGAGTCGACGCTTCAAAAAAGCAGCTAGCAATAACCTTATTCTTCAATAATTCAGGTTGAGGTTCTTTTTTTATATTACCTGCCGTTGCTACAATTAGTTCTAACTCTTCACGAGATAGCTCTGGAATAGAAATGATATGTTTTTGATATAGCGAGTTAGCCATAGTCTCTCTTCCCTTTAGTGTGTCAGTCATATTTAAATCAAAAAAAAGCCCCCTATAAAATAGGAGGCTTTAAAAATATCGGTAATTAGGAAACTCAAAAAATAGGGGACCACCACACTTTGTCAGTGCAGATATTCGGTCGGCCGCTGTATGAAGGTAAGTTAATAGCATCATAATTTCCTAGTAAATTGCGCGAGATTATACTCGTATCAAAATCCTAAGCAAGCGTTTGCATCAAATTTTCTTTTGATTACTCTTTTAAAACAAGAGAGATTAACTTCCTAGTGTTGCAACCATTATTGCTTTAATTGTATGCATGCGATTTTCGGCCTCATCAAATACAATCGAGAAATCAGACTCAAAAACTTCATCGGTAACTTCTAATCCGTTCATGCCATATTTTTCTGCAATCTCTTTTCCGATGGTCGTTTCATCATTATGAAAAGCGGGTAAGCAATGCATGAATTTCACATTCGGATTATTTGTTGCCTTAATCACATCCATATTTATTTGGTAAGGTGTCATTAATGCCACTCGCTCATCCCAGGCTTCAGGCGCTTCACCCATAGAGACCCAAACATCAGTGTACAAGAAATCACAATTTTTAACGCCAGCTTCAACGTCTTCGGTCAAAATGATTTTTGCACCTGTTTGTAGTGCGATCGCTTGGCATTGTTCGACTAAAGCATCTTCTGGCCAAAACTGCTTTGGCGCGACAAGACGGATCTTCATGCCCATTTTCGCTGCCCCTACCATTAGTGAGTTACCCATGTTATTTCGAGCGTCGCCAAGGTAGGCGAAGGTGATTTGATTTAATTGCTTTCCACTTGCATATTCTTGCATTGTGAGAAAGTCAGCAAGTATTTGAGTTGGGTGAAATTCATCAGTTAATCCATTCCAAACAGGAACGCCAGCATACTTACCGAGTTCTTCAACAATTGATTGTCCAAAACCGCGATATTCGATGCCATCATACATACGGCCAAGTACGCGAGCGGTATCCTTTATTGATTCTTTTTGACCAATTTGAGTTCCTGAAGGGCCAAGGTAGGTGACTTTAGCGCCTTGATCAAAAGCCGCCACTTCAAAGGCACAGCGTGTACGTGTAGAGGCTTTTTCAAAAATAAGCGCAATGTTTTTACCTGATAACTTAGGTTGCTCATAACCTGCGTATTTTGCTTTTTTTAAATCAGCTGAAAGCTCAAGTAAATGCATAATCTCTTTAGGGGTAAAATCCAATAATTTTAAAAAATTTCTATTACGTATATTAAAACCCATACTGCGCTCCTAGCGGTGTATATCAAAATCTATAAAAACATTTAAACATAAAAATGCACCGAATGTGAATATATATTTAAATTATTTATTTGGTTTTTTGGTCAGGTTTAAATGCGGTCCTACCTAGACCTTGCTTATCTTTGCTAATGGCTAAGATTCCTTTCTAATTGCTACCACTACAAGAGAAATAATACCGTATAGAAGGTAAATATTCTTTAATTATTGAAGTGCTAGGGAATTTGGTTTGAGCAGGCTATAATGATGGTTATAGTTTATTATCTAATACAGTGTGGAGCCTTACTATGTCTCAAGAAGACGAATATCTATCGGTTGAACAATTTCTTGAACTGCAAAAAGCAGAAACTCGTGAAATTATTGAGTCGTTAAAAGCCGACGGAAGTGAGCCGGAAGCACTGTATGCTATCGAGCACCACTTAATGGCTGAAGATTTTAAAGCACTTGAAAATGCAGTTGTTGAAGCATTTAAAATGGGCTTTGAAGTATTAGAAGCGGAAGAACTTGAAGATGAAGACGGTACTAAGATCCTTTGCTGTGATGCAGTAATGGATTCAACGTTAGACGCTGAAGTGATTGATGCTCAAGTAGAAAAGTTGGTTCAACTCGCTGAGAAGTTCGACATTATCTATGATGGTTGGGGTACATACTATGAAGGCGAAGACGCTGAGTATGACATTATCGAAGATGGTGACGAAGAATAATAATATTGTCAAATAACGACAATAGAGAAACAGTGCCCTAGGCTTGTAATTACAAGTGTAGGGCATTTTTTTTAGGGATGAAGATACGAATGAATACAAGAATTGTACTTAATGATGAAGCAGCGCTATGGCAATTGTCGCCATTAACTGACACTGCATTACCTATTAAAGATATTCCAATTCAACAAGGGATTGCTTCTGTTTATGAGGCTCTTTCTGTTGAGGAAGCCAATAAGCAAGAATGGCATTTGATGCGTTTCTTTGAGGTAGATGAAGCGTTACTTAATTATCCTGCAATTGAATTAGTGATGAGTGGGATCTCTCGCTATGCAGAAGTGAGAATCAATGGCGTAGCCGTATTTGATTGTAATGAGCTAATGACTCGCTACCGTAAAGACATCAAAGAGTTTTTACAGTTAGGTGGTAATCGCTTTGAAGTTCTCTTTTTGGAAGAAGATGAGGATGATTGGTTATTAGATGACGATGAAATCAGTGGTGTTTGCGAAATAAATCAGGCGTATCATTATCGTTTTGGTGCAGTAAAAGACAGCGACATTAAAGATGATATTGGTGTTTTTGGTGTCTGTTTTTTCCAACCAATTCCTCACCTTTCTTTAAATCATATTAGTGTAGAGCAAATATGGCACCACGGTTGTGAGCTTAAAGTTAATGTGTATTTTCAGATGTATAAACCAAATTTAATTTCGGCGAATATTAAATTTGATGGAATGACATTGACGATCCCTGTGGATGTGAGAGGCGATCATGTATCTGCATTATTTCAGGTTGAAGCGCCAAAGTATTGGAATGATCAAACGAAAAATCCAAATGATTTGTATGTGGTTTCTGTCATGCTTGACGGGCAACTTCATGAACTTGAGATTGGATTATCAAAAACTGAAAACGTTATTCACTTCCCTTTGTAAGTAGAAAAAAGGCCGATGCGTTAACATCGGCCTTTTTTATGCATTACGATAATATCAACCTAATAAAGATCAAAGGTTTATTTATAGTGCTGCGATTGTTTCTTTTTGTGCTTCTAGCTTAACAAGAGTTTCGTTATAGCCATCTAGTTTTTCGCGCTCTTTAGCGATAACCACTTCAGGTGCTTTAGCAACGAAACCTTCGTTACCTAATTTACCTTCGATACGTTTAATCTCGCCTTGGATTTTCGCTACTTCTTTATCTAAACGAGCAAGCTCTGCATCTTTATCGATAAGACCCGCCATTGGGATCATCAATTCAGATTTACCAACAAGAGAAGTCGCACATGCAGGCGTCTCTTCATTGTCAGCAAGAACCTTAATACTGTCTAGTTTTGCTAGAGACGTTAGTACAATCTCATTTGCTTTAATACGCGCTGCGTCTTTCTCATCAGCAACTTTAATCATTACGTCTAAGCCTTTGCTTGGCGCGATGTCGTATTCAGCACGTAAATTACGGATACTTGTAATGAAGGCTTTAACCCACTCAAGATCAGCAACGACATCAGCATTGAAGTTTTCTTCATTAAACTGAGGTAATGCTTGAGTCATGATGGTTTCACCTTCCACACCATCAATTAATGGCTTAACGCTCTGCCAGATTGATTCAGTGATGTAAGGAAGAATAGGGTGAGCAAGACGTAATGTCTTTTCAAGAACCGTGATCAACGTATAACGAGTTGCACGTTGTTGTGCTTCAGTACCTTTCCAAAGAACTGGTTTAGTTAGCTCTAAGTACCAGTCACAGAATTGGTTCCAGATGAATTCATACAGAGTGTTCGCTGCCATATCTAGACGGTAGTTGTCTAGGTGAGCATTAAACTCTTTCGCTGCAACTTCAAACTGAGAAGTGATCCATTGGTCTGCTAATGAGAACTCAAGCTCTGCACCTTCAGTCATGCCACAATCGTGCTCTTCTGTATTCATCAATACGTAACGGCTTGCGTTCCATAGTTTGTTACAGAAGTTACGGTAACCTTCAAGGCGTTTCATATCCCAGTTGATATCACGACCTGTCGATGCCATTGCTGCAAGAGTGAAACGTAGGGCATCAGTACCATATGGTTCGATACCGCCTTCAAACGTTTTACGCGTTGCTTTTTCGATCTTCTTAGCAAGTTGAGGTTGCATCATGTTGCCACAACGTTTTTCAACTAACTCTTCAAGGCCGATGCCATCGATCATATCGATAGGGTCAAGTACGTTACCTTTTGACTTAGACATCTTATCGCCGTTTTCATCACGGATAAGGCCCGTCATATAAACAGTTTTGAATGGTACTTGTGCATTGCCTTCTTCGTCTTTCACGAAGTGCATGGTCATCATGATCATACGAGCAACCCAGAAGAAGATAATATCAAAACCTGATACTAGAACTTCTGATGGGTGGAATGTTTTAAGTGCGTCTGTGTTTTCAGGCCAGCCTTGTGTACCGAATGTCCAAAGCGCAGAAGAGAACCATGTATCAAGTACATCGTCGTCTTGGCGAAGTACAACAACAGGTGCAAGGTTGTTTTTCTCACGAACTTCTTCTTCAGAACGACCAACGTAAACTTTACCGCTGTTGTCATACCAAGCAGGGATTCTGTGACCCCACCAAAGTTGACGAGAGATACACCAATCTTGAACATCACGCATCCAAGAGAAGTACATGTTTTCATATTGTTTAGGAACAAACTTGATTTGACCATCTTCAACCGCTTTAACAGCAGGTGCAGCAAGAGGGGCAGTACGTACGTACCATTGGTCAGTCAGCATTGGTTCGATAACAACACCACCACGGTCACCGTAAGGAACGGTTAAATCGTGATCTTTGATCTCTTCAAGAAGACCCAGTTCATCGAACTCAGCTACGATAGCTTTACGAGCAGCAAAACGCTCCATGCCGTGATATTTAGCAGGAAGTTCAGCGCTGTAAACATCACTTTCTTCACCGTTAGTTGTGAATACTTCTGCGGTATCACGAATATCAGCGTTGAAGGTTAGGATGTTGATCATTGGTAGGCTATGACGTTTACCTACTTCGTAATCGTTAAAGTCATGAGCTGGAGTGATTTTCACACAACCCGTGCCTTTATCCATGTCCGCATGCTCATCGCCTACGATTGGAATTAAACGACCAACGATAGGCAGTTCAATGTGTTGACCGATCAGATCTTTGTAACGAGGATCTTCAGGGTTTACAGCAACACCGGTATCACCAAGCATGGTTTCTGGACGAGTGGTAGCAACGACAATGTAGTCTTTACCATCAGCCGTTTTAACACCATTTGCTAGTGGGTAGCGGAAGTGCCACATGAAGCCTTTTTTATCTTTGTTTTCAACTTCAAGATCAGAAATTGCCGTGTGCAATTTAGGGTCCCAGTTTACCAAACGTTTACCGCGGTAGATTAGGTCTTCTTCGAATAGACGAACAAACACTTCTTGAGTTGCAGCAGATAAACCATCATCCATTGTGAATCGTTCACGATCCCAATCGACAGAAGCACCAAGGCGACGAAGTTGCTTCGTAATTGTGCCGCCAGATTCTGCTTTCCATTCCCAAATTTTATCGATGAAAGCTTCACGACCGTAATCGTGTTTTGTTTTGCCTTCTTCAGCCGCAATCTTACGCTCAACAACCATTTGGGTCGCGATACCTGCGTGGTCAGTACCTACTTGCCAAAGGGTATTTTTGCCTTTCATACGTTCAGCACGGATTAGTGTATCCATGATCGTATCTTGGAAAGCATGGCCCATGTGCAGGCTACCCGTGACATTTGGTGGCGGGATCATGATGCTGTAAGCTTCTTTTGATGTGTCGCCATGAGGCTTAAAGTAGCCTTTTTCTTCCCAAGTCTGGTACAGAGCTTGTTCTATTGATTGCGGGTTATATGTCTTTTCCATAGTGTTCGTCACGAATATCTCTACTAAAAAGTGGAATGCCAAATATCATAATTAATGGCTCATTATTTAAAAGGGTAAATATATGAGTTGTTTAGCTATGATGATTGGCACTATTTTAATGTCTCGGTTTGCATGGCTCTGCCTGCATTTCGGTATATTTTATACCTTTCTCGAGCGTGTTGTTTGCTTTTTTCTTCACAGGGTACGAAGTCTACCACTTGAGCAAAGGAAACCGCAAAAGTTGCGACCTCTTGAGCTAAATTTATTAATACATGTCGGCGGCCTGAGGAGCGTAATGTACCCCAGCCAATCTCGATTGGAGAGCCTGATTTTGGGCCTTCGCCAATCAAATTATGCGGTGTAAATTCAGATACATCGTTTTGCCAGAGTATCTCATCAATCAACAAGGCCTGCTCTTTGTCGTCACTTAAAATATAGACACGAGCATTTTGAGAATAATAGTAATGAGCTAGCTGGCACACAAATTTTAACAGCCCGTCTTGAGTGGCGGTTGGTGATGTGGGTTCAAGTACATAGAATAACGCTTGGCTCATAATCTCTCTTATATTAATAGCATTACTAGGCTAATGACAATAAGTAAGTCATTAAAAAAGGGCCTGTATTTAGGCCCTTTATATCATAAAACGAAATTGTTTATTCTTCGTTTTCTGGACCTGAACGATTCAATAAGAATTGGACAAGCAATGAGACTGGTCGGCCTGTTGATCCTTTGTTTGCACCAGAGACCCAAGCAGTACCAGCACAGTCGATGTGAGCCCAATGGTACTTCTTAGCAAAGCGCGCTAAGAAACAACCTGCGGTAATTGTACCTGCTGCTTTACCACCAATATTAGCCATGTCTGCAAACGGGCTGTTTAACTGCTCGTTATATTCGTCAGCCATTGGTAAGCGCCAAGCGCGATCACCTGATTGTTCAGACGCATTGATCAGTTCATGTGCAAGTGGATTATGGTTGGCAATTAAGCCATTGATATGGTGACCAAGAGCAACGACACACGCGCCCGTTAAGGTTGCAACATCAATAACACATTCAGGATCGTAACGATCAACATAGGTTAATGCATCACAAAGCACTAAACGACCTTCTGCATCAGTATTTAAAACTTCAACCGTTTGACCTGACATGGTAGTTAAAATATCACCAGGACGGTAAGAGTTACTGCTTGGCATATTTTCACAACCAGCAAGTACACCAACAACGTTCAGGGGAAGATTTAACTTAGCCAGTGCTTTCATTGCACCAAATACAGAAGCCGCACCACACATGTCGTACTTCATCTCATCCATACAATCACTAGGTTTGATAGAGATGCCGCCTGAATCGAAAGTTAGGCCTTTACCGATAAGAACGATAGGTTTTGCATCAGGGTTAGGGTGGCCCTTATATTCTATTACCGACATCATAGATTCATTATGAGAACCTTGACCTACTGCTAGGTAAGACGTCATACCTAGCTTCTTCATCTCTTCTTCACCGATTACTTTTGTTGTAACGGTTTCGTAATCATCCGCTAAGCGGCGGGCTTGAGAGGCAAGATATGCTGGGTTAGCAACGTTTGGTGGCATATTGCCTAAATCTTTTGATGCTTTAACACCAGAAGCAATTGACAAGCCATGGTTAATTGCTTTTTCACCTAAGCCAAGTTCGCGGCGAGTTGGCACATTGAATACTAACTTGCGTAATGGGCGGCGAGTCTCTGGCTTATTACTCTTGAATTGATTAAAGGTATAGAGATTGTCTTTGGTTGATTCAACCGCTTGGCGAACTTTCCAATACGTATCACGACCTTTAACGTGCAGTTCCGTTAGGAAACATACCGCTTCCATAGAGCCTGTTTCATTTAGTGTGCTGATGGTTTTTTTGATGATATCTTTATATTGACGCTCACCAAGTTCACGCTCTTTACCGCAACCTACTAATAAAACACGCTCAGAAAGAATGTTTGGTACTTGATGCAATAACAGCATTTGACCTGGTTTACCTTCTAGATCACCACGGCGAAGTAATGAGCTGATGTAACCGTCACTGATTTTATCTAGCTGTTCTGCGATTGGAGATAAACGACGTGGTTCAAAGACACCAACAACGATACAAGCGCTGCGTTGTTTCTCTGGACTGCCACTTTTTACACTGAACTCCATGCGTACTCCTACATCCTAAAGACAAATAGAACTAAATGTTAGATAATGAGCAAAATCTAGTTAGATACTATACTATTAGTGTTCCAATTTCGCAGGCTAACATTTAGCCAAAGATTAAAAAATAAATGGTTAACACGGAAATTATAGTGATTCTGGCAAAAATACAAGTTTTCTATAGGTAGATTCGACGTGATTATTATTAGATATTTGATCAAGGAAACATTAAAGAGTCAATTTGCAATCTTTTTTGTCCTCTTTTTGATCTTTATGAGCCAAAAGTTTATTCGAGTATTAGCTGACGCTTCTGATGGCGATATTCCAGGTGGATTGATCTTATCTCTGGTTGGTTTGAATATGCCAGCAATGGGCTTACTCATGTTGCCGCTCAGTATTTTTATTGGGATTTTACTTACTTTCGGCCGTCTTTATGCTGAGAGTGAAATTACGGTAATGAATGCCACAGGGATGGGGAATTCGATCCTAATTCGTGCAGCATTGTACTTAGCATTAATTACTGGTGTGGCTGCAACAGTGAACTCATTATGGTTATCACCTTGGAGCCAAGAGAAAACCACGCAACTGATGGAAACGGTTGAATCAGATGCGGGTGTAGATTTGTTACAGAAAGGCCAGTTTCAGCGCTCACCAGATGGTAAAGCTGTAGTATTTATTGATGCTATTAATAGCAAAAATGGTAAACAGCTAGACCATGTATTTTTAGCACAACCTATACCGCATGACTCATTACGCCCAAGTGTATTAATCGCAGAAAGAGGGGTAGTAAAGGAATTACCTGATGGACGACAAATTTTGGATTTGCAGGAAGGAACTCGTTATGAAGGGATCCCAACTCGCTTAGATTATCTTGAAAGTAAATTTGAATCTTATGAATTGCTGATAGGGCAGAAAGAAGTTCAAGAAAAACGTCGTGATTGGGATGCTATTCCTACGTTAGATTTGATTAAACGTAATGAACTTGCCGCAAAAGCAGAACTACAGTGGCGTATATCGCTTATCATTTGTATACCATTATTAACTATGGTGGTAGTGCCTCTTTCCGCTGTTAACCCTCGTCAAGGGCGGTTCGCTAAATTAGGGCCAGCGGTGTTGTTGTATCTTGCGTATTTTCTTTCGTTAAGTGCGGGTAAATCTGCTGTTGAAGATGGTGGTTTAGCGCCTTATATTGGGTTGTGGGCCATTAATGCCGTGCTATTGATTATTGGTATTATATTGAATTCGATGGACAGTTTATTTGTGAGAAAATTAAAAGATAAAATGCGGAGAAAACCAAAACATGTTTAAGATTTTAGATTGGTATATTGGCCGTACAATCATAGCGACTTCAGCATTATGTTTAATTACTTTGGTTGGCTTATCTTCGATTATCAAATATGTTGAGCAATTACGTCAGGTAGGTAAGGGGACTTATGACCTGATGGGGGCTCTGTATTTTGTGTTATTAAGTATGCCTCGCGATATTGAAATGTTCTTTCCAATGGCGGCATTGCTTGGTGCTTTAATTGGACTAGGGATGTTGGCAGCTAGTTCTGAACTTGTGGTAATGCAAGCGGCTGGTTACTCTAAATTAGATATTGGCGTATCAGTATTAAAAACCGCCATACCACTAATGCTTATCGTGATGGTATTAGGTCAATGGGGTGCCCCTCAAGCTCAAAAAATGGCTCGTGATTTGAGGGCCTTTCAAAAGTCAGGTGGTAATATTGTCGCGATGCAATCTGGTGTATGGGCGAAAGATAATAATGACTTTATCTATTTAGCCAAAGTGGATGATAAAAATAAGCTATATGGCATTACCGTATGGCAATTCAGTAAAGAGAATCAACTGGATAATATTTTATTTGCGAGAAAGGCGGATTATCAATCGAAAGAAGCGGGCTGGAAGATGACTGATGTTACCGTAACTCAGATGAGAGATGAATCTGCGATTAGCGAAAAAAAATTGGATACCTTAAATTGGTCGACAACATTGACGCCTGATAAATTAGCAGTTGTTACGGTTAAGCCAGAAGAGTTATCACTAACGGGCTTATATGATTATGTTACTTATCTAAAAGATTCTGAATTAGATGCGTCACGTTATGAATTGGCTTTTTGGCGTAAAGCTCTACAACCTATATCTGTCGCGGTAATGATGCTGCTTGCTCTCTCATTTGTATTTGGGCCTCTGCGAAGTGTGACGATGGGGGCAAGGATCCTTTCAGGTGTAATTGCAGGTTTTACCTTTTATATATCGAATGAAGTGTTTGGGCCAATAACCTTGGTATATAACATACACCCCATATTTGGTGCATTAGGACCGAGTTTGATTTTCTTATTAATCACTCTAGGGTTACTTAACCGGAAACTATAAAGCGATTCAATAAAAAAGGAGATACTGCAGAGTATCTCCTTTTTTTTATTATTCAATGATGCTTAAACCGCTTTGTCTAAAACGATAACTCGAGTTTTTGCCCAAGTATCTTGGAAGGCTGCGTTATCTTTAGAGATAAAGACAAGAAGATTACCTAAACCAAATGCAGAGGTGGACATACGGATAATCGCTTGAGTTAATGTAATAGGTGAGCCGTTAAGCTGCTGAACTTGCAGTTTCCAAGCTCGCATTCCCAGAGTTTGTCCTTTACACCAAAAATAGGCAAAGAAACCCACAAAAACAGAAATAAGCATTATAGGATAGAGGTTTTGCCATAATGGATCGTTGTTTAAATAAGAGCTAACATCAGGAAATTGACCGTAGCTAATGATCCCTGCGCCATAAAGCATCTCAAGAGTCGCTACGATAGCGCCCCCGGTTAACATCATGACAGCGCTGATAATTAATGCATCGTAGAACCACGCGCCCATACGACGCATAAAACCTGCTTGCTGTTGTGTCTTCATTTTTTCTTCCATAAATTTAAAAACTAGCAGCAGTATAACGACAGACGAGCTAAAAATGAAAAGTTGATTGTAAATAACTGTTGAATATTTCAGCAAACAAAAACTTAGTGTAATAAAGAGCTTGCACCAAGATCATCTCTGAGTATAATCAACCACATCAAGCAGCAATGCTGATAAAGCCGGTATGGTGAAATTGGTATACACGAGGGATTCAAAATCCCTTTCCGAAAGGAGTGGCGGTTCAAGTCCGCCTACCGGTACCACATTTAAATGATAAAGCCTCGATGAAAATCGGGGCTTTGTTGTGTCTGGAATATAGAAACTATCTGCGATATAGAAAAATACCTAATAGTTCTGTAGATATAAAAAAGCCCTGACCGAAGTCAGGGCTTTAATGTTTCTAGAAAACGTTTATTGATTTTCTTCAAGCTTTGCTTTTGCTTCTTCTACTTTTGAAAAATCCAAACCTAATTCTTCAACCGCTTCTTTAATCAAACCTGGGTTCGTCATTACTTGCATCATTAATGGCTGTAGCTTTTCTTGTGGGATACCCAAGCTTTGAATTGTTGCGATTGCCGCTAATGGATTTTGTGTCAGTGCTTGAAATACTTCTGTGATTTTGTCATCACTAACATTGTGTTCTTTTAGTGTTTGAATAATTGGGTTCATGAAAACGTTCCTCTTTAAATGAATACGGTTATTCTACTTATCTCAAGATAAATAAAAATCATAAAACTATAAGTAATGGCTACCTAAAATCATTAGCCAAGTAAAGCCTGCTAGGCATAGAGCAACGAAGACAGCGGAAGAGCCAATGTCTTTTGCTCTGCCACTCAATTCGTGGTGTTCAGGTCCAATACGGTCTACAACGGCTTCTATAGCTGAATTAAGCAGTTCAACGATAAAGATTAAGACAAAGACACCAATCAATAAGATCTTTTCTACAATAGTTACATCAAGCAATAGAGCGATAGGGGCCGCAATCACTAACATGGCGAATTCTTGACGAACAGCTGCTTCATGTTTAAATGCTGCTTTTAGTCCTTGCATGGAAAACTGTGTCGCTTTAATTACTCGTTTGATCCCAGTGTTACCTGGCTTACCTGATGGTATCTCTGTCATGGTGTAACCCTAATGAATATGTAATATCAGTATGAATGGAGGTTATGGTAGTGTTGAGTTTACTAAATAACAAGCATAAAAAAAGCCTCGTCAAATGACGAGGCTTTTTAAATGGCTCCCTTTGCTGGACTTGAACCAGCGACATACGGATTAACAGTCCGGCGTT